>DATKEU010000244.1:0-2082 GCA_035544495.1 Polyangia bacterium | reverse complement strand
CGCTCTCCGCCGCGCTGCTGGTGGGCGGCATGCTCTGGCAGATGATGCGCATGGGCCGGCACCTGCGCCGGCACATCGAATCGCGCGTCGAGGAGGTCGTCGCCCATCAGAGCAGACCGTCGTCGGTGCGCTCGGTGGCCGGCATCGCCGTCGTCACCGCCCTCCTGGTGACGCGCGAGGGGCTGGAAGCCGTCTTCTACGTCGGCGTGCAGGCGATGGCGATGCGCGCCTCCCCCGTGCCCGGCCACGGCGCCACGCTGGTCGCCGGCGCCGTCGCTGGCCTGGTCATCGCGGGCGCGCTCGCCTGGTACTGGAGCCGCGTCAGCCACCGCCTGAACATGGCCGTGGTCCTCAAGGTGACGGCGGTCTTCCTGTTCGTGTTCCTGATCCAGCTGGTCATCTACGGCGTGCACGAGCTGGCCGAGAGCGGCGTCATCCACGGCAGCCAGGCCTTCCACGACGCCACCGAGGTGCTGGGCCCCGACGGCCGCATCGGCCATCTGCTGTCGTACTCGCTGGTCTTCGCGCCGCTCATGTATCTGATCTGGACGCGGATCGGAAAAGCCAAGCCGCCGACCGCCGGCGTGGCGGCTTAGGCGCCGCTGTCAGAGAGCCTTGTTCAAGACCTCCGAGAGCAAGCCGTAGCCCAGGCGATCGTAGAACGCGCGCGCGGCGGCGTTCCCGGCCCAGACGGTCAGCACCAGCTGCGCGGCGCCCTGCTCGCTCGCCCAGGCCGCCGCGGCGTCCATCAACCGGCGGCCGATTCCCTGCCGGCGATGGGCGCTCCCGACCACCAGGCCGTCGATGTAGCCGCGCCGTTCGGGGACCATCAGCGGGTCGGGCGGCGTGTCGTAGACGTGAACCCAGACGGCGCCGCTGACGTCGCCGGCGATCTCGTCGAGAAACACCGCCGACTGCGGCGCCGCCAGCACGCGCCGCCAGTCGTCGGGCGATCTAGGAGACACGCGGAAGTACCGCGGGGCCAGCGCGCCGTGCAGCTCGTCGATCTCGCGCCACAGCGCTGACAGCGCCGCGCCGTCGCCGTTCTGGGCCCGCCGGATCAGTGGTTGGTTTCCTCGTCGCCGTCGATCAGCTCGACCGGGAACCGCGCCAGCATCGCCTCGCGCACCAGGGCCTCCGTCTCGGCCTCGGTGCGCAGCTGCAGCGCCTTCTCGGCCAGGCGCTCGGCCTCGTCGATGCGGGTCGAGCGGATGATCGACTTGACCACCGGGATCTGCCGCGGCGCCATCGAGAAGTTGCGCAGCCCGATCCCGAGCAGCATCCACAACGACATCGGATCGCCCGCCATGTCGCCGCACATCGCCACCGGCCGCTGGGAGCGGCTGGCGCCGGCGACGATCTGGCACAGGGCGCGCAGGATGGCCGGGTGCATCGGGTGATAGAGGTAGCCGACGTGCTCGTCCTCGCGGCTGGCGGCCAGCGAATATTGAATGAGATCGTTGGTGCCGATGCTGAGGAAGTCGCACTCCTCGGCCAGCAGATCGGCGATGAACGCCGCGCTGGGCGTCTCGATCATCGTGCCGATGGGGACCTTGGGATCGTGTCGGATCTTCTCGCGGGCGAGATCGGCGCACACCTCGGCGCAGAGCTGCTTGGCCGCCCGCAGCTCGGCCACGCCGGAGATCAGCGGGAACAAGATCTTCACCGGGCCGAACGCCGACGCGCGGTACAGCGCCCGCAGCTGCGTGCGGAAGATGTCGGTGCGGGCCAGCGAAAATCGGATCGACCGCAGCCCCATGGCCGGGTTGGTGCTGACCGGCAGGCGCACCGACGCCGGCATCTTGTCGCCCGCCAGGTCCAGCGTCCGGAACGTCACCGACCGCCCGCCCACGTTCTTCACCGCCGCCAGCGCGTGCGCGAACTGCTCCTCCTCCGTCGGCAGCTCCGGGCGTTCGAGATACAAAAACTCCGTGCGGAACAGCCCGACGGAGCTGGCCCCCAGATCGACGGCGATCGGGATCTCCTCCAGCATCTCGATGTTGGCGGCCAGGTGAATCGGCGTGCCGTCGGCGGTCTCCGACGGCTGGTCGCGCATCGCCGCCAGGCGCTTGGCACGCCGCC
>DATKEU010000243.1:0-8803 GCA_035544495.1 Polyangia bacterium | reverse complement strand
GCACGCCGGATGGTGCGTGGGCCCGCGGTACATCGCCTCGGTCACGCCGTTCCTGGCGGCGGCGGTCGCGTTCGCCTGGCGCCGGGTGCGATCGCCGTGGGCGCTTTCGCTGATCACGGCGGGGCTGGTCCTGCCGTCGGTGTTCCTGAACGTGCTGTCGGGCGCGATCTACCCGCACTATCCCGAGCAGTACGACAACCCGGTCTTCGATCTGACGCTGCCCCTGCTTGGCGCCGGTTATGTTCCGTACAGCCTGGGTTGGCTGCTGGGCGCCCCGGGTCTGTGGTCGCTGGCGCCCCTGGCGGCGGCGGTGCTGGCGGCGGTGTCGTTCGGCGTGGGCGGGCCCGATCAGCGGCCGCGTCGCTACTGGCTGCACGCGAGCCTGGCGACGGTCATGGCGCTGGCGTTGCTGGCGGCGCAAGGCCGTTACGGCCGCAAACCGAGCGCGGCCGAAGCGCAGGCGACCAGACTGGTGCGCGCGGTCTGGGAACCAGCGCCCCGGCGCTGAGCGCGGCAGAGCGGGCGCGGCGACGCGTCCGGCGGCGGTTGACGAGCCCACCCTGTTGGCGTAATTACCCACAGCCACGTTCGCCGCCGGTGTAGCTCAGTGGTAGAGCAACGGTTTCGTAAACCGTAGGTCGACGGTTCAATCCCGTCCACCGGCTCCCGATTCCCGATTACGATACGCCATGGCTTTTTGTTTGGCGCGCGGGCTGCGCGCGGTTGTCGTGGTGGTGCTGCTCCCCGGCGCCGCGGGTTGCGTCGGCAAGGCGTCGTCAGGTTACGCGGGCAACGGTGGCCAGTGCCGGGTCGACGCGGACTGCACGCTGGGACAGACGTGCGTGTTCGGCGTCTGCGCGACGACGGGCGTTGGCGTGGCGGGTGACAAGTGCTCGCTCACGACCGATTGCCAGTCCGGTCTTTACTGCGCGCCGGCGGGACAGTGCGCGCCAGGAGGCACGCACGGCGCCGGCGACGCGTGCAGCGCCGATGCGACGTGCAAGCCGCCGCTGCGCTGCCAGCTGGATGGATTCTTCGGCGCGTGCGGCGCGCCGGGGCAGGGCGGCGTCGCGGCCGTCTGTCAGTCGACCGCCGACTGCGCGGGCGGGCTTTATTGCGGGCGGGACAAGGCCTGCCAGCCGTCGCAAACGGCGTTTCCGCCGTTCGCCGGGGTGGTCTGCGGCGACGAGGGGCCCTTCCGCGTCTATGTCGAGGTGCCGCGCTCCGGGCGGCCGCCGGCCGACTTTTTTCGGCTGCCGTTTCCCAACGACGCGCGGGTGAGCGGCGGCAAGCTGAACCTGGGGGATTTTCCGCGTCCCGGGCCGAGCGCGCTGGGCGTCGATCTCGTCCAACTGTACGTCGACGCCTGGACGGCTGACTTCGACGGTTTCTCCGCCATCGCGCCGGTGCTGTTTCGCTTCTCCGACGAGATGGCGTTCGAGAGCGCCAGCGGCGATTCGGTTTTGTACATCGATCTGACGCCGGGGCCGACGCTGGGCCAGCAGCTGGGACGAACCTGGTCTTTCAATCCCGACGCCGGGAAGTTCATCTGCCGTAACCACTTCGCGCTGGCCAATTCGGCGGCGGAGCCGCTTCTGCCGGGCCACACGTACGGCGCGATCTTGACCACCGCGATCAAATCGATGGCGGGCGTGGCGGCGCGACCCGACGCCGACATGACGGCGCTGCTGGCGGCGACCGCGCCCGCCGACGCCGGGCTGATGCCCGCCTGGACGGCTTACCAGCCGCTGCGGGACTGGCTGAAGAGCAAGGGCGCCGCGGCGCCCGACGTGGCGGCGGCGGCGGTGTTCACCGTCCAGGACGCCCCCGCCCACACGCAGCACCTGGCGGCCGCCGTCGCGGCGCAGCCCGCGCCCGTGCTGTCGGCGCTGACCCTGTGCGACGGCAGCAGCAAGTCGCCGTGCGACGACGGCACGCCGGCGCGCGCCTGTCCGTCGACGACGATGGCGTTGAACCCGGCCTTCGACGAGATTCACGGCAAGGTTCGCCTGCCGATCTTCCAGGCCGGCGCTGCGCCCTTCGCGACCGCGGCCGAGGGCGGCGGCATCAGCGAGGGCGCGGGTGGGGCCGTGACGCCCACCGGGACCGCCGACGTCTGCTTCGCGCTCACGGTCCCGCGCGGCGCGACCATGCCGGCCGCCGGCTGGCCGCTCACGGTCCTGGCGCACGGCACGGGCGGCTCGTTTCGCTCGGGCATCAGCGACGGGATCGCCGCCAAGCTGGCGGGCGCCGCGCAGCCGGGCGCGGTCTTCACCATCGACGCCGTCGAGCACGGCGCGCGGCGCGGGGCATCGACCAAGCCGCCCGAGGTTCTGGTCTGGAATCCGCTGAACCCACGCGCGGCGCGCGACAACGTCCTGCAGGGGGCGGCCGACATCCTGACTTCGTTCCGCGTGGCGGGCCTGTCGATCGACGCCGCCGCCTCGCCGACCAAGGCGATCATCAAGTTCAATCCGGGCGCGCTGACCTTCTTCGGGCACGGGCAGGGCAGCACGGCGGGCGAGCTGGCTCTGGCGGTCTCCGGCGCGGCGCCGGCGGCGGTGCTGTCCGGCGCCGGCGCGTACCTGACCGAGAGCATCCTGCACCGAACCAGCCCCAACGACGTCGGCGCCGGCCTGGTCGCGGCGCTGGGCGAGGCGCTGGACGAGACGCACCCGGTGATGGTGCTGCTGCAGAGCTTCCTCGATCGCTCGGATCCGGTGAGCTTCGCTCCGCTGATCGTCCTGCGGCCGCCGGCGGCCGTGGCGTCGAAGCACGTCTTCATGTCGTGGGGCACCGGCGACACCTACGTGCCGGTGCAGGCCCTGACCGCCAACGCGCGCGCGCTGGGCATCCCGGGCGTGGCCCCGCTGCTGGAAGCGACCGACTTGCCGTCGATCAACCGGCCGGTGTCGGACAACCTCGCCGGCGGCGACGGGCCGAAACGGACCGCGGCGGCGTTCCAGTATGCGCCGCCGACGGGCACGGGCGGTTACGACGGCGACTTCGTGGCCCTGCGGCTGCCGAAGGCGATCACCGACTGGGCCGCGTTCGTCGCCTCGGCGCTGGCCAGCGGCACGCCGGCGGTGCCGTGACGCCGGCCGCGGCCAGCATCTCGGCTAGCCGGGCGCGGAGACGATCCCGATGATGCGGCCGGGCTTGTAGATGAACTTCTTGATCGCCCGGCCTTCCAGGTGCCGGGCGACGTTGGCCACGCCCAGCGCCGCCTGACGAGCGTCGGCCTCGCTGGCGTCGCGCGCGATCTCGACGCTGCCGCGCACCTTGCCGTCGACCTGCACACCCAGCGTGACCAGCGCGTCCAGCGTCAGCGCCGGGTCGTACGTCGGCCAGGACGCCTGCAGCAGGAAGCCCTTCTCGCCCAGTTTTTCCCACGCCTCGTCGCCCAGGTGCGGCGCGTACGGCCCCACCAGCTTGACCAGCGTCAGGACGTCCTCGCGCGTGGCGCCGTCCGCGGTCAGCGCGTTCGTGTACTCCATCATCGCCGCGATGGCCGTGTTGAACTGCATGCGCTCGAGATCGGCCGTCACGCGCTTGATGGTCTTGTGGCGCAGCACGCGGTGCGGATCGTCGGCCGGCGCCGCCGCCGGGTCGAAGCTCTCGACCAGACGCCAGACGCGCTTGCCGAACCGGTTGACGCCTTCGATGGCGCGCGGGTCCCAGGGCTTGGGCAGCTCGAACTCGCCCATGAACATCTCGTACAGGCGCATGACATCGGCGCCGTACTCGCGGATGACGTCGTCCGGGTTGACGCCGTTCATCTTCGACTTGGCCATCTTCTCGACGGTGACCTTCAACGTCTCGCCGGTCGCCTTCAGGATCGCGGTCTCGCCGCGGAGCTCGATCTCGGGCAGCTCGTGATAGCGGCCCATGGCGTCCTGGTACGAATAGGCCAGCACCGTGCCCTGGTGGCGAAGCTTCTTGAACGGCTCCTTCGTGCTGACCAGGCCCATGTCGAAGAGCACCTTGTGCCAGAAGCGCGCGTACAGCAGGTGCAGCACCGCGTGCTCGCCGCCGCCCACGTACAGGTCGACGGGCATCCACTGCTTCTCCTTCGCCCGGTCGAAGATGACGGCGTCATTGCGCGGGTCGAGGAAGCGCAGGTAGTACCAGCACGATCCCGCCCACTGCGGCATGGTGTTGGTCTCGCGCTTCGCGGGGCCGTCGCAGCTGGGACAGGTGGTGTTGACCCAGTCGTCGATCGTCGCCAGCGGCGATTCGCCCGTTCCCGTCGGCGCGTAGCGCTCCACGTCGGGCAGGCGCACCGGCAGCTCGGACTCCGGCACGGCGACGGCGCCGTGGCCCGGGCAGTGCACCAGCGGGATGGGCTCGCCCCAGTAGCGCTGGCGCGAGAAGACCCAGTCGCGCAAGCGATAGCTGACGGTGCCTCTTCCAACGCCCCGCCGTTCCAGATCGGCCGTGATGGCCCTCTTCGCCTCCGGCGTCGGAAGGCCGTCCAGCGGCCCCGAGCTCACCGCCACGCCGTCTCCGACGAAGGCCTGGTCGGGATCGACGGGCGCGCCGTCGGCGGGCCGCACCACCTGGACGATCGGCAGGCCGAACTTGCGCGCGAATTCAAAATCGCGCTGGTCGTGCGCCGGCACGGCCATGATGGCGCCCGTGCCGTAGCTGGCCAGGACATAGTCGGCGATCCAGACCGGGATGTCCTGGCCGTTGACCGGGTTCTGGGCGGTGGCGCCGGTGAAGACGCCGGTTTTGTCCTTGGCCAGATCCGTTCGTTCGAGATCGCTCTTGCGGCGCGCCTCGGCCTGATAGCGAGCGACGGCTTCACGCTGGGCGGGCGTGGTGATGGCGTCGACCAGCGGGTGCTCGGGCGACAGCACCATGTACGTCGCGCCGAAGAGCGTGTCGGGGCGCGTGGTGAAGACGCGGATCTCGCGCCCGGCCACGGGCGCCGCCGTCTGGAAGACGACCTCCGCCCCCTCGCTGCGACCGATCCAGTTGCGCTGCATCGCCATGGTCGACTCGGGCCAGTCCAGCTCGTCCAGGTCGGCCAGCAGGCGGTCGGCGTACCGGGTGATGCGCAGCTGCCACTGGCGCATGTCCTTGCGCTCGACCACCGAGCCGCAGCGCTCGCAGCGCCCCTGGCTGACCTCCTCGTTGGCGAGGCCCGTCTTGCACGACGGACACCAGTTGATGGGGATGACCCCCTCGTAGGCGAGATCGCGCTTGAAGAGCTGCAAGAAGATCCACTGCGTCCAGCGCACGTACCCCGGATCGGTGGTGTTGACCTCGCGCTCCCAGTCGTAGGCGAAGCCGACGGCGTCGATCTGGCGGCGAAAGTTGGCTATCGACTGTTCGGTGGTGATGCGCGGGTGAATGCCGTGCTTGATGGCGTAGTTCTCGGCGGGCAGGCCGAAGGCGTCCCAGCCCATCGGGTGCAGCACGTTCCAGCCCTGCATGCGCTTTGCGCGCGTGATGATGTCCGTCGCGGTGTAGCCCTCGCAGTGCCCGACGTGCAGGCCGGCGCCCGACGGATACGGAAACATGTCCAGCGCGTAGAACTTCGGGCGTCCGGGATCGTCGGGGGTCTTGTGCAGGCCGGCGTCCCTCCAGCGAGCCTGCCACTTGGGTTCGACGGTTCTGTGATCGTAAGGCATGAGCCGGAGATTCTACGACGAGCGATGGCCGCGATCGAACGCCGGCGCCGCCGTCGCGCCGGTCAGTGGCTCGAAGAGGCGTCGGGTGCGCCGCCGTCGGGGGCGGCGCCCGGTTGATTCGGCAAGGGCAAGCCCAGCATCTCGCGGCGCTGCCGGTACAGGGGCTCGCCGTAAAGCAGCTCGGACAGGCAAACGTGATAGGGCACGAAATACGATTGGCGGTTGATGATCATCTCCGCGTCCCGCTCGGTGACCACGCGCCGCACGCCGGCCTTCTCCGACCAGTAGACCTCGATCTCGATCTTCTTCGCGGTCGCCACCGCCTCCGGCAGGCGCTTCCAGTTCTCGTTCAAGACTCGCCGCAGGTGGCGCAGTTGAAAGTCGCCGGCGAACGCAATCAAGGCTTTCCCGCCACGCACCGGCCGCTTTGCGTCGCTCTCCAGCTCGACGGCGCTGACCTGCACCGGCGGCTTGGCCACTTTGACCTCCAGCGCATCGAAGTACGCCTGCAGGCCGCACATATCGTCAAAGCCTATCTGGCCGGGCGGAATGGCGCTGAGATCGCGCTGGATGCCGATGCCGCAGGCCAGCGCGGCCACGCCGAAGACGAGGCCCGCGGCCAGGGTCCAGCGTGCCGAACGGCGGCGGGTCTGCATGCGCCCGTCCGTAACGTACGGAAGCTTCCGCGGCCTGTAAACAAATTGGCACCTTTTATCGAGCCGTTTGCCCCCGGGACGCTTTATCTTGCAATTTGCCTCGGCATCCCCCACGTTAACCATCGCGGGGCCAAAACTTCTATCTAGCCAAGAGCACTGATTGTTTCGTAAATTCTCTTCCCGCCATTAGGGACCTCATATTTGGCAGATTGCGCGGATTGCGACGGAAAAGACCGGTTCCGTTCGTTCACTAACATTTGCAATGCTCGTCGGGCGGCCCAGATCGTTGGCTGGCCCGGCGGGACAAAGGAGCCATGAAAACGCTGCGCCACCCTCCGTCCCGGGAGCTTTGGAAGTTCTGCATGGAGCGCCTTCGGGAGCTCAGAGGCAACGACACCCGCGAGAGAGATCTCGCTAACATCCTTGGTTTCGAGCATTCGCGGGCTGTCAGGTGGAAGGAGGGACAGATGTACGTCGATCGAGCGGAGTACCTGGTCCGCCTGGCCGATGCGCTCGATGTCGACACCATGATGCTGATCGCGCTGGCGTGTGGGACGCTGACGTCGGAGCAGGCCCACCGGCAGCTGAGCCGTGTGGGGCGTACCGACGACGTTTCGCGCAAGCGGGCCAAGGGTGTGGTCGTCCCGGGCGCCGGGCCGCCGAAACCAGAGGCGGCTGACATCACCGCCGACGCCGCGCAGTTCGCAGTCGATCCAGCGCGCATCGAGGCCGCCAGCCGGGGTTTCGTATTGCTGATCTCGACCGCTGGCGAGGGGCGCCCGGATCTGACCACCGTGCTCGGCCGGCACGCCGATCTCGGCGGGCTGGTGGCGACCAACGTCGCCACGGGCTTGATGCTGGCCGAACGCTATCGTCCGGAGCTGATCTTTCTGGACCTTGGCGTCGCCGGACCGAACGCCTTCGAGGCCTGCCGCGTGCTGGCGGGGCTGACCAGCCGATCGGGGCGCCGCTGCCGGGTCGTCGCCGGGACGTCGGTCATGACCGACACCATCGAGAAGCCCGCCCTGATGGCCGGCGCCGCCAACGTGACGTTGTTCCCGTTCGCCGCTGGCCTTTATCAAAGCGAGCTCGACCGCCTGGAAGAGCGCCTGGGGCCACGCAAGGTCGCCCGGCGCTGAAGTGTCGCTCGCTGCGTGGGAGGGCCAAGCACTCCCGCGGATCCACCGCGTCTTCGCAAGGTGAGCCGCGCGGGCAGAGCCCGCGCTCCTGGCTGAAACGGCGACGCTGAATCAGCCGGACCTGAACGGGACTTGCTCGCGGCGGCGTTGTGGTGCTAGAGGCCACGGACGTTCATGGACATCAGCGTCGTCCTTCCGATCTACAACGAGAAGGAGAACATCCTTCCATTGCTGGACGAGCTCGAGGGTGTGCTGCGCGAGATCGGGCGGACGTACGAGATCATCGCCGTCGACGACGGCAGCCGCGACGGCAGCGGCGCGATCCTGCGCGCGGAGGCGGCGCGCCGGCCAGCCCTGCGCGTGATCCTGTTTCGTGGCAACGCCGGGCAGACGGCCGCCTTCGATGCCGGATTTCGCGCCGCCAGCGGCAGCGTCGTGATCACGATGGACGCCGATCTGCAGAACGATCCGCACGACATCCCGGCGCTGCTGGCCAAGCTGGACGAGGGCGAGGGGTACGACTTCGTCACCGGCTGGCGAAAGCACCGCCGCGACGGCGTCGTGCTGCGCAAGATCCCCTCGCGCATCGCGAACTGGCTGATCCGGAAGATCACCGGCGCGACGATTCACGATCTAGGCTGCTCGCTGAAGGTGTACCGCAAGCACCTGACCGACGAGATGCGCCTTTACGGCGAGATGCACCGGTTCATCTCCGTGATCGCCGGCAGCATGGGGGCGCGCGTGGGCGAGGTGGTGGTCAATCACCGCCCGCGCCGCGCCGGCCACTCCAAGTACGGCCTCCGGCGCACGGTGAAGGTGCTGCTGGATCTGCTGACGGTCTGGTTCATGCGGCGGTACCTGACCAAGCCGATCTACCTGTTCGGCGGGCTCGGCGCCGCGATGCTGATGGGGGGGGCGGTGGTGTCGTTCTACGTGCTGTGGGAAAAAGTGGATCAGGGAGTCTGGGTGCACCGCAACCCGCTGTTCCTGATCGCCATCACCTGCTTCCTGATGGGATTTCAGTTCCTGGGCACCGGCATCCTGGCCGAGATGATCACGCGGACGTATTTCGAGTCGCAGAACAAGACCGCCTACGTCATCGCCGCGCGCATCGGGTTTCCGCCCGAGAAGGCGGCGTAATCGATGTGCGGCATCGCCGGGTTCGTGCAGCGCGATCCCGACGCGCGCTGCCTGCACGCGATGCTGGCGCGCATCGCCCACCGCGGCCCCGACGGTGACGGGCAGTGGGTGCAGGCGGCGGCGTCGCCGGCCGGCGGGTGGACGGTGGCGCTGGGGCACCGGCGGCTGGCCATCATCGACCTTGCCAGCGGCGCCCAGCCGATGGGCAACGAGGACGACCAGGTCGTCA
>DATKEU010000242.1:0-9479 GCA_035544495.1 Polyangia bacterium | reverse complement strand
CAGTCATAGTCGGTGACCAGGGCCAGGCTGACGAAGCACAGCTCGGCCTCGCGGCACAGCTTGGCCTCGGTGGCGGCGGTCATGCCGATGGCGTCGGCGCCCCAGCTGCGATGCAGGTCCGATTCGGCGCGCGTCGAGAACTGCGGCCCTTCCATGCAAATGTATGTGCCGCCCCGGTGCAAGCGCCGCCCGCGTTCGGGATACGGGACGCGGCGGCGCTCGTCGGGCGTGGCGCCGTGATAGCCGCTCGCCAGCGCGGTCTCCTCGACCAGCGCTGCCAGGTCGGGGCAGGTCGGGTCGGCGAAGCTGACGTGGCCGACCACGCCGTCGCCGAAGAACGTCGACGCCCGCCGGTGGGTCTTGTCGATGAACTGATCGATCAGCACCAGGTCGCCCGGCTCGATCCCCTCGCGCAGCGAGCCGACCGCCGACACCGAGAGCACGCGCTGCGCGCCCAGCTGGCGGAGGGCGTGCACGTTCGCGCGGTAGTTGATCTCCGACGGCAAGAGGCGATGCCCGCGCCCGTGGCGGGCGAGAAAAACCAGCCGCGCGCCGTCCAGCGTGCCGGTGACCAGCGGACCCGACGGCTCGCCGAAAGGCGTCGTCACGCGCTCCTCGCGCACGCCGGCGAGGCCATCCAGGTCGTAAAGGCCGCTGCCGCCCAGCACGCCCAGGGCGCCGCCGACGCCGGCGTCGGCCGGGTCGGGCGCGGTGACCGTCTCTGCCATCGCCGTCTCTCCTAGCACGGATCGCGGGCGGGGCGATCGGACGAACCGCTGGCCCCGGGCCAGAGACGGGACGGTGCCCGAACCCGCGCGCCCGATGCGCTACCATCGGGTGGGCGTGGCCGAATCGCAGGACATCATCGATTACCTGGTCGCCCACGGCGCCTATGACGAGGCGGCCCGCCACTGTGTCGAGCGCGGCGACCTGCCGCGCGCGATCCGACTGCTCGAGCGCGTCTGGCATTTTCGCGAGGCCGTCCCGCTGGCGCTGGCGCTGGGCGATCGCGCGTGGGCGGTGCGCCTGGCGCTCGACGCCGGCCTGCCCGAACGGGCGGCCGAGATCGCCGCCGCGGTGGAGGACGACGGCGCCGCGGAGCTGGGCGCCGTGGCCGACGCCTTCGCCGCCCGCGGGCGGTACTTCGACGCCGCCCGCGCCGCCGAGCGCGCCGGCGATCTCGCGCGCGCGGCGGGCCACTACCGGCGCGCTGGCGCCAACCTGGACGCCGCGCGCGTGCTGGAGCTGGGCGGCGATCACCACCAGGCCGGCGTGATCTACGAGGGGCTCGTCCACCACGGCACCGATGACGAAGCGGCGGCGGCGCGGCTTCACCTCGGGCGCCTGCTCGGGAGAATGGGCCACCACCACGACGCGGCCCGCCTGCTGCAGGTGGCGGCGCGCCACGCCCTGCACCGGCACGCCGCCAGCCGCGCCCTGTGCGCCGAGCTCCTGGCGCTCGGATTTCGCGACGCCGCCACCGAGATCCTGCAGCGGCTGCGCGCCGAGGCCCCCGAGCTGCCGCCGGCGCCGGAAGCTTTCGCCGCCATCGAGCGGGCCGCGATCCTCTCCGACGGCCCGGGCGGTCGCGGCGTCGACGTGGGTCTGCTGCGCCGGCGCTTCCGCATCGTGCGCCTGCTGGGCGGCGGCGCCACCGCTCGCGTGTACCAGGCGGAAGACACGCTGCTGGGGCGGCTGGTGGCGGTCAAGCTGCTGGCGGTGGGCGCGGGCGGAACGGGGGCCGAGCACCACGCCTACCTGCGCTTCGCGCGCGAGGCCGAGGCCGCCGGCCGCCTGCGCCACCCGAACATCGTCGCGCTCCATGACTGCGACGAGGCGCAGGGGCTGTTCGTCCTGGAGCTGATGCCCGGTGGAACGCTGGCCGATCGCCTGATGGCGAGCGGGCCCCTGGCGCCGGCGGCGGTCCGGCGGCTGGCGCTGGACCTGCTGTCCGCGCTGGCCGCCGCGCACGATCGCGGCATCGTCCACCGAGACGTCAAGCCGGCCAACGTCTTCTTCGATGCGGCCGGCAACGCCAAGCTCAGCGACTTCGGCGCTGCCCACCTGTCCGACTTCGGGCAGACGCAGACCGGAGGGCTGATCGGCTCGCTGGCGACCATGTCGCCCGAACAGATCAGCGGCTCGTCGATCGGCTTTGCCGCCGACATCTACGCTCTCGGCGTGACGCTGTTCGAGGCGCTGACCGGCCGTCCGCCGTTTCTGGGCCCGGACATCGTCGCCCAGCATCTCTCGGAGCCGCCGCCGCGCCCGTCGCTGCTGCGGCCCGAGCTGGCGGCGGCCTTCGACGACGTGCTGGCGCGCGCGCTGGCCAAGGCGCCCGAGCAGCGCTTCCCGTCGGCCGAGGCGATGGCGGAGGCGATCCGCCAATGGCCCACCGAAGCAATCGGCGCCGCCGTCGCCGCCATTTCACCGCCCGCGCAACCCGCCGCCCCCGTCGCGCCCCCCCGCCCCGACAGCCCCGCCGACCCCGGTTACGAGCTGATGCGCACGGACCAGGGCACGCTGGTCCTCGCCCGCGACCCCCGCGTGGGCCGGCTCATCCTGCGCGAGGCCCGCCTGCAACCGCTGGAGGACGACGAGCTCGATCGCCTGCGCCTGCGGGCGGCCGCCGGAGGGCCGCACGTGCAGCGCATCCTGGAGATCACCGCCGACCGCACGCAGATTGTCTACGAAGCGATCGCCGGGCTGGCGGTGTCGCTGGAGGATCTGTCCAGCGACGATCGCGCGCGTCTGGGTCCCGCTGTCGAAGCGCTGCGCGCGGCGGGGGTGGCGACCGGAGCGCTCTCGGTCGTCCGGACGCTGGGCGGCCCGGTCGTGCTGGTGGCGCCGCCGCTCCCGCCCGGCGTGGCGATTTCCTGAGGCGTTCCGGCGCCGCGCCCGGCCGTCCTTCGAACGTTACTTTTTCTTTTCGGGCGGGGATTTTTCGCCCGCGCTCTTGTCGGCGGCCGCTTTTCGATCGGCGTCCTTGGCGGCGCCGGCCAGCGTGGCCGCGCCGATCTTGTGCGGGCCGCCGGCCGACAGAGCGTGCACGCCCAGCCCGCCCGCGCCCAGCAGTTTCGGCATCGCCGGCATGGGCGTGTTCCCCTTCTCGTCGCCGAACACCAGCTCGCCGAACTTGTCCAGGGCGTGGAAGTCACCCACCATCGGCGGCGACCACCCCGACGCCATCTGCGCCTTCCCCTTCGGCACGTCCATGCGGAACATGTTGATGCGCCAGACGTCGCCGGGGCTGGGGGGCAGCTTCGGTCCCTCGGCCGCCATCCCCTTGACGTCCTCCAGCGGAATGGCCATCTCGACCGTCCAGCCTTTGTCTTGATCGTCGCGCTTGTTCAGCGTGCCGTTCACGTGAACCTTGACGTTCATCTTCGAGTTCCACGAGTACGGCTTCTTCTTCGGATCGATGCTGTCCTCGTACTTGCGGTACGTCGGCAGGTACGTGTCGAACACGTTGCCGTTGGGCGCCACCTGCAGCTCGATGTACGTCTTGCCGTTGCCGTCGGCGTCGATCATCAGCTCGTCGGCCTCTTCCGTCCACAGCTTGTCGTCGCGCTTGGTCAGGTTGGCCCAGACGTCGGTGTCGCTGTTGTCGAACGCGACGTACAGGTTCTTGCGATCCCACAGCAGCTTGGCCTCGGTCTTCTGATCGGCGGGACCGCCGGTCATGGTGTTGACGAAGGGCCCCGTCGACGGCGCCTCGGCCCACGCCGCGTCGTCCAGCTTGCCGTCGACCTTGATCGGCTTGCTGATCATGCGCGCCACGTAGCGCTTGCGCGGCGCCTCGACCTTGGGTGCCGTCACCTTGACCGGAACGGCGCCGGCCAGCACGCGGTTGTCGCCGTCATTCGCCCCCGACTTCACCGGCAGGCGCGCCGGCCCTCGCCAGAACCCGGTGTAGACGTTGACGACGCTGTGACTCCAGTTGGCCGGCAGCCGGATGGTGTGCTCGTCGCGGATGATGTCGCCCACCTTCCAGCGGTTGACGGGATACTTGCCCTTGACCGGGGCGTGATCGGCGTTGATGAAGTTCTGGTGGTTCGGACCCTCGAGGTGGGTGAACGTTCTCCAGCCGTCGCCCGGCGAGGCCACCATCTTCCAGTAGTGGGTCAGCTTGACGTCGTGTCCCGGTTCGATGGTCGCGGGATCGACGTCCATCCCCAGGTAGACGACCTTGCCGTCGAGATCCGCGTTGACGGCGTACTTCGGCGTCGGCGCGGTGGTGAGCAGGTTCTGCTTGGCCACCTTCATGTCCTCTTCGGTGGGCTTGTCGTCGTCCTGCTCGACGCACGATGCTGGCAGCAGCGTGCAAAAAGACAGGCAAAAACACAGAAAAGACAGCGGAAAAACCCCGCGGGTGTGAAAGCGCATGTCGGGTTTTTAGCGGAGCCGTTCTGGTTTTGCAATTCCGAGCGTGTTCGGGCTCCCGGCGACTCTGATACGATGAGGGGGCTTGCGGCCCCTGCTGGTCATTCCGGCGCTGTTCGGAACCGAGATTCACGACGACGAACTGGGCGCCATCTGGGGCACCTTCGGCTGCCTCTACCGCGGCCCGCGCATCGGCACGCTGGACGGACTGCGGGGGCGCCCCGGCCGCGTGATGAGCCAGATCCCCATCTTCGCGGGCCTCCGGTACGACGTGTTCGGCACGCTGCTGCGCGTGCTGGAGGGCATCGGCTACAAGCCGGGCCAGACGCTGCACCTGCACGCCTACGACTGGCGGCTGTCGGCGATGACGCTGGGGCAGTCGCTGGCGGGCGAGATCCGCCGCCTGGCCGCCGCCGCCGGCAGCGAGATCGATCTTCTCGGCCTGTCGAACGGGGGCCTCTTGATGCGGGCGGCGTACGCGCAGGACGGCGACCTGCCGGTGCGCCGGGTGGTGACGTCGGGCGCGCCGCTGGCCGGGTCGGTCGAGACGCTGGCCTGCCTCCACGGCGGGTTCCAGTTCGCGCCGTTCGGCCGCACCGTCTCGCCGCAGGAGTTCGTGGCCTGTCCGGGCGCCATGGATTCCATCCCCGCGCCCGACGTGCCCAGCTTCCTCGACGAAGCGGCGTTCGATCTCTACGACGTCGGCACCTGGAAGGCGCTGCACATGTCGGTGTTTCGCCGCGCCAACGGCGACGAGGAGGCCTGGACGCGCGTGATGGCGGACCGCCTGCGCGTCACCCGCGCCGGCTGGGAGGCGATGCGTGCGGCGCGGCCGCCGCGCGAGCTGGTCTGCGTCTGCGGCGCCGGCTTGCCCACGCAGGTGCGCGTCGTCGTGCGCGACCGGCGGGCGTTGTTGCCCGGTGAAGGCAAGGTGCGTTGCCTTCCCGCCGCCGCCCTTGCCGACGGCGACGGCGGCGTCAGCCTGTCCAGCGCCACCGCCTGGACCGGCGCCGATCCCCACGTCATCAAGATCCCGGTGGGCCGCCACCGCGACGTGGTCCGCACGCCGGCCGCGTTCGCCGCCATCACGTCGGCGCTGAAAAATTAGACGGCGGCGCTGGCCGAGGAGAAGCGGGTCGACGGCGTGGCCATCACGCGCACCGAGACGGTGCGGGCGATCTCGCTGATCAGGATGGGCGCGCCGTCGGGGATGCCGCCGTCACCGAACACGCGGCAGGTCGCCAGCAGCGCATCGTCGACGGACGCGTAGACGCCCAGCAATTCGCCACGGCAGACCACGGCGAACCGCCCGGGGTAAAGCCGCAGCAGATCCTCTTTCATCGCCTCGAAGACGCGCGCCTCGTCGGTGTGTTCCAGCATGGATCCAGCATCGGCTCCGGGATCTCGCCGGTCAAAAAACACGCTGTTTCGCCGCGCGTGCGATGATGCGGCACCCGCGACATGGCGCGACCGACCCTCAACCGCTTCCGCGCATTCCTGGAGACCAACCGCTACGCGGCGGTGGCGACGCAGCAGGTGTCGCGGCGGGCGCGCGCCGCCTACTACCTTTACCGGCTGGCCCTGCGCATCCTGGCCCAGTGGGCCCGCGACAAGTGCCCGCAGCAGGCGGCGGCCCTGGCCTTTCAAACCGCGCTGTCCCTGGTGCCGGTGACGGCGATCGCCTTCTCCCTCCTGCGCGCCATGGGATCGCTCGACGCCGAATCGCACCTCTCCGAGTTCATGGCCCGCAACGTCTTTCCCAACCTGGAAGACGTCGCCCAACACATCGAAGCGTTTTCGAAGCACATCAGCGTGGGGGCGCTGGGCGGTGGGGGCCTGCTGTTCACGCTGGTCACCTGCTACTCGCTCTACAGCTACGTCGAGCGGATCTTCAACGACATCTGGCGCGTCGGCCAGCGCCGCACGATCATCGGCAAGTTCCTCACCTTCTACGCGATGGTGACGCTGCTGCCGACGCTGGCGGGCTTCTCGCTCTACTGGTCGGGGAGGCTCATCGGGACGGGCGGGCTTTCGCAGTACTTCGGACCGCTGCTCTTGCAGGTGGCGGCGCTGATCCTGATGAACCGCCTCTTGCCACGCGCGCAGGTCACCTGGAGCGCTGCGATCCTGGGCGCCCTGTTCACGGCCGTGATGCTGGAAGCGCTGAAGATCGCCTTCGTCGCCTACGCCAAGAAGGTCCTGCTTCAGAGCTATTCAGGCGTGTACGGTCCGCTGGGCCTGATCCCGCTGGTGCTGATCTGGATCTACGCCTCCTGGCTGCTGGTCCTGCTGGGCGCCGAGATCGCCCACGCCCTGCAGAACCTGCGCCTGCTGGAGGCCGAGGATCGCCGCCGCCGCGGCGAGGAGCCGATCAACGGTCTGGTCGCCGCGCAGCTCCTGGCCGCGGTCGCCGCCACTCACCAGACGGGCGGCGCCGGCCACGCGAAGGAGCGCCTGGCCACCGACTTCGGCATCACCCCCGACGTCGTCGAGCGCATCGCCGAGCGTCTCAAAGCGCGTGGCCTCATCGCCGAGGTTCAGGGCGACCTGAACGGCTTCGTCCCCGCGCGCCCCGCCCACACCATCTCGCTGGAAGAGGTGCTGGCTGCATTCCGCTCGACGGACGTCGAGATCGCGGCCGGCGCGACGTCGCCCGCGCTGCGCGCGCTGATCGCCGACATCGAGGACGGACGCAAGCGCCGCATCCAGGGCGTCACCGTCGCCGACCTCCTCCCCGACGCCGACACCACCGTCGTCTCCGGCGTCCCCGAGCGCCTGCCCGAGGCATGACGCCGGCTAGACGAGCTTTTCCCTCCGCACCTCGCGGAACGTGTCGCTCGCCTCGTCGTGGGCGCGCGTCACCACCGTGATGCCGCAGCCGTCGATCTCGTAGATGTTGTAGCGGGCGCGGCGATCGGCGCCACCGGTGTACGACGCCGACCCGGCGCCCACGATCGGAATAGCGTGCCCGCCCGGGCCAGCCAGCGTCGCGCGCTGGTCGCGGTGATCGTGTCCGTGCAGCACCAGCTCGGCGCCCGTGCCGGCCAGCAGGTCGGCCAGCGCCCGCCGATCTTTCAGGTTGCGCGACTCGTCGCCCTTCAGCAGCACGGGTGGGTGGTGAATCAGAACCACGCGCGTCTTCCCGCGCAGCGCGGGCGCCGCCAGCGCCGCCGCCAGCCGCCCGAGCTGCGCCGCCCCCACCTGACCCCAGGCGCCGAGATCGCCCGTCGGCACGCTGCTGGTGACGCCGACCAGCGCCACCTGCCCGCGCAGGCGAACGAAGGGATAGGCCGCGCCGGCATCGAGCGGCAGATCCGCCGACTGGAACGCGCCGAACAGCTGCTCGAAGCGCCCGCTCTCCATCACGTCGGGCACGTAGGCGTCGTGGTTGCCGGGGATCACCGTCGCGGTCTCGGGCCCGAATTCCGCCTCCGCCAGCCAGCGCAGCGCCGCCTGCCACTCGCCCTCGAGCGAGATGTTGGACAGATCCCCGGTCAGCGCCAGGTGATCCAGCCCCTGCGCCCGAACGTCCTGGCCCAGCGCCGCCAGCAGCTCCATCTTGTGCCTGCGCCGCCGGTTCACGACCAGGTTCACGGCCCCGATGACCCGCTTGCCGGTAAAAAGCCCGGCGCGCGCGCCCTCCCAGCCGCGAAAGTGCGGATCGGTGACGTGCCCCAGCCGGAACACCGGCGCGCCTATCCCGCGACGACGGCGAACGGCGGGTTCGTCGTCCGATTGGCGATCATCTGCACCTCGGCGACGACGCCGAAGTGATCCGACGCGAACAGCCGCTCGCCGCTGGGCATCACCACCGGCTCGTCGAACATCAGGCGCGCCGAGTGGATCGCCCCGCGCCCGTCGCGACGGGGCGGCGTCACGAAGATGTAGTCGATGCGCCGGTCGGGGCGCAGGAAACCGAGCCGTTCGATGTACGGGTTGGCGCGCGCCCAGGTGTACCCCGGCTGGCCGGCGTGCAGGAGGTCCCAGGCGTCCTGATAGAAGACGCGCCGCCCGCCCAGCGTCGTCAGGCCGCACAGCCAGCGCATCTCGTCGGCGTGCGGGACGGCGTTGAAGTCGCCCAGGATGACCTGCGGGTTGTCGGTCGGGCGCCCCGCCACGACGTCGTGCACCGCCTGCACCTGCTCCTCGCGCTTGTCGCCCTCGTGCTGGCGGTACGAAAGGTGCGTCGTGTGCACCCAGAAAGGCCCGAACTCGGGCGAGTCGATCCGCGCCGACAGGACCCCCCGCCCTTCGGTCGCCGTCGAGTGCGGCAACACGCGCAACTCGTGCGCGCCGATGGGCGCGTGCGCCAGGATGGCCAGCCCCTCGTCGCCGCCGCCGCTGACGCCCCGGGTGGTCGCGGCGTACGCGCAGGCGTACCCGCGATGGCTCGCCAGCGCCTGCGCCTGGTTGACGATGCGCTCGGGCACCTCGCGGACCTCCTGCAGCGCCACCACGTCGGGCTTCAGGCTGTCGAGCTTCTCGGCGACCAGCGCCAGGCGCGACTCCCAGGGCCCGTTGTCGCCCCACAGGTTCAGCGTCAGGAAGCGCAAGAACTTGTGAATCATCTTTTTCCGTCAGGGCCCGCGGTAGATACAGGCGCTGTCGTGGGTTTCGGAGACCGTCACGCCCGACAGGTGCGGAAGCTGCGGGCGCAATGCGTTCCAGATATAGACCGCCAGGTTCTCCGAGGTCGAGTTCTCGAGCCCCGGCACCTCGTTCAGCGTGTGGTGATCGAACCGGGTCTGCAGGGGCGCCCAGGCCTCGTCGATGACGCCGTAGTCGATCAGCCACCCGGTGTCCGTGTGAATAGACCCCTTCACCTCCAGCGTCACGCGATAGCTGTGCCCGTGCAGGCGGGCGCACTTGTGGCCGGCGGGCACGCGCGGCAGGTGGTGCGCGGCTTCGAACCGGTACTCCTTGGTCAGCGTCACGACCATCAGTCGGCGAGGATATCACGGTGCGCGGACCGCACCGGGGGGGCTGTAGAGACGGCGGGCGGCGGCGGGTGTGAGGGCGGGCCCCATTCGCTCCGGTGGGGCGGCGAGAGGGGTGGGTTTCCCTCGCGGGCTCAGACATCGGGTCCGGCGCGCGCG
>DATKEU010000241.1:0-5348 GCA_035544495.1 Polyangia bacterium | reverse complement strand
CGCCGCCGTCGGGCTGGCGCAGGCGCAAGCAAAGCTCGATCAGCCCGGCGATGGCACCGGCCGTGATGCCGACCGTGCCCGAACGCACCGGGTAGACGAGGTCGGGGTTGGGCAGCACCAGCGCCGTCTCTTGCCCGCGGCCGAGGCGCCGGTACAGCACGCTGATGACGTTGTTGACGGCGTCCAGGAACGGATAGCCGTCGTCGTCGGCGACCACGACCGCGCGCGCGCTGTCGTCGTCGGGGGGGACGATGACGCCGCCCGCCGCGCGCACGTACGCGCGCGAGTCCTCGGTGCCGAGCACGATGGTGGGCGCGCCCGCCAGCCCGGCGCGCGCATAGTGATCGCCGATCAGCATGCCGGAGGTGAGGATGCGGTCCTCGGCGATCGCCAGCCCCATCCGTTCGAAGCGGGCCCGCGCCGTCGCGGGCGAGCGGGAGGCGTCGTTCGACACCACCAGGTACGGCTTGCCGGCGTCGCGCAGCCGCTGCAGGAACGCCGCGGCGTCCGCCAGCGCGCCGCTGGCGCTGACCAGCACGCCGTACGCGTCCAGCAGGAAGCCATCATAGCGGTCGATCAACTCGCCCGTGCTGATGGTGGGGAGCGACACAGCCGGGGCGTTCACGAGCGGTTTCCCGGGGCCAAGAGCTGATCCATCACCCACGACGTGCGGGCGGCGCTCTCGCCGGTGCTGGGGCAGGCGGCGCCGTCGCCGCCGATCAGGGCATCGACCACCGACTGGATCATCGGCTGTTGAATGTGTGGCGGGTGCGCGATCTCGAACGTCGTGGCCTGCCCATCGCGGACCAGCGTCACCGGATCGTTGTTGAAGGTGGCGAACACGACCTTGCCCAGGCTGCCGACGATCTCCACACGATCGATCGATTCGCCGGCATTGAACGCCCACGTCCCGGCGCCCAGCACGCCCGATCGAAAGGCGAAGCTGGCGCTGACCGCGTCCTCCGCGTCGTAGAGGCCGCCCTGGTTGGCGCTGCCGCCGGTGACGCACGCGATCGGCCCCAGCAGGAAGTCGAGCAGGTCCAGCGTGTGGCTGGCGAGATCGACGAACAGCCCGCCGCCCGCGATGGCCGGCACCACGCGCCAGGGCAGGCGCGCGCGATCGCCGTGCTCCGGGCGCGCCGGCTGCCAGAGGGCGACGTTGACCAGGCGGACGGCGCCCAGTGCGCCGCCGTCGATCCGTTCTTTCACTTTCAGAAATCGCGGCAGCGACCGGCGGTAGTAGGCCACGTAGAGCGGCACTCCGGCGCGCGCGCAGCCGTCGATCATGGCGCGGCACTGGGCGTGGCTGACCGCCATGGGCTTCTCGACGTAGACCGGCTTGCCGGCGCGCGCGGCGAGCAGCGCGTACTCGGCGTGCGACGAGGGCGGCGTGGCGACGTAGACCGCGTCCACCTCGCGGTCGGCGATCAGCGCGGCGGCGTCGTCATAGAAGCGCGGCACCGCATGCCGGCGGGCATAGTCGGCCGCAGCGTCGCGATCGCGGCGCATCACCGCCACCAGCGCCGAGCGCCGGGCGCGCTGAAACCCCGGGCCGCTCTTCACCTCGGTGACGTCGCCGCAGCCGATGATCCCCCAACGGACAGTTTCCAGTTTCACGAGGGGCGGAGTCTAACACCCGGCCGGGCAACGACACGCCGGGGACGAGGCCAAACGGTGGTCAAGCTGGGAATCGCCCGCCGCCATGCTGCGCTGGCGATCCGGCGGCGGTGCCGCCGGGTGCGTGAAGGCCAAACTCACGAGCGGCCGGATGGCGTGCAATACTGGGGCGGCGTCTTCTTTGGTGAGGGTGCTGGCCATGCGCGTGCTGATCTTTGTGTCGATCTTTTTGGGATTGCTCGTGCCGTCCCAGGCCAACACGGCAACCTCGTATTCTGGTACCTGGCGAGTGCCAGGTGCGAAGCCCCACAGCGAGCTTCGGACGATTGACCACGGCAAGGGCGACGTCGAATTCCAGCTTGATCTCCGGGGCGGTCCGCCGGCCAACAGCAATGGTGGGATGGACGGGCGGATATCCGTCAAGGATGGAAAGGCTGTCTTCGAGACCGTCGAATTCGATGACGTCTGTCGCATCGAGTTCTCTTTCACGCCGAAGCAAGTGGTTCTTCGTCAGGCAGCTGGGTCATGGGTGGACTGTGGTTTTGGCGAGGGCGTGGTTGCCGCTGGAACGTTCCTGAGGATCAGCAAGAAGGTGCCCACATTCATTCGTCGGTGAAGCGGATCTCTTCCAAATCGACCGCGTTCTACAAGAAGGTGTTCCTGGTCATTTGGTTCGGCTTTCTTGGCGTCTTCGTTACGTTCGCCCTCACTCATGGTGCGCGAAGAGCGAAGTGGCCGAGGATCTGATCGTGCGGGTCGACCGGGCTCGCTCGAAAGGCGCTGCAACGCAGCGTCGCAGTTGTCGGCAGGTCGGCCCCAGGGCGCGATAGATCTCAGCGCGCGCTGGCGAAGGCGCGGGTGGCGGCCTGCTGGGCGCGGGCGCGCTCGCCGGCTTGCGCGATGAGCTCGTCGCGGCGGCGGGCGGCGTCGCCCAGCGTGGGGTGCAGGCGGCCGAGCTGGACCAGAAGATCGCAGGCGGCGTCGACTTTCCCCTCGACGGCGAAGATGTCGGCCAGCGCCAGCACCACCTCGGGCGCGTGCGGGGCCAGGTCGACGCCTCCGGCCAGCAGCTGCCGGGCGCGCGCCACCTCGCCTTGCAGGAACAGCGCCTGGGCGCGCGCCACCAGATCGCGGGCGCGATCCCGGGGCGGCGCCCCGATCGGCAGCGGGGGCGCGGCCGCCGTCTCGGGCGCCGAGGGAACCGTGGCGCCGCCGCGCGCCTCGGCCTGGCGAGCCAGCACCTCCGGGCTGGCGGCGGCCAGCGCGCGATAGCGATCGTGGATCAGGGCCAGGGTGTGGCGGAAGTCGTCGCGCCGGCCGCTGGTGGTGGTGCTGCCGTCCTCGCGCCAGGAGATGACGGCGGTCAGCTTGCGGAGCTGCACGAACTCGTACTTCTGCGCCAGGCGGATCAGCAGGTCCCAGTCCTCGTGTGTCGCCAGCGCTTCGTCGAAGCCGCCGCCGATCGCGTCCAGGCACGACCGGTGGTGCATGAGGCACAGGATCGGGATGTCGTTGTAAACCAGCAGCCGCTCGCGGTGGAACGGCAGCGCCATGCGCATCACGTGCTGGCCGGGCGTGTAGTGACCGTTGGTCTTTTTCTCGTTGATGAGCAGCGCCTCGGTGAAGGCCACCTGGTGCCGGCCGTCGCGCAGGGCGCCCACCAGCGTCGCCAGGTGTTCGGGCAGGTAGCAGTCGTCGTCGTCCAGGTAGGCGATGTACTGGCCGCGCGCCACGCTGAGGCCCGCGTTGCGCGCCGCCGAGCGATCGCGGTTCTTCGCCTGGCGCAGGTACGTGATGGCCAGGCGGCTGCCGTACCGCTCGCACAGCATCGATTCGATCGGCGCGCCGGCGTCGTTCACGACCACGACCTCGAAGTCGGCGAACGTCTGTCCCAGCAGGCTGTCCAGCGCGCGGCACAGAAAGTCGGGACGGTTGAAGGTCGGCATGATCACCGACACCAGCGGGCTTCCGCCGGTCGTGGCGCGCGGCCCCGGCGCGGGCACCGCCGCGGGCGGGACCGCAGGCGTCGCGGCCGCGGTCGGCGCGCTGGCCGCCGCGGCGCCGTACCGGCGCTGGATCTCGATCGTCTCGCGCGCCGTGCGCTCGCCCGACGCGAATTCCAGGCCGGCGCCGTTCTGGTAGTAGAGCCCCAGCACCTCGGGCACGCGCAGGAACTTCTCGTCGCGGCCGATGCGCATCCAGAACTCGTAATCGCCGGCGACGGTGAACTGCGGATCGAACATCCCCCAGCGATCGTGCAGCGACCGCCGCCACATCGGCTGCGGGCCGACGATGCAGCGCTGTTGCAGCGCCGGGTAGCTGAAATCGGGCCAGCCGAAGCGCGCCGTCGCCGAATGACGGGCGAAGGTCTCGTTCGGCTGCTGGGTCACCAGCTGATCGGCGTAGACCACCGCCACGTCGGCGTGGCGATCCAGCGCGGCCGCCAGCACCTCCAGCGCGTCGGGCCGGTGTCGATCGTCGGCGTTGGCGTTGGTCAGGTACGTCCCGCGCGCCAGCGCCACGGCCCGGTTCCAGGCCGCGTACAGCGTCTCGCGCTCCGTGCGCAGGTAGCGGATGTCAGGGTGGCGCGCTTGCATCTGCCGGACGATCTCGCCCTCGTTCTCGGGCGAGCCGCTGTCGACGACGATGATCTCCAGCAGGCCCTGCGCGTACAGCGTCTGGCCCACCAGATCCTCCAGGCAGCCGCGCAGAAAGCGCGCCGACGCGTGGGTCGAGATGATGGCCGTGACCTTGGGCGTGCCGGCGGCGCGGGTCATCTGCTGGCGCAGGTCCTCGCCGGTGGCGACCATCGGGCGGCCGAGCGCGGTCAGCCGCTGGCGCCGCGCGGGTTCCAGCGACGACGGCAAGAGCAGCACGGTGGTCAGGTCGGCGGCCACCGCCTGCCAGCTGGCTTCGTCCAGCGCGTCGTCCACCAGCAGGACGTCGACGTCGGCGTCGGCGCCCAGCGCGCCGGTGAACGCCTGCTCCAGCGCGCGCACGGCTTGCTCGATGGGCGGGTCGACCGCGGCGTCGTGGCGCAGGCACAACCGGACGTCCGCGCGGTTGGCGACGACCGGTCCATAGATCTGCGCCAGCGCCTGCAGATCGCCCGGGCGATCATAGCGGGGCCACGCGAAGAGACGATGCGGCTTGGCGGTGTCGGCGAGTCCAGACATGGCGCGCGCGATCAAAGCAAGCGATGGGCCACGCGGCGCCGCCGCCGGGCGCGAAAACCGCGGCTTTTCGCGCCTGTTTTGGCGGTGCCGCCGCCTCGCGCGCGTCAGGAACATGACGGCGTCAGACTTGTGACGGTCCCTCGGCCGCCGCGCCTCGCGGATCAGCGCATGCGGCGCGAGACTTTTCCGCGTCCGTGACCGGGGCGGATCAGCGTGGGATCGCGCGGCGGCTTGGCGCTGCCTTGCAGGGCGGCGCGCAGGCGCAGCGCCACGGTCTCGCCCAGACCCTCGGTCTTGGTGGCGACGCGGACGACGGCATCGGACAGGGCGGCGCGCACGTCCGGGCGGCTGGCCGCGCGGCATTCCTCCTCCAGCCACAGGACGGCGCGGTCGCCGGCGGTGAACGCCGCCACGGTGGCGGCCAGCGCGCGCGGCAGAGCGGCGAGCAAGCGGCGCCGCCCCTCGGAACGCTCGGCCGAGCGGGGCGCATCGGCGGCGGCGGCGATGGCGCGCGAAAGGAACTTCATCAACCCCGCGCCGCTGCCGGCGCGCGCG
>DATKEU010000240.1:0-21096 GCA_035544495.1 Polyangia bacterium | reverse complement strand
GCGGATGCCGTCGGACAGCTTGTCGACGGCCATCGGGTCCTCGTTGTGCTGAAAGCGATAGGTCTTCTCGTCGAGGTGCACGGGCTGGGCGTCGCTGGCCTTGGCCTTCTCGGGCGACAGGCGCCGCTCCAGCTCGCCGGGCCGGCTGCCCAGCTCGGCCAGAAGCTCGGGGCTGATGGTGAGCAGATCGCAGCCGGCCAGTAGCTCGATCTGGTCGGCCTTGCGGAAGCTCGCGCCCATGACCTGCGTCTTGTAGTCGAACTTCTTGTAGTGGTTGTAGATGCGCACCACCGACGTCACGCCGGGATCCTCCGCCGGCGGGATGTCCTTCACCCCGCGCTCCTTGAGGTAGTAGTCGTAGATGCGCCCGACGAACGGCGAGATCAGCGTGACCTTCGCCTCCGCGCACGCCACCGCCTGAGCGAACGAGAACAAGAGCGTCATGTTGCAGTGGATGCCCTCCGTCTCCAGGCGCTCCGCCGCCTTGATCCCTTCCCAGGTCGTGCCGACCTTGATCAGGATGCGGTTCCGATCGATGCCGGCCTTGCGATAAAGCTCGATGAGCTCGCGCGCCTTCGCGATCGTCCCCGCGGTGTCGAACGAATAGGTGGCGTCCACCTCGGTCGAGACGCGCCCGGCGACGATCTTCAGGATCTCGCAGCCAAAGTTGATCGCCAGCTTGTCCATGAAGGCGGCCGTGCGTTGCGCCTCGTCGCCGGGCTGCTTGGCCGCGTGGGCCAGCGCCTCGTCGACCAGCGGCCGGTACTGCGGATTCTGCGCCGCCTTCAGCAGCAGCGACGGGTTCGTGGTGGCGTCCTGCGGTTTGTGCTTGGCGATCGCTTCCAGATCGCCGGTGTCCGCCACGATGACTGTGTACTTCTTCAGAGACTCGAGATGCGTCATGATCGCTTTTCTCCCTGCTGCCCCACAATCTACCCCCAAACCAGCGCCCGGGCGACGCCGACGCGATTCCGGATTCAGGCCACCAGCGAGGCGTCGCCGGCCGGCGGGCCGCCCGCCGCCGCCAGCATGGCCGCCAGCGCGGGCGGGGAGGCGCTGGTGATGCGCACGCCGAACAGGTCCCTGGGGCCGCCGGCCGGGGCCAGGGTGAACCCGGTGCCGTACAGCGCGCCGGCCAGCGCCTCCAGCTCGGGCTTGATCCGCGCGAAGGTCTCGGGGGTGTTCGGCGCCAGCAGGCGATCGTTTATGCGGAACAGAAGCTCGCCGGTAGCGAAGCGCAGCTTGCCGCCGAACGCGGGCTCGCGCTCCAGCAGCGCCGCCGCGTGCAGCGTGCGCCGCGCCAGATCGCCGAGGCGCTCGCCCGCCGCGAACCCGGCGCGCTTGCGGTTGTGCAGGAGGCCCGGGCGCCCCTCGCCCTGGTCGAGGAAGTAATCCGACCCGTGGCCGATCAGGACCACCCCCGGCCCCTTCGGCACGTGGGCATAGTTGGCCACGTCGATCACCAGCTCGGGCAAGACCCGTTCCTTTATCCAGCGGTGAAACACCTTGATGAACGCCTCGACGTCGGCCGTCCGGGCGCTGGCGGGGTCGAGGAAGATCTTCAGCTGCAGCTTGTGCGCGTCCATGAATCTCCGGCGATGGCGATGGGCGAGGCGGGCTAAGTCGCGGCGACGGGCGCGGCCGCGCGCCCGCCCAGCGCGGCGCCGAGGCGCGTGTAGCACTGGTGGGCGGCGTCGACGAACAGCGTCGCCTCCTCGATCAGCTGGTGCACCGATTCCTTGGCCGCCGCCTTGCCCCGCTCGTCGAAGGCCTTGAAGAAGTAATGGGCGAACTTGCCGCCCGCGAACGGATCGAAGAACAGCTGCGTGTCGTAGAAGTGCTTGCGAAACTCGGCCACGATCTCGGCGGCGTCGGTCCCCAGGTTGGGCGCCTTCTCGCGCGCCAGCGCGCGCGCCGCCTGCAGCATCGCCGAGAACGCCCGCTCCCCCGCCGGGAGCAGCCGGTTCTCGTCGAGGAGGATCTGCGATTCGAAGATCTCGCGCTCCGCCGCCGCCAGGCCCACCTCGACGATGGGCACGACCTCGCCGGCGCACTCGCCCTCGCCCATGTCGGAGATGGTGTACTCGCGCGGGTCGCCCCAGTCGCTGTAATAGCTCGGGTCCTGATCGTACGTCGGCAGCGCCTGCAGCTCCTCGACCAGCGCGCGGATGGTCTTCTTGCCGATGCGGTTGGCGAAGTCGGCGAAGGTCTCCTCGCCCTGGCGCTCGGCCGCGAAGCGCTGGGTCAGGCGCTTGACCACCTCGGGCACGCGCTTTGACGGCACGGCGCCGATGGCCAGGCCGTACGCGCCGGCGTTGTGCGTCCACTGGCCGCCGACGACCAGCTGGAAGTGCGGCACGCGCCGGCCGCCCACGTTGCGGCTGACGCCCAGGAATCCCAGGTCGGCTACGTGGTGCTGGCCGCACGAGTTGAAGCAGCCGCTGGTCTTGATGTGCAGGTGCTTGGCGTTGGGGTCGCGATCCAGCCCCGCCGCCGTCAGCTCCCGGGTCAGCTCGGCCGCCAGCGCGCGCGACGACGAGATCCCCAGCTTGCACGTGTCGGTCCCCGGGCACGCCGTGATGTCCGCGATCGAGCCGGCGCCGGGCGCGGCCAGATCGATCGCCGCCAGCGCCTCGTACACCGCCGGCAGATCCGCCAGGCTGACCCAGCGGAGTAGCATGTTCTGGTCCGCCGTCGTGCGCATGCTGTCACCGGTGTACCG
Source organism: Polyangia bacterium (assembly GCA_035544495.1). Taxonomy (GTDB): domain Bacteria; phylum Myxococcota_A; class Polyangia; order Fen-1088; family Fen-1088; genus DATKEU01. Next base: position 18,374 of record DATKEU010000240.1, on the reverse strand, counting down.
GCGCGCGACGTCGGCCAGCGCGCGCGCCTGCTCCGACGTCAGATCGCCGAGCGGCAGTGTGATCACCGCCATCACGTAGCCGTCCTGCCGCTGCGGCAGCACGTTGGTCTCGCGCCAGCGCGCGAAGCCTTCCGGCGCCGCCTTTGCCGGCAATGTCCCGGGCGGGCGCAGCGGCTTCTCGTCGGTGGCGTGCAGGTCCGCCAGGAACGCCGTCCAGCGCGGATCGGGGCGCAGCGTGGCGCGCTCCTCCAGCACCAGGCGCCGGAACTCGTCGATGCCCAGCTTCTTCACCAGGAACTTCAGGCGGGCGCGGGCGCGGTTGGCCCGCTCGCCCAGGCGCGCGAAGACCCGGCTGACCGCCTGGGCGATCGGCAACAGCTCCTCCTCGGGCAGGAACTCGTCGAACAGGAGGGCGTTCTGCGGCACCGCGCCCAGGCCGCCGCCCACGTAGAACTCGAACCCGCGGCGCGGTTTGCCGTCGACCACGCGGGTGCGGGCGATCGCGCCGAGGTCGTGAAAGTTGGTCAGCGCGCACGGGTTGTCCTTGCAGCCCGAGAACGCCACCTTCACCTTGCGCCCGAAGTCCTGCGTGTCGTCGTGGCCCAGCAAGAAATACGTCATGGCGTGCGCGTACGGCGTGACGTCGAAGGTCTCCTCGCGGCAGACGCCGGCGTAGGGACATGCGGTGACGTTGCGGATGGTGTTGCCGCACGCCTCGCGCGTCGTGATGCCGACGCTGGCCAGGCGCCGGTGCATGTCGGGTGTGTCGTCGATGTGGACGAAGTGCAGCTGGAAATCCTGGCGCGTGGTCACGTGCAGGATGCGGTCGGAGTACTCCTCCGCCACGTCGGCCAGCGCGTCCAGCTGGGCGGCGGAGAGCCGCCCCATCGGGATCTTGATCCGCTGCATGCCGGGCGCGTCCCACATCGTGGTGGGGCCCTTGGTGATGTCGCGCGACGGGAACACCAGCGCCTGGGTCTTCTCGCCGTCGTGGCGCTGGCCGTTGTCGTACCGCTGGCCATAGGCGCCGCGGCGCAGGCGGGTCTCGGCGAACAGCTTCTCCTCGATCTTGCCCTTCTTCCGCAGCTCGATCTGGGTTTCGAAGATGTCGATCTCGCGGGCGAGATCCTCGGGGATCGCCTTCCCCAGCGTTTCCTTCCAGGTCCTTGCAGCGCTCATCGTTTCACCTTGCCAACCGCACCTGCCGGTCACTATACCCGCGCGGTGCGCGGCCGGGTTTCTTTGTCAGGGCGGGAGTCTTTTATACTAGAAAAATGTCTTGTGCAAGCGCCGGCCCGACGAGAGGCGGGCGGCGCGGCGCTGGTTATACTGCGGCGCTGATGCAGAGGTCGCGCCTTCCGCCGATCGGGCCTGGCTGGCTGGTCGCCCTGGCGCTGGCAGCGGCGGCGGCGGCCGGCTGCGCGGCCCAGGCGGGCGTGCCGCGCCGGATGCGCGACTGGAACCGGGACTATCCCCCGTTCACCGTCATCGACAACATCCACCACGTCGGCAGCAACGACATCGCGATCTTCCTCATCACCACGCCCGCCGGGCACATCCTCCTCGACAGCGGGTTCGAGGCCAGCGTGCCGCGCTTGCGAGCCAACGTCGAAAAGCTCGGCTTTCGCTTCGCCGACATCAAGATCCTCCTCACCAGCCACGCGCACATCGATCACGTGCAGGCCCACGCCGCCGTCCGCCGCGTGACCGGCGCCGAGGTGGTGGTCGCGCGCGCCGACGCGCCGGTGATCGAGAGCGGCGGGCGCGGCGAGCCGGTCTTCGACGGCGTCTATTCGTGGCCGCCGTGCACAGTCGATCGCGTGATCGACGACGGCGCGACGGTGACGCTGGGTGGGACGACGCTGACCGCGCGCGTGACGCCCGGCCACACGCGCGGCGCCACCACCTGGACGACCGTCGTGCGGGCTGGCGGCCGGATGCTGAACGTGGTTTTTTTCCCCAGTGCCAACGTCAACGAGGGCGTGCGCTTGATCGGCAACCCCCGCTATCCGGAGATCGCCGACGACTTCCGGCGCAGCTACGGCATCTGGAAAGCGCTGCCCTGTGACGTCTTCCTGGCCGACCACGGTCACTTCTTCGCGATGGAGGACAAGGCCGACGCTCTGCGGGCCCACCCCGCCGCCGCCAACCCCTTCATCGATCCCGACGGATACCGCGCGTTCATCGCGCAGGCGGAACAGCGCTTCGATCGCCAGCTCGCGCACGAACGCTGACCTCGGCGCCCGACATGGAGCTCCTTCGTCATGGATTGCTGGTCGGGTCCGCCGCGGTCGCCGGGGCGATCAACGCCGTGGCCGGGGGCGGAACGCTGATCTCGTTTCCCGCGGCAATGGCCTGGGGGCTGCCGTCGATCGCCGCCAACGTCACCAACGCCGTCGCGCTGACGCCGGGCTCGCTGGCGTCGGCGTGGGGATACCGGCGCGAGCTGCGCGCCGATTGGCGGCTGGTGCGGCTGCTGGCGCCGGCGGCCGCGCTGGGCGGATTGCTGGGCGCGTTCATCCTGCAGCACACGTCGCAGCGCCTGTTCGATTCCTTGATCCCGTGGCTGGTGCTGGGCGCGACCACGATCATCCTTCTGCAGGGCGTGATCGTGCGGCGCTCGCGCCGGCGGCCGGCGTCGACGGATGCGCCGACGCCGCCGGGCCGCCTGGCGGTCGTCGTCGTCTGTCAGTTCCTGGTCGGCGTCTATGGTGGCTATTTCGGCGCGGCGATGGGGATCATCATGCTGGCGTTCCTGTCGCTGGTCGCCTCGACGGACATCCACGGCATGAACGGCATCAAGAACCTCATGGCCGCGCTGGTGAACGGCGTGGCGTCGATCTACTTCGTCGCCTCGGGCCTGGTCGACGCGGAGGCGGCGCTGATGATGATGGGGGGCGCCGTCCTGGGCGGCTTCGTGGGCGCGCGCCTGGCCCGGCGGGCGCCGGCGCGCGTGATCCGGGCGCTGGTGGTGGTGATCGGGTTCGGGCTGTCGGCGCTGCTGGCGTATCGCCGCTTCGCGCAGCACTGACGCCGGCCAGCGTGGTAGCGTCGTTGTCGATGGCGGTCGAGACGCGCAAGACAGTGTGCAACCGCGACTGTCCCGATGCGTGCTCGATCGTGGCCACCGTCGAGGCAGGGCGGGTGACGAAGCTGGGCGGCGATCGCGACCACCCGGTCACGCGCGGTTTTCTCTGCTGGCGCACCCATCATTTTCTCAACCTGCAATACGGCCCCGACCGGGTGCTGGCGCCGCTGGTGCGCACGGCGAGCGGCGACTTCCGGGCTGTCTCGTGGGACGACGCGCTGGATCTGATCGCCGAGCGGCTGATGGCGTTCCGGCGCGAGTCGGGGCCGGCGTCGATCTTTCATTACCGCAGCGGCGGGTCGCTGGGGATCCTGGGCCACCTCGTGGATCGGTTCTTCCAGCTCTTTGGGCCGGTCACCACCAAGCGCGGCGACATCTGTTCCGGCGCCGGCGAGGCGGCGCAGACCATCGACTTTGGAGAGTCGGAGAGCAACGATCTCTTCGATCTCTTGAACGCGCGGCACATTCTTCTTTGGGGAAAGAACGTCCACGTCTCCACGCCCCACACCATCCCGGTGTTGCGCGACGCCAAGGCGCGCGGGGCGCGGCTGGCGCTGATCGACCCGGTCCATCACCGCGCCGCCGGTCTGTGCGAGCGATTCTGGCAGCCGCGCCCGGGCGGAGACTTCGCGCTGGCGATGGCGGTGGCGCGCCGGTTGTTCGACCGCGGGCTCGTCGACGCGCGCGCCGGCTCGTACTGCGACAACCTGGATGGGTTTCGGGCGCTGGCCCATCGTCACGACGCCGCCGCGTGGTGCCGGCAGGCCGACGTGCCGGTGGCCGCCGCCGACGACATCGGCGATCGGCTGGCCGACGGCCCGACGGCGATCCTGGTCGGTTGGGGCATGGGGCGGAGGCGTAATGGCGGCGCCATCGTGCGCGCGCTGGACGCTCTCGGGGCCGTGACGGGCAACGTCGGCGTCTCGGGCGGCGGCGTCTCGTACTACTTCAAGCGCCGGCGCGGGTTCGACACGACGTTCGGGGGCACGGGCGCGCGGCCACCGCGGACGATCCTGGAGCCGCGCTTTGGCCCCGAGCTGCTGGCGGCTGCGGACCCGCCCGTGCGGGCGGTCTGGATCACCGCCGGCAACCCGGTGGTGATGCTGCCGGAGGCGCAAACGACGGCGCGGGCGCTGGCCACGCGCGAGCTGGTCGTGGTGGCGGATTCGTTCCTGACCGACACCGCTCGCCTGGCCCACGTCGTCCTGCCGACGCCGACCCTGCTCGAGTCCGATGACGTCCTGGGAGCGTACGGGCATCATTACCTGGGCGTGGCGCGGCCGGTGGTGGCGCCCCCAGACGGCGTGCGCAGCGATCTGGAGATTGCCCAGGCCCTGGCTGCGCGCGTGGGCCTGGCGAGCGCGATGGCGGGCAGCGCCCGGGAATGGAAGGCGCGGCTGATTCGCCGCGAGGCGGCCGACGGCGGGGCATCGCTGGAAGCCCTGGAGGAGGGAGCGCGGCGCAACCCGCTGGCGCCCCGGATCGCGTTCGCCGGACAGCGATTCTCGACGGCGAACGGGCGGGCGAACCTGCTGACCGAGGCGGAACCACCGCCGCTCGGCTCGTCGCCCGACTACCCGCTTTTCTTGATGTCGCTGTCGACGGATCGGTCCCAGTCGTCGCAGTGGTCGGAACCGGAGACGGATGCCCTCGCCTGCACGGTCCACCCGGAGGTGGCGAGCGCGGCCGGCGTGGCCGACGGCGGCCGGGCGGTCCTGCAGACGGCCGTCGGGTCGCTGCCTGTTGTCGTTCGCTGCGATCCCCACCAGCGGCGCGACGTGGCCATCGTCCCGAAGGGTGGACACCTCAGGTCGCAGCGCTGCGCGAATGCCCTCCTGCGCGCCGAAGTGACCGACATTGGCGAGGGCGGCGCCCTGTACGACGAGGGGGCGCGGCTGGTCGCGGGTTGACCGCCGCGCCCACCCGATTCGTTACCGCCTCTTTCTGGCCGCCGCGGCCTGCGTTCGCTTGCCCGGCGCGGCTTTCGCTTTCGCTTTGGCCTTGCTCTTCGGCTTTGCCTTTGCCTTTGCCTTTGCTTTGGCCATTGTTTTCGCCTTCACCTTTGACTTCGGCTTCGCCTTCGGCTTCGCCGTCGCCGTCGCCGTCGGCTTTGCCTTTACCGTTGCCTTCGCCTTGCCGGCCGCGCTGGCTTGTGGTTTGGCTTTCGTTGACGCCGGGCTGGCCACGCTCTTTGCCGGCTTTTCGGCCTTTGATTTCGCCGCCGGTTTGACGTTTGTTTCGGCCTGAACCACGGCCTTCGTCACCTGCGGCTTGGCCCGCGGTTTGGATGCGGGCGTTTCGGCTGTCGTGACGGCTGGCGCCGCCGCTTTGCGCGTCTTTGGGCGCGCCCGCATCGGGGAGGCCGTTCCGTTGGGGGCGGCGTCCGGTATGGTTTGCTCGTCGGCCGCGCGGGATTCAGGCTCGACGTCGACGACGGTGGCGTTCTTCCGTCGGAAGTAACTTTTCAGCGGTTCGAGATAGTACTTAACCCAACCGTCCCGGTAATTGTCGCTTTGGCCCTCCGGAATATCGGTGTGCAGCAGGGTGACCATCGTCCCGCCCACTGTCGGCTCCAGCGTCACCTCGAGTCGGGAATCGGGGCTATCGTCCGGAAAGTCGGTCGTTCGCCAGGTCTCCACGATGCGCTGCGCGGGCTGCAGATCGACGATCGCCCCGTGGGCATAGCCGGCGAACGTCGAATGTCGGCCGCCCACGACTGGCTCGATTGAAGCCGCATTGCCCGTGAAGGCCGCGTGCTCGGCGCTGTCGAGCCAGGCGGAATAGATTTCCTCTCCGGTTGCCGGTATCAGGTCGGACAGAGACAGACTTTCATGTGCCATGCGGGACCCCCTGGAATATGGCTGGTCGGGCCGGGGCCGAAGCTAACACAAACGCGAAAAAATGTTTGCAGGATGCAGCTGCATTTGCAATTCGCCTCGTCTACAATGCCGCGCATGTCTGAACTCCGAACTGTGGTCGAGAATTTCACCAATCAGCTGGCGCAGGTCATTGAGGCGCAGGTCATGGAGCGGGCGCGCGGTGCGGTGGCGGCTGCTCTCGGAGGCAATGGCCGGATTCCGGGTCGCCGGGGCCGTCCGCCAAAGTCGCTGGCCCTGGCCTCGACCTGGGCGCCGGCGAAAAAGCCTCGCAAGAAGGCGCCCAAGCAACTGTGCCCGGTTCCAGGCTGCACGAATCCGGCGGCGCCCGTCTTTGGCATGGTCTGCGCCGACCACAGAGACGTCCCCAAAGCGAAGATCAAAAAATATCGCGAGGCGCGGCGGGCTCAGAAGATGGACGGGGCCAGCGACGGCGTCAAGAAGGGCCGTCGTGGCGCCGGCAAGGCCCGCAAGTCGTCGGCGAAGAAGAGGGTCGTCCGCGCCAAGCCCAAGGCCGCAAAACCGGCCAAGGCGAGCAAGCGGGCCAAGGCGCCGAGGTCGGCGAAGCCAGCCAAGGCAGCCAAGCCCGCCGCCCCGCCGCCCGCGCCCGCCGTCGCACCGGCGCCCGCCGCCTGACCGCGTCCAGGGCGCGCTCAGCGCGTGCTGAGCAGGCGGTCCAGAATCGCGATCAGCTGGCGGTGATCGTCCGGCGCCAGCGCCGCCACCGCCGGCGAGGGGCGCAGGCCGCGATGCAGGAGCCGGCGGCGCAGCTCCTCGCCGCGCTTGGTGACCGCCAGCATCTTCACGCGCCGGTCGTGCTCGATGGCTTGCCGTTCGATGAGGCCGCGCGCCTCCAGTTTGTCGACGATCCCGGTGACGTTCGAGGCGTCGCAGAGCATCGCATCGGCCAGCGTGTTCATGGGCAGCGGCGTGTTCGGTTCCAGCCGCCGCAAGGCCAGCGCCTGCGCCGGCGTCAGATCGAACTCCGCCGCCACGTCCAGCCAGGCGGCGCGCATCGTGAGCGCCACCTCGCCGAGGAGGTGCCAGGCGCGCGCGGCCAGCTCGGCGCTCTCCTGGGCATCCTTCGCGCGGGCAGTGGCGTCGGAAACGGACGCGATGTGCGTCCCGGCAGGTTTAGTCACGACTTCATACTATTTAACAAACCGATTGTTGACAACCTAAAGTTTCCCGCGATATGTAGCAGGCGGTCGAAATAACGGCGGCCGGGTTCGTTCAGCGGCCGGAAGAGGACGTCATGGAGAAGTTGCTGGGACCGATGGTGCGTTATCTGGTGTTGGTGGCGGCGCTGGCCGTCTTGGGCGCGGGGTGCGGGCGGGGCGCGAACGGCGCCGTCGAGAACGCCGGCCCGGACAAAGGAATCGGCCGTGACGCCGAGGCCCCGATCAAGGTCGACCTGACGCCGGTCTCGGAGCGGCCGATGCCGCGCTTCTTGACCCTGTCGGGCACCTTGACCCCCAACGAGGAGTCGGAGGTGGCGGCCGGCGCCTCGGGCAAGGTGCTGGCCACCTACGTCGAGCGCGGCATGTACGTGAAGAAAGGGGCGGTGCTGGCCAAGCTGGATCGCCGCACGCTGGAGTCGGCGGCGGCCGAGGCCTCCGCGCAGCTGGAGTCGTCGCGCGCCCAGCAGGCGCTGGCCAAGTCCGACTGCGAGCGCACGCAGCGCCTGTTCGACAAGGGCGCCATCTCGCGCGTCGAGTACGACAAGGCCCACGCGGGCTGCACCACCGCCGAATGGACGTCGGCCGCGGCCGCCGCCCGCAAGGCGTCGACCGCGACGGCGCTGGCCGACACGGAGATCAAGGCCCCGTTCTCCGGCATCGTCGCCGAGCGGACGGTGACGGCGGGCGAGTTCGTCACGCCGTCGACCAAGGTGGCCACGGTGCTGGAGATCGATCCGCTGCGCCTGGAGCTGACCGTTCCGGAGTCGTACGTCCAGCTCATCGGCAAGAACATGGCCGTCCAGTTCCGCACCGCCAACGACGAGAACGGGCCGCCGCTGCGGGCGACGGTCCGCTACATCGGGCCGGCGGTCCGGCGCGCCAGCCGCGATCTGATCATCGAGGCGGTGGTCAACAACCCCGACCGCCAGCTGCGGCCCGGGCTGTTCGTCGTCGCCCGCCTGGATCTCGGCGAGCGGCCGGCGCTGGTGGTGCCGGCGGCGGCCATCCGCGACGACGGATCCACCAAGCGGGTCTACGTCGCCGGCGCCGGCGAGAAGCGCCTGGAGGAGCGGCTGGTGCAGATCGGCGAGGCGAGGAGCGGGTTCGTCACCGTCGTGGCGGGCGTGAACAAGGGCGAGCGCGTGGTGGCGACGCTGAATCCCACCGTGCGCGACGGGGCGCGGTTCGAGTAGCCGCGGCCAGCGCCAAGGCAACCCGGAACACGGCCAAGGGAAAGGGCAGGGCTAAAGAACATGCAATGGCTGGCTAGTATCTCCGTCAAGCGGCCCGTCTTCGCGACGGTGATGATCCTGACCATCGCCGTCATCGGCATCGTCGGCTACGGCAACCTGAACGTCGATCGCTTTCCGAACGTCGACTTTCCGATCATCTCGGTCATCACGCAGCTGCCGGGCGCCGCGCCCGAGGAGGTGGAGACCGAGCTGACCGACAAGATCGAGGAGGCCATCAACACGCTGGGCGGCATCGAGGAGCTGCGCTCGACGTCGACGGAGGGCGTGTCGCAGGTGTTCGTCACCTTCACGCTGGACAAGAGCGTCGACGTCGCCGCGCAGGAGGTGCGCGACCACGTCGGGACGGTGTTGCCGGATCTGCCCGAGGGGACCAAGTCGCCGGTGATCACCAAGCTGGACCCCGACGCGGCTCCGGTCCTGTTCGTGGCCATGGAATCGACGCGCCCGGTGCGCGAGGTGACCGAGCTGGCCGATCACGAGGTGCGGCAGGCGCTGGAGAACATCAACGGCGTCGGTCAGGTGACCATCGTCGGCGGGCGCAAGCGGCAGCTGCAGGTGAACGTCGATCCTATCAGGCTGCGCGCGACCGGTCTGTCGGTCACCGACGTGCAGCGGGCCATCGTCACCCAGAACGTCAGCACGCCGGGCGGCGCCATCGAGACCGGACCGCAGCGCCTGACCTTCCGCGTGCGCGGGCGCCTGGGCAGCGCGGAGGCGCTGGGCGACGTCATCGTCCGCAACGTCGACGGCCACTCGATCACTGTGCGCGACGTGGCGACCGTGATCGACGGCGAGGAGGAGGCCGAGACCGCCGCCAGCATCAACGGCAAGCAGGCGGTGGTGCTGTCGATCCGCAAGCAGTCGGGCGAAAACAGCGTCGCCGTCGTCGACGCCCTGCGGGCGCGCATGAAGGAGCTGGAGCCGACGCTGCCAGGCGGAACCAAGCTGACCGTCATCCGCGACAACACCGAGACCACGCGCACCAGCGTCGATGCCGTGCGCGAGCACCTGGTCCTGGGGGCCATCCTGGCCTCGCTGGTGGTGCTGTTGTTCCTGGGCAACGTGCGCAGCACCATCATCGCCGCGCTGGCCATCCCGACGTCGATCATCGGCACGTTCATGGCCATGTGGCTGATGAACTTCACGCTGAACACCATCACGCTGCTGGCGCTGGCGCTGGCGGTCGGCATCGTCATCGACGACGCCATCGTCGTCCTGGAGAACATCTTCCGCTTCATCGAGGAGAAGAAGATCCGCCCCATGCCGGCGGCGATCTACGCCACCAAGGAGATCGGCCTGGCGGTCCTGGCGACGACCATGTCGCTGCTGGCGGTGTTCCTGCCGGTGGCCTTCATGAACAGCATCCCGGGGCGGTTCCTGCGCAGCTTTGGGTTGACGATGGGGGCGGCCATCGCCATCTCGCTGTTCGTCAGCTTCACGCTGACGCCGATGCTGGCTTCTCGCTGGCTGCGCCTGCACCCGCGCACCGCCGGCGAACGGCGCAAGAACGGCCTCGAGCGCCTGGTCGACCTGTTCTATCGGCCGATCGAGCGCGTCTACATGAAGATCCTCACCTTCGTCATCGACCGGCGTTGGATCGTCGTGGTGGCGGCGTTCGCCACGCTGGGCTCGTGCATCCCGCTCGTGAAGATGGTGCCGAAGGGCTTCTTGCCCAAGAACGACGAGGCGCAGTTCGAGATCAGCGTTCGCACGCCGGAGGGGACCAGCCTGACGTCGACCAACCTGGCCGCCGAGCGTGTGGCGCGCGAGGTGCGCGACTGGCCCGAGGTGTCCGCCACCATGGTCACCATCGGCGACAACAACACGCGCACCGCGAACCTGGCGTCGATCTTCGTGCGCCTGTTGCCGCCCGACAAGCGGCAGATGACGCAGGATCAGCTGCAGAACAAGGTCCGCAACGAGATCATCGACAAGCTGCCGCCGTCCTATCGCACCAGCGTGTCGCAGGTGGCGGCCTTCGGCGGCGGCGCGTTCAGCACGGCGACCGTGCAGTACACGCTGATGGGGCCGGATCTGGAGAAGCTGGATCAGTACTCGAAGGAGATCGTCAAGCAATCGAAGCAGATCCCGGGCGCCGTCGACGTCGACACGTCGTTCGTCAGCGGCAACCCAGAGATCGTGGCGGCGGTGAACCGGCGCAAGGCGGCCGACCTGGGCGTCAACGTGCAGGACGTGGCGGCGGCCGGGCAGCTGCTGATCGGCGGGGTCAAGGTCTCGCGCTATGAGGAGAACGGGCGCGAGTACGACATCCTGGTGCGCGCCGAGCAGAAGTTCCGGTCCAGCCCGGAGGTCCTGTCGCTGCTGACGGTGCCGTCCGCGAGGCTGGGCACGGTGCCCTTGCTGGACGTCGTCGACCTCAAACACGCCGAGGGCCCGTCGAAGATCGATCGCCTGGGCCGGCAGCGCCAGGTGACGTTCTTCGCCAACACCGTCCCCGGCGTCGGTTCCAACGAGGTCGGCCTGGAGATGGAGAAGATCGTCAAGAAGCTGCAGCTGCCGTCGGTGTACCGGTTCCAGCCGTTCGGTCAGTCGAAGGAGATCAAGCGCACCGGCGGCGCTTTCGCGCTGGCGTTCGGGATGGCGTTCATCTTCATGTACCTGATCCTGGCGGCGCAGTTCGAGTCGTGGCTGCACCCCATCACCATCTTGCTGGGGTTGCCGCTGACGGTGCCGTTCGCGCTGATCTCGCTGCTGATCTTCGGGCAGTCGCTGGACATCTTCACCATGCTGGGAATTCTGGTCTTGTTCGGCGTGGTGAAGAAGAACGCCATTTTACAGATCGATCACATCAACCAGCTGCGGCGCGAAGGGCACAGCCGGCGTGACGCCATCCTGCACGGCAACCGTGATCGTCTGCGGCCCATCTTGATGACCACGCTGGCGTTCGTGGCAGGTATGCTGCCGCTGGTGACGTCGAAAGGGATCGGGGCAGAGTTCAACCGCGCCACCGCCGGACCGGTGGTGGGCGGGCAGATCCTGTCGCTGTTGCTGACGCTGCTGGCGACGCCGATCGTCTACTCGTTGTTCGACGATCTGTCGGGTTTCGTCCGGCGGATCTTCCGCCTGAAGGAACGGCCGGCGTCGGAGACCGGCGCCGACGAGATCGGCGGCATCCCCGAGGTGTCGGATCACACTGCGGTCGACGGTCGCTCGGGGCGCCCGGTCGAGGCCAAGGTCGCTTCATGAGAGACGCAAGGATGATCGTGGTCGTGGCCGCGCTGGTCGCCGCCGGCGGGCCGGTGGTGCAGGCGGCGGCCGAGGCCGCGGAGGGCGGTCCGACGGTGACGCTGGAGAAGGCGCTGGAGCTGGCGCGCCAGCGCAACCGCAGCGTGATCGCCGAGCGCGCGCGGCTGGCGCAGGCGCAAGCGTCGGTCCAGCAGGGCTGGGCGGCGCTGTTCCCGACCCTGACTGCGCAGGGGAAGTACACGCACAACAACGCGGAGGCGAGATTCAACCCTGGAGGGATGCCGTTTCTGATCCAACCGGTGAATCAGTGGGACGGTTCCATCAATGGCACGGCGCCGCTCATCGTCCCCGCCGCCTACCCGGCGCTCGAAGCGGTGAAGGCGAGCGCGCGCGCGGCCGACGCGAACTTCCAGGTCAGCGAGGCGCAGCTCCTGCTCAGCGTGGCGCAGACCTACCATGCCGCCGCGGTGTCCGAGGAGGTGGTGCTGGCGCGGCAATCGAACGTGGAGGTCAATCAGGCGACGTTGAAGAACGCGCAGGTCCGTTTCGGCGCCGGCACCGTGACCAAGGTCGACGTCGATCGCGCCGAGCTGGCCCTGGTCCAGGCGCAGCAGGCGGAGCGCACCGCGCGCTTTGGCCGGGACAAGACGTACCGCGCGCTCGCCACGCTGATTCAGCAGCCGTTGCCCTTTCAGGTGAGGACTCCCAACTTTCCTCCCGAGATGCACGACGAGCGCGACCTTCCTCGGGCGCTGGAGCTGCGGCCGGAGTTTCGGGCGCTGCAAGAGAGCCTGAGGTCGTCGACCGAAACCGCGAACGCCAACGGGTGGCGCTGGGCGCCCGGGCTTTCGGGATTCGGCCTGGCGCGCAAGTTCAACTACGACAGCTTCACGCTGAAGCGCTACGCGTGGGCGGTGGGCCTGCAACTTGACTGGACGCTGTTCGACGGCGGCAACCGCGATGCTCAGCGCCACCTGGCGCGCGCCCAGGCCGAAGAGACGGCTGCGCGCGCGGACGTCCTGCGCGACAGCATTCGAGACGATCTGGCGGACGGCCGCCGTGATCTCGAGACCAAGCAGCAGGGCCTGCAGGTCGCCGAGCGTTCGGTCGAGCTGGCGAGGGAGACGCTCGCTCTCGTGCGCGTGCAGTACGAGGCCGGCACCGTCACCCAGGTCGATCTGCTGCAGGCGCAGGACGCGCTGGTGAACACCCAGCAACAGCTGGCTCAGGCCCATTACGACGTCGCGGCCGCCGACCTGACCCTGCGCCACGCGGCCGGGACTTTTCCGTAGAAGGAATCGTTCGCGCCGCTGGCTATACTGCCCGCCGATGGCCAAGGACGAACGCCCCCGATCGGACGCGCTGGTATTCTTCGGCGCCACGGGCGATCTGGCGTACAAGAAGATCTTCCCGGCGCTGCACAACATGGCGCGCCGCAAGCGCCTGGATTTTCCGGTCGTCGGCGTGGCCAAGTCGGGCATCTCGCACGATCAGCTGGTCGAACGGGCGCGCGCCAGCGTCACCGAGCACGGCGGCGGCGGCGACGCGGGGGCCTTCCAGACGCTGGCCGAGCGATTGCGGTACGTCGACGGCGACTACAACGAGCCGTCCACGTTCGCGGCCCTGCGCGCCGAGCTGGGCGGCGCCAAGCGCCCCGCCCATTACCTGGCCATCCCGCCCAGCATGTTTCCGACCGTGGTGCGCCAGCTGGAGGCGGCGGGCCTGGCGGCCAACGCGCGCGTCATCGTCGAGAAGCCGTTCGGCCGCGATCTGGAGTCGGCGCGCGCGTTGAACCAGACGCTGCACGAGTCCTTCCCCGAGGCGGCCATCTTCCGCATCGACCACTACCTGGGCAAGGAGCCGGTGCAGAACATCCTCTACTTTCGTTTCGCCAACGCGTTTCTGGAGCCGATATGGAACCGCGACCACGTCGAGAACGTTCAGATCACCATGGCGGAGAGCTTTGGCGTCAAGGGGCGCGGCAAGTTCTACGAGGAGACCGGCGTCATCCGGGACGTCATCCAGAACCACCTGCTCCAGATCATCAGCTACCTGGCGATGGAGGCGCCATCCAGCGCCTACGGCGAGGCGATCCGCGACGAGCAGGCCAAGGTGCTGCGCACGGTGCGCCCGCTCCGCTGCGAGGACATGGTGCGCGGGCAGTTTCGCGGATACACCGACGAGCCGGGCGTGGCGGCGGATTCATACATGGCGACGTACGCGGCGCTGCGGCTGCACGTCGATTCGTGGCGCTGGGCGGACGTGCCGTTCTTCGTGCGCGCGGGCAAGAGCCTGGCCGCGACAGTCACCGAGGTGACCGTCGAGTTCAAGAACCCGCCCCAGGTCGTGTTCAAGGAGCCGGCGCCAGCGGTGGGCAACTGCGTGGCCCTGCGCATGAGCCCCAACGTGGCCATCACCATCAGCGCGCGCGCCAAGAAGCCGGGTGAAGCGATGGTGGGCGAGCCCGTCGAGCTGCGCCTGACCGAGCAGCCGGCGCAGGGGGCGGAGGGCCAGATGGACGCTTATGAACGACTGCTCGGCGATGCGATGGCGGGCGACGCCACGCTGTTCGCGCGCCAGGACGTCGTCGAGGCAGCCTGGGCGATCGTCGATCCGGTCATCCACGGGCCAAGCCCGATGTACCGCTATGAGCCCGGCACCTGGGGACCGAAGGAAGCCGACGCGCTGGTCGCCGACGTCGGCGGATGGAACACGCCAAAATGAGCGCGGCCAAGCCGGCGGCGGCGAAGGTAACGCGGCTGTTCCTGGTGCGCCACGGGGCCACGCAGCTGACGGCGGAGGATCGCTTCTCGGGCGCGGTGGGCGTCGATCTGTCGGAGGAGGGGCGCCAGCAGGTGCGGCTGCTCGCGGGGCGTCTGGCCGGCGAGGCGATCTCGGCGGTGTACTGCAGCCCGCTCGGGCGCACGGTGGAGACGGCGCAGATCCTGGCGGAGCCGCACGGCTTGCCGCTGATCCACAGGGACGGCCTGCGCGAGATCCACCACGGCCACTGGGAGGGGCTGACCCGGCAGGAGGTCGAGGCGCGCTATGCCGCCGAGTACGCGGCGTGGGATTCCGATCCGTTCACCTTCGCCCCCGCCGAGGGGGAGTCGGGCGTGGCGGTGCTGGCGCGCGCGCTGCCGGTGATCCGCGAGATCGTCGTGGCCCACGCCGGGCAGAACGTTCTGGTGGTGTCGCACAAGGCGACGCTGCGCTTGCTGCTGTCCAGCCTGCTGGGTTTCGACGCCCGTGGATATCGGGACCGCCTGGATCAATCGCCCGCGTGCCTGAACGTCGTCGACTTCAAGGACCCGGTGCGCGCGCGCCTGATGCTGTTCAACGATGTCTCGCACTATGCGCAGCAGCCGCGGCGGTCGCAGGGCAACCTGTCGAAGTGGTGGGACGTTCCGCAGCTGTAGCCAGGGAGGCGCGCAACGTCGCGAGGGTCGCGCCGACAATTCGGCGTGGGCGCGAACGGACCGATCGAACGCTGCCGCGAGCTGCGTCGCGCGGCGACGGACGCCGAGGCGGTGCTATGGCGGTTTCTGCGGGCTCATCGCTTCGCGGGGTTCAAGTTTCGCCGGCAGCATCCGTGCGGGCCGTTCATCGTCGACTTCTATTGCCCGCGGCGAAAGCTGGCGGTCGAGCTGGATGGGGGGCAGCACTTCACCTTGGAGGGCCAGGCTCATGACGAGCGCCGCAGTCGATACCTCGGGCAGCATGGAATCGAGGTGCTGCGGTTTGCGACGGATCTGGTTTTTCGCGAGCTGGAGGGCGTGCTGGCGGTGATCGCCGAGGCGCTCGGCGTCGTCGACGGCCCCTCTCCCTGACCCTCCCCCCGCAAATGCGGGGGGAGGGCAAACCGCTGCGATGAAAGTGCGCGATTGCTTCTGATTGTCGGCGCGCTTCTGCGGCTGCGCGAACCTTCCAGCCAGCTGTTTGCCCTCCACCCGCGCAGCGGGGGGAGGGTCAGGGAGAGGGGCCCCTCGGGGAGCGGGAGCTCTCCTACCTGAAATCGCGCAGGTGCCGTCGCGTCGCCGGCCCCTTGGGACCGTCCTCGCCGCGCTGGCACTCCACGCACAGCTCGACGTAGGGCATCAGCTCCAGCCGGCGCGGTGGGATCGGCTCCTCGCACTCCGTGCACAGGCCGAACATCTCCGGGGCGTCGTCGAGGCGCTTCAGCGCCGCCAGCACCTTGCCCAGCTCGTCGCTGCGGGATCGATTGCGCTTGGACGCGATCACCTGCGCCATCTCGGTCAGCGGCGCGGCGTCGTCGTCAGTGCCGACCTTGGTGGGATCCGTGCGGCCGGGTTCGATCTGCAGGTCGCCCTGGTTCAGGATCTCCGCCTTCAAGGCCAGCAGGCGGCGGCGATGCGCGTCCAGCGCCGGCGGTCTCGGCATCGGGTCCAATCCTAATCGCTGCCGCGGCGCGCGGCTATTGGCGCCCGATCTTTGTCGCCGGCCCGTCCATGTTGTAGACATCGCCTCCCTTGTCGCCGCCCGCCCGATCATTTTCGTCGCTGCCGATTCACCCCGCCCTGGCCCGCGCGCTGGCCGCGCGGGGCTACGACACCAGCACGCCCGTGCAAGCTGCCGTCCTGGACCGAGCCCACGCCGGCCGTGACCTTCTGATCTCGTCCCAGACGGGCTCCGGCAAGACGATCGCCTTCGGGACGTTGCTCGTCGAGACGCTGCTCGGTGACGCGCCCACCTTCCAGCGCGCTCCCGATCCGGCCGCCCTGGTCATCGTCCCGACGCGCGAGCTGGCCGCCCAGGTGCGCGAAGAGCTCGGCTGGTTGCTCCACGACACCGGGCTGCGCGCGGCTTCGTTCACGGGCGGAACCGGCATCGGCGGCGATCTGCGCGCGCTCGGCCGCGGCGTCGATCTGGTGATCGGCACGCCCGGTCGCCTGGTCGATCTCGTGCGCCGCCAGCGCCTGAACCTCGCCAGCCTGCGCATGGTCGTTCTCGACGAGGCCGACGAGATGCTGGACCTCGGCTTTCGCGACGATCTGGAGACCCTGCTGGGCGCGGCGCCCGTCGATCGGCGCACCGTCCTGCTCTCGGCCACTCTGCCCGCCGAGATCCGCGCGCTGGCCCGTCGCTTTCAGCGCGACGCCGTCGCCGTCGATCCGCGCCGGGCCGCCCGCGACACCGGCGTCGCGCCCGCCGGCGGCGCCGCGCACGAGGACATCGCCTACGTCGCGCACCTGGTGGCCGCGCCCGATCGCCTGGCCGCCGTGGTCAACGTGCTCCGCATATTCGATCTCACGGGCAGCCTCGCCACCCCCGCCGCCGCGCGCGCCATCGTCTTCGGCACCACGCGCGAGGGCGTGGCCGCGCTGCACGCGGCGCTGGTGGCCCGCGGCTTCGCCGCGACGATGATCTCCGGCGATCGCGCGCAGGCCGATCGCGATCGCGCGCTGGAGCAGATGCGGCACGGCGAGGCCCGCGTCCTCGTCGCCACCAACGTCGCCGCGCGCGGGCTGCACCTGCCCGACGTGGATCTCATCGTTCACGCCGATCTGCCCCTCAACGCCGAATCACTGGCCCATCGCAGCGGCCGCACCGGGCGCGCCGGCCGCAAGGGGACGGCCGTCTTGATCGTCGGCCTCCACGAGCGCCGCAAGGCCGAACGCCTGCTCTCCGCCATCGGTGCCCGCGCCACCTGGAGCGCCGCTCCCTCTCCGGAGGCCATCGCCGCCGCCGCTCGCCAGCGCCTCGTCGCCACGCTGCTCGAAGACACCGACACGCCCGCCACCGGGCCCGACGATGTGGCCGCCCTGCTGCACACGCTGGAAGGGCGCCAGTCGCCCGGGCGGCTGCTCGCCCGGTTGCTCTCCCGCGAGCTCGCCCGATTGCCGGTCGGCGAGCCGCTGACGTCGGTGGCGCCGCCCGCGGCCGCCTCGCGCGAGCCGCGGCCGTCGCACGTCGGCCCCCGCCGCAGCCAGTCCGAGTTCGCCAGCGACGGTGTCGTCTTTCGCATCAACCTCGGCGCCAAGGACCGAGCCGACCCGCGCTGGATGTTGCCGCTCATCTGCCGCCGCGGCGGCGTCACCCGGCGCGAGGTCGGCGCCATCCGCATCGGCGCCCGCGACACCACGTTCGAGATCGCGGGCGACGCCGCCCACGACTTCTCTCTCGCCTCGGCGCGGATCGATCCGCGCGCTCCTCACGTTCGCATCGACCGCGCCGACGCTCGCCCGCGGGCGGCGCCGAAGCGCCGCTGATCGGAGCGCGGTCGCGGGCGGCCGCCGCTACTGCGCCGCCGCGTCCTCGATGCCGTGGTGCACGGCGATCATCACCAGATCGCGATCCGGCCCGGCGCTGTACTCGTGCGCCGATTGGTTCTCGTAACAGAAGACCTGCCCGGGGCGGTACACGCGGTCTCCGTCGACCAGCGTCCCCTCCAGCACCATGTTCCACTCGAATCCCAGGTGGCGGTGGCGCGGGAACACCGTCCCCGGCGTCATGCGCACCAGGCCCGCGTCGACGGCCGCCGCCATGCGCGGCCCGGGACGGAAGTGAATCAGCTGGATGCCCGGGCGCGGCCCCGCTTCCCACTCGTTCGGACGATCGATGCGCAGGGTCAGCCGGCGGATGGCGTCGACGCTGAGGTCCAGCGCCTCCGCCATCGCCGCGAAGAAGGGGGCGAAGCGCTCGACGCCGCCCACGCTGTGCACCAGGCGCGCGCGCACCTCGGGCGACGGTTGCACCGGCGCCAGACCGGCGGCCATCTCCGCGGCCAGCCCCTCGGTGATGGCGTCGA
>DATKEU010000239.1:0-3731 GCA_035544495.1 Polyangia bacterium | reverse complement strand
GAACCGGAAACCCCCGGCGCGATCGATGTCGGGCAGCATCGAAGAGATCCCGCTTCCGGATCTGTTGCAGTTGCTGTCGACCAGCCGCAAGTCGGGCGTGCTGGTCGTGCGCTCCGACGGCGGCGTGGGCAAGCTGTACCTGCGCAAGGGGCAGATCTACTTCGCCAGCATCGACGACAGCTTCAACATGGGGCCGCGCAAGGCCATCTTCCGCATGTTGAGCTGGGCGCAAGGCTTCTTCGAGCTGGAGCCGCCCGACGAGCGCGCGGTGCTGGAGGAGCTGCAGGATTCGACCGAGGGCCTGCTGATGGAGGGGATGCGCCAGCTGGACGAGTTCCGCGTGGTGATCGAGAAGCTGCCGCCGGTGACGTCGCGCGTGGCGATCCCGCGCCCGCTGGAACCCAAGCTGCGCGACCTCGGCCCCGAGGAATTGGACGTTTTTCAACAGGCCATGACCGCCGATTCCATTCGCGTGCTGCTGGATGAAAGCGCGCTGACCGATCTGGCCGTCGCCGAGAAGCTGAAGAGCCTGCTCGACAAGGGTTACGTCGTCATCAGCGGTTAGGAGCCAACCGCCAGCGTGGCGCCCTCGGTGGCGGCGCAGAGCTGGATCGCGGCGCCGCCCTGCTCGTCCAGCAGGCGGCGGCCGCGGGCGAAGAGAGCGTCGACGTCGCCGTCGCTGTAGTCCTGGTCGTAGTGAAACAGCACCAGCGTCTTGACGGCGGAGCGCACCGCCACGGCGACCGCGTCCTCGATCGACGACAGCCCGCGGTCGGGATAGCGACGGCGATCTTCCGGCGTGTAGGTGCTGTCGTGAATCAGCACGTCGGCGTCTCGATAGAGCGCCAGCGACGCCGCCGGTGGGCCGCCCGCCGGGTAACCGGCGTCGCTGGCGTAGACCACGGCGCGCCCCGCCTCCTCGATGCGAAAGGCCAGCGCGCCCGCGCGCCCGTGCGGGTTGGCGCAGGCGACGACGCGGCAACCTTCGACGGAGAAGGGCTGGTTCTCGACGACGGCGGCGATCTCGATGGTGGCGCCCATGTTCTTCAGCGTCTGCACCGGGAAGTACTGCGGCGCCATCTGTCCCTCGAGGATCCCCTCCAGCATGGCCGAGCTCTTGCCGCCGCCGAAGATGTTGAAGACGTTCCCAGGCACGTACAGCGGCACGAAGAACGGAAAGCCTTGAATGTGGTCCCAGTGCGCGTGCGACAGGAGGATGCTGGCCGCGCCCTGACCGCTGCCGAGAGGACCATTCATCAGCGAGATGCCCAGGTTGCGCGCGCCCGTGCCGCAGTCGAGGACGATCAGGCGATCGGCGGCGGTGCGCAGCGAGACGCACGCCGTGTTGCCGCCATAGCGGGTCGTCCCGGGGCCAGGGGCCGGGATCGATCCGCGCACGCCCCAGAAGGTCAGCTCCATCACTCGCGCCCCAGCACGACGTCCAAGCCTTCGTACGCGCCCATCACGTCGATGCCGAACCGTGCCCGTTCCACGACGGCGCGCGTGCCGGCGACGATGGCGTCGATCTCGCTGTCGGATCGCTCGGGCGCGTGGTGAAACAGGGCCAGCGCGCGCGCCCCCGCGTCGTGGCAGACCGCCAGCGCGTCCGACGGGCGCGAGTGTCCATAGTGCGGGATGCGCTGGTAGTCCTCGGGCGTGAACATGGTGTCGTAGATCACCAGGTCGGCGCCTTCGCACAGGCGCACCACGCGATCGCGCATCGCCACCAGCCGGGCCTGGTCGGCGGGCGACAGCTGCGCGCCCGGCGAGGGCGGGTTGGCGATGAACTGATCCTCGAACAGGATGTCGGCGAAGGGCGCGGTGTCCGAGACATAGACGACGCTGGCGCCGTCGGCGTCCAGCCGATACGCCGTCGCGATGTACGGGTGGTTGAGGCGCGCGCAGGAGACCTTGACGTCGGCGATCGCGAACTCTGCGTGGTCATGCAGCTCGCGGAAGGTGATCGCCGCCTTGGTCTCGTCGAAGGGGACGGCGAAGTACGGCACGTCGGTCTGCGACGCGAACACCGCGCGCAGGTGCAGGTCGTCGCGCTTGCGCGCGTAAACCGACAGGCGGCTGCCCGGGTGATAGAGCGGCGAGAAGAACGGCAGCCCCTGGATGTGATCCCAGTGGGTGTGGCTGATGAGCAGGTGGATGTCGGCGCGGCCGCCGCTGTCCGACTGGCTGAGCTCCTTGCCGAGCTTGCGGATGCCGGTGCCGGCGTCCACCACCACGCGTGTACCGGCGGCCGAGCGCACCTCCACGCACGAGGTGTTTCCTCCGTAGCGCTCCGTCTTCGAGCCGGGGACCGGCAGCGAGCCCCGCACGCCCCAGAACCGAACCCTCATGGACCGTCAGCGGCCGAGGGGCGACCGCCGAGGGGTGAGCGGCAGCGCGGGACCATACCCGAACAATAACACAAGCGGCCGTTGGCGCCGCCGCCGTGGCCAGGGCGCGCCTCCCGGCGCCGTCCGGGGGCGCGAAAACGGTGGCGAGCCGGTTTCGGTTTCGAAACCGGTGGCGAATCGCCCGAGGGCGAGGCGCCCGCATGCTGCCGGGAAGGGGGAAAACGAGCGCGGGCGGCGAATAGGTGCCGGGCCAACCTGCCGCCCCCAGGGGGTGGGAGGACAGATTGGCCCGGCATTCGGACTTTTACTGAAAGCGAAAAACGAAGGCCGGTCGGGTGGGCAACCGCTCCAGCGTGCAGCCGACGCGGGCAGCCAGGTACGTCGCCAGCAACAGGCGCCACGACGTTGGCGGAGGGGCCGAGGCGGAGCTTTCGACTTCGATGGTCAGCGACCCGCGTTCGGCCTGCACGTTGATGCGGATCTGGGGCGGCACCACGGGCAGAAGGCTCGATCCCCGGCGCCGGAAATCGGACGAGCGCGCGAGGTCGGAGATCAGGGCGGCCAGCGCGCATTCGACCGCGCTGCCGACGTTCTTGACGACGGCCGGGCGGGATTTCTTGACCGTGATGTTCATGCCCCCCAGCGTGGGCGCGGCCATCGCCAGCGCGCGCTCGATGACGACGTCGGCCTCGCACAGCAGCTGGTCGCCGTCCTTCATCGCGCTGTCCAGCGCGCCCAGCAGGCCGTTTATGCTCTGCACGCTGCTCTCCATATCGTCCAGTGTCTCCACCAGGTCGGCGGCTACGGAGGCGGGCAACCCGGAACGCACTTCGGTGGTCCCTGCCAGCAGAAGGGTCAGATGGTTTCGAAACTCGTGGACCACACCGTTCCAAACGGTCGCGAACGGGACCGGATCTGCCGCGTCAGAGCCCAGATGCTCGGGCCCGATCACGTTTTTCATGACCGATCTCAGCAGGACGTCGTCCCTCACGCCCTGATCTCGTACAAAACACGTGCCACCAGCGGGACCCCCGCGCGGCGTTGGTCATTCGCCGCCCGTCGGGGTAGAAACGGCGCCGTGAACGTCGTGGAGAAGCGGCGACGGCCGACGCGATCGGCAGCGGTTTTTGGCTGGCTGGCGCTGGGCCTGCTGGTGGCGGTGTCCGGTTGCGCGCGCAAGGTCGGCGACGGCTGCACGGTCAGCACCGACTGCGACCCGAGCGGCAACCGGGTCTGCGATCTGTCGCAACCCGGCGGCTACTGCACGATCGACGGCTGCGACGACACCTCTTGCCCGGAAGAGGCGGTCTGCATCCGAACCTTCCCGCTGCAGTACCTGACCAAGCCTTGCGATCCCAAGTGCGAGGACTCGCCCTGCGCGAA
>DATKEU010000238.1:0-2519 GCA_035544495.1 Polyangia bacterium | reverse complement strand
CGCGCGCGACGGCGCCCAGGGCGCCTGCACGCGCGTCCAGACGCGCTGCTTGTTGGGCTGCACCTCGGGCAGCGTCGCCGCCTCGTCCAGCGCGCGTCGCAGCGCCACCTCGCCTGCCCCCGCCGGCGTTTCCAGCCAGCGCACCGGGCGCGGCGTCGATCTCGATTTCGAATCCTTCACGCGCTCCCCTCCCGCGGCCCGCGCCGCCCCGATCGCCCCACCCGGCCACCATCATCCAGACCCCGCTCCGCCTCGCGCGCCAGCGCTTCCAGCTGCGTGCGCGCGCGATGGACGCGCGTCCACACGGTCGCCACGGAGCACCCGCACTGCGCGGCGATCTCCTGGGCCGTGCGCCCTTCGATCTCCGACAGCACCAGCGCCAGCCGGCGCTCGGGCGGCAGGCAGGCGAGCAGCCGCGTCAGGTACTGGCGGCGCGCGGCGGCGTTCTCGCCCCAGTCGCTGGGCAGGCGAGGCGGCGCCGCCCGCGTCAGCATGTCCATCACGGCGCGGCGCAGGCGGCGGCGCTTGGCATGGCGAAGCGCGTGGCGCGTTGCCAGACGGTGAATCCAGGTCGAAAGACGCGCCTCGCCGCGGAACGTTCGCAGGTGGCGATAGATGATGACGAAGATCTCCTGGCAGACGTCGTCGGCCTCGCCGTCGACGATCCCCAGCGCCGCGATCAGCCGGGCGACGCGCACGTGGTGCGCGTCATATAGCGCCCGCCAGGCGGCGGTGTCGCGCGCCAGGCAGCGATCGACCAGGTCGCGGTCCTGCGCCGCCGCCTCTTCGGCGTCGATCGGAGCTGGCTGGCTTCGAGGATTGAGGCGCATGAATGAGTGCAAGCGAGCGTACCCGCCAGCTTAGAGCAAGGCCAGCGGGCATTCCTTCCGCGTCCAGATCCCCAGCGTCCATCCAGCAATCGCGGGGATGACATGCTGCTTCAACAACAGGCCCTCGACGGTCGAGGATGGCGCGTCTTCCGGTCGCCGGCCCGGAGCTGATGCGCTACGGAACCTGCAGCACGCAGGTGAGCACGCCGTCTGACGGGCCTCCGCAATGGTACGAAGTCGGACAGAGTGAGCTCGCGCAGGCGCACGTCACTGTCGCGCCGCACGCTGCGGGGATCGGCTTGCAGGCGAAGCTGAGATCGCGCGCGCAGATGTTGCTGATGCCGGCCGGGTGACTTCCGGCAGGACAGACGCCGGCGTCGTTGGCCACGATGATCGCGCCGCCCTCGGTGCCGGTCCCGACACAGATCGAGATCGTATCGCAGGCCGGGCTGCAGTTCATGCCGCCATCCGCGCCAGCGCTGCCACCGTCGCTGCCCGCGGCACCGGAGCCGCCCGTCCCGCCCGTCCCGCCTTGCCCGCCTGCGCCGCCGGTCCCTGTCGTTCCTCCGGTGCTGCCCATCATCCCCGCCGTTCCTCCGGAGCCCCCGTCCGTCCCTGCCGCGCCAACGTCGCCCTGACCACCTCCGCCGTCACTGGTGGCCGAGGACGAGCCACAACCGCTTCCGGATCCGACAAGGAGGAGCAACGCGAAGGCGGCCGACGAAATTCGCATGGGCCCGGCAGAGGCAATTCTCGGACCACGGCAACATCGCGCCCTCGCCGGCGCAAACGGCAACGATCGCTCTCAGAAACCTGAGGCGGCCTGATCCGATCTCGAGCTCCACGCCGGACGCGCGCCATCGAGGACATCGCTCAAAGGCTATGATGCGCGCGTGGAGAATCGTGGTCGCGAAATGAAAGAGACGACGAGGCCGGCGCGACGGCGTGCTCTCGGATGGATGGCGGGCGCCGCCGCTCTGTTGCGGATGGGCCGCGCGCGCGCCCGTTCGCGCGGGGGCGAGGACGCGGGCGTGGGCGCGGGAGCGTCGCCGGACGCGCGGGTGACGCCGGCCGCGCAGCCGAGCGATCCGCGCGCGATCGTCCCGTCGCGCCCGGGCGCGCTGGATGTGGTCTTCGAAGGCGGGGGCATGAAGGGCGCGGCCTTCGCGGGCGCGATGGAGATCCTGCTTGGGCGCGGTTTCCGGCTGCGACGGCTGATCGGCAGCTCCGCGGGCGCCATCACGGCCGCGTTCCTGGCCGCGGGTTACGGAGCGCCGGAGCTCGCCACCGCGCTTGGTGAGCGAATCCCGGGCAGCCCCAAGCGTCGCTTCTCCGCGTTCCTCGACCCGCCCTCGATGATCCCGCCACCGCCGAACGTCTCGCCGCTCAAATGGTCGGTGTTCGCGCTTGCGGTCGTCAAGGCATTCGAATCGGGGAGCCGGTTGGGCATGCCGGTTCCGCCCGAGGTCCTGACCTCGTTCGCACGGCGCGGGTTGTTCCTGTTCTCGACGGGCGCCGTGGCGGATGACGGCGCGTTCCTGACGTGGCTGGCGGACGCTCTGGAGAGAAAAGGGATCTCGCCGGACGCGACGCTGGGCCAGCTGCAGAAGAGCTTCGGTGCGCGCGGGCTGCAACTGTCGCTGGCGGCCACGGACGTCAGCGCGCAGCGGCTGCTGATCTTGAACCACC
>DATKEU010000237.1:0-2650 GCA_035544495.1 Polyangia bacterium | reverse complement strand
CGATCGCATGTGGATCGAGGTCCTCGGCGCCGAGGCCAACAACCTCCGCAACATCGACGTCCGCATCCCGGTCGGCGTCTTCACGTGCGTGACGGGCGTCTCGGGCGCGGGCAAGAGCTCGCTCGTCAACCAGATCCTCCTCCCGGCGATCCACGGCGAGGTCGCCGGGAAGCACCGGACGATCCGCGGCCTCGGCTTCGTCGACAAGACGATCCAGATCGACCAGCAGCCGATCGGGCGCACGCCGCGCTCGAACCCGGCGACGTACACCAAGGCCTTCGACGCCATCCGCGAGGTCTTCGCCATGACCGAGGAGGCGCGCGCCTACGGCTACCAGCCCGGGCGCTTCTCGTTCAACGTCAAGGGCGGGCGCTGCGAGGCGTGCGAGGGCGACGGCGTCCGCAAGGTCGAAATGCACTTTCTCCCCGACGTGTACGTCACCTGCGAAGTCTGCCGCGGCAAGCGGTACAACGACGCCACCCTGCGCGTGAAGTGGAAAGGGCGCAGCATCGCCGAGGTGCTGGAGGCCAGCGTGTCCGAAGCGCTGGGCCTGTTCGAGCACCACCGCACGCTGATGAACATCCTGCGCACGCTGGACGACGTCGGGCTCGGCTACATCGCGCTCGGGCAGTCGGCCACCACGCTGTCGGGCGGCGAAGCCCAGCGCATCAAGCTGTCGCGCGAGCTGGCCAAGCGCGACACCGGCAAGACGCTATACCTCCTGGACGAGCCGACGACCGGCTTGCACTTCGAGGACGTGCGGCGCCTGCTGACCGTGCTCGGGCGGCTGACGGAGAGCGGAAACACCGTGCTGGTGATCGAGCACAACCTCGACGTCATCAAGACCGCCGACTACGTCATCGATCTCGGCCCCGAGGGCGGCTCGCGCGGCGGCGAGGTGATCGCCGCCGGCACGCCCGAGGAGGTCGCCCGCGTGCCCAGGTCGTACACGGGCCAGTTCCTCGCGCCCCTCCTCGGCGTCCGCCGCGCCCGCGCCACGACCGCCGCGTAGCCGCTCGGGGAGCTACTGCCCCAGCTTGCCCTCGTAGGTCGCCTCGCGCGGATGGGCCCGGCGGGCGTCGGAGATCGAATGCACCGGCAGGCGGCCGTGCATCTTGAACAACGCGAACTCCTGCCCCTCCTCGGTGACGACGTCGCGGACGACGTCGGTGAACTGCCCGCCGTGCCGCAGATCGATCACCACCTCCGTCCCGACGACCGCCGACTCCTCCAGCACGTCGATGAAATCGCACTTTTGCAGCTGGTGTCCCATGCGCCCCTCCCGGTCGGAAATGTTACGCACCCGGCAGCCACGCGTGCAAGGAAACCGTGGTCGCCTCTTCCAGCCCGGCGACGGCGACCTTGTAACGGCCGCTACGACGAACACACCGGCCACACCTTGAATTGCGGTCCCCGCACCGCATGTTCTCCGGAAAGGTCGGTTTGGTGAAGGGGGTGACCGCAAGGTCATGCCAAACACGCACGCGGAGGACCAAGAGGCCGGTCAAATCCTGTCCTCGTTCATCCTTGCACATAAGGACGACATACTTTCGCACTGGAAGGACGCCGTCCGTATTCTCCCCCAGGCGCGCGCGCTGCCCGAGCCCGTGCTGCTGGACTCGCTCCCGCAGTTTCTGGACGCCCTGGCGGCCGAGATCTCGCGGCGCGCGGAGCCCGACGACGAATGGCCGCGCCGCCTGGTGGAAGCGCATGTGCTGGATCGGCTGAACGCCGGCTGCGATCTGGACCAGATGGTCGCCGAGTATGCTTTGCTGCGCGAAGCGATCCTGAACCGTTGCCAGCAGGCGGGCCTTCCGGCGGCCAGCCCCGACGAGGACCGCCGCTTTCATCGCGCCATCGACCAGGCGATCTCGCAGTCCGTGCAGCGCTTCACCGACGCCCAGATGCGCACCGCTCGCGCGCTGGATCGCATCGCCACCGCCAGCTTCGCCAGCAAGGATCTCGACGATCTGCTGCGCCGGTTGCTGGCGGTCCTGGTCGAGAGCATCGCCGCCGTCGACACCGCGGCCATCCTGTTGCGATCGGGCGATGCCTTGCAGGTGCGGGCCGCCGTGGGGCTGGGACGCGCCGCCGAGATCGGATTGACCATGAACATCGGCGAGGGCTTCGCCGGCACCATCGCGGCCGAGAAGCGCCCGCGGCTGGTGCGATCGGCCGCCGACGACCCGCTGGTGAAAAGTCCGCTCCTGCACGCGCGCGGCGTGCGGGCGCTGTACGGCGTGCCGCTGACCGAGGGCGGCGCGGTGCTGGGCGTGGCGCACATCGGCTCGCTCACCGCCCACGATTTCTCGGAGGCCGATCGCGCGATGCTGGACCATCTGGCAGCGCGCGCCTCGTCCGCCATCTCCCAGCAGATGCTGCGCCAGGAGGCCGAACGCCGCGCCGTCGAGCTCGGCCAGGCGCGTGCCCGCGCCGAGCGCGCCGAGGCCGGACAGCGCTTTCTCTCGGAGGCGACGGCGATCCTGACCTCGTCGCTGGAGTACGAAAAGACGCTGGAGCGGGTCACCAGCCTGGCGGTGCCCCAGCTGGCTGACTGGTGCGGCGTAAACCTGGGCGGCTCCGACGGAGATCTGCACACGGTGGCGGTGGCGCACGTCGATCCCGAGAAGGCGCAAGCGGCGCGCGCGCT
>DATKEU010000236.1:0-2116 GCA_035544495.1 Polyangia bacterium | reverse complement strand
TCTACGGGCTGGGCACGGACACGCGCGAGAAAGGAACCTGGCTGGGGCCGTGGGGCGGCGCCGCCGGGGCGGTGCGCGCCGGCCAGCTGGTCACGCAGCGGTTCGCGCTGGGCATGACCCTGGAAGATGGGCGCGCCTGGGGCGACGGACAGACCGCCACCGGCTTCGGCTTCGGCCCCGAAGCCAGCGTCGCCGTGGCCGGCAACTTCGCCCTGCGCGCCGGGATTGGCCTTGCCCTTGTGCACCTGCACGACCCCGGCGATCCGTTCGAGTCCAGCACCCGCGGCGTCACCGGCGCGCGCTTCGCGCTTGGCGCCAGCCGCGACATCTTCCTCACCCGCGGCAACCGCTCGGGGGGCCTGGCGCTGACCCCCAGCGTGCAACTGCGCCTCGTGCCCGGCGGCGACACGCACGCCCTCGTCGCGACGGTCGGCGTCGAGGTGACGTACTGGACGGGGCTGCCGCGCAACCAGCTGGACCTGCCCCCGGGCGAGGCGTGGAAAAAATAGCATCCAAGATCGCGAAGGTGTTCGTCGTCGCTGCAAGATGCCGGTGCGTGAATTGGGCGCCGCGCGCGGTTTCCGATAACCTGACGGCGTGCGCCTCCTCGTTCGCGCCGCCGTCATGCTGGGAGCGCTGTCCCTGCCCGGCGGGTGCCGGTCCCTGCTGGGACCGGACAACGCCCGCCCACCGGCCGAGGACGCCGCCGACGCGGCCGAAACCGCGGAGACGGGCGCCGCCCCCGGAGCGCCGCTGCTCGAGTGCGACCTCTTGCTGCAAGACTGCGTGGACCACCGGGCCTGCTTCCCAGACGAGAAGCTCCTGGGCAACACGCACTGCGAATTGAAGAGTGGCGGCGCGCCGCAATCGACCTGCACGATGCAGGCTGATTGCGACACGCACCTCATCTGCGTGATCGTTCCGACGCTGGATCCGAACCTGGGTGTGTGTACGCAGCTCTGCCGCATCGGGGGCGACACCAGCGGCTGCGACGTGGGCATGATGTGCGCGGCGCTGGCCCAGTACCCGGGCGTCGGCTACTGCATCTTCTGAGACACCGCGGCGCCCGCCGGACGCGTCCCGGCAGAGGACACGTAGGCTTTTAAGCGCGCCCAGAGTTCGTCCGAGGTGACCACGAACGGAGGTTCATCTTGAAGACGGGTTTTCTGGGTCTCGGTGTGGGCGTGGCGCTGCTTTCGGTGGGCGCCCTCGATTGCGGCGTCGAGAGCCACTCGACGGTCACCGTGGACGGCGGCGGGGCCGGGGGCGCGGGCGCCGGCGTCGGATCGTCGGGCGCGGCCGGCTCGAACGCCGGTGACGCGGCGACGGGCGCGGGCGGAACAATCAGCGGCAGCGGCGGCAGCGGCGGCAGCGGCGGCAGCGGCGGATCGTCGACGAACACCGGCGCGGGCGGCACCACGGCGGCCGGCGGCTCGACCGGGCAAGCGGGCTCGCCCGGCGTCGTGATGTGCACGCCCGGCGTCGAGCAAGCGCTGATCACCGACTGCGGTTATCCACGGACAGACGGCAGCTCGCTGGCCAAGGTCACCTTCAACGAGAGCGAGGTCCTGCGCGCCATTCAACCGCAAGGCGCGGCCCCTGAAGGGATCGTTCGCCTCTTTTACAACGACGAGCACGCGCTGACACTGGGCGTGCGTCAGGTGGTGGTGAAGACCGCCGCCGGTTCGACGAGCACCGATTACCCGGTCTCGCCCCTCACCACCGTTCCCGGCAGCGTCACCAGCGCCCAGCTGGGGACCACCGCGCTCTCGGGGGACGACAGCGGCCTCGATCAATCGCTGCGCCCGATGTGGCCGTCGATGTACATCACCGACATCACCAGCGACTCGCAGAACCGGGCAGGCGACTGGCAACAGGGCGGCCGCCCGACCGGACCGAGCGCGGTGTTCGGGACCTGGAAAGCGGCCGTGCGAACCGTCGATAAGACCGTCTCGCCGAATACGGTGACGATCACGCCGGACAAGGATCCGTCCAAGAACAGCTGGAATCTGGGCGGCGGCGATCCCCCGCCCGCGGGGCTGGCCAACGAAGGCTACGGCGCCGAGGCTCGCTGGACCGTTGCGCTGGCGGCTGGCCATTCGTACCGGGTGCAGGT
>DATKEU010000235.1:0-9877 GCA_035544495.1 Polyangia bacterium | reverse complement strand
CGCCCGAAGGCGGCGCCGCGCCCGAAGGCGGCGCCGCGCCCGAAGGCGGCGCCGCGCCCGACGCCGCCGCCGCCGAGTAGATCCGGCCAGAACGCGCTTCACAATCTGGGGTGATCGTTGCTTAATGTGGTCGCCAGTCTGTCTCGAGGAGGCGATCATGAAGGCGGCGATCCGGCGCGGCATGGTGTGTTCGTTGCTCGTGGGCGCGCTCGTTACCGGGCGCGCCGAGGTGGCGCGGGCGTGCGGCGGGTTCTTCTGCAATCCCGGGGGAACGTTGGGCCCGCTGCCGGTCGCGCAGACCGGCGAGAACGTCCTGTTCTTCGTCAGCCCTGATCCGGCGGGCGGGTCGCCGAAGATCGAAGCGCACATCCAGATTTTCTACACGGGCCAGGCCGACAAGTTCTCCTGGGTGCTGCCGATCGACGCGCAGCCAGACCCGCCGGACGTGGGCAGCGACGCGATCTTCACCACCCTCGACGCGGTGACGCGCCCGCAGTTCCAGGTCAGCTATCACGACGAGGGCGTGTGCAAATCGGGACCGGAGATTCCGGGCGGGGGCGGCACGATGGCCGGCCTTCCGCGCGCCGCACCTCCGCCCAGCGTCAACGGCGCCACGGGTGGTGTCGACGTCTCGTTTCGCGGAGCCGTCGGCCCCTTTGACGCCGCCGTCATCCACTCGACCGATCCGGCGGCGCTCAAGGACTGGCTGGTGACGAACGGCTACGTCGTCTCCGACGACGCCTTCCGGATCATCGGAGCCTACGTCAGCGAGAACAAGTACTTCGTCGCCCTGAAGCTGCTGAGCGGGAAGGACGTGACCGCGATTCGCCCGATCGTCCTGCGCTTCAACGCCGACGCGCCCTGCATCCCGCTGCGCCTGACGGCGATCGCGGCCCTGGCCGATCTGCGCGTGAACCTCTGGGTGGTGGCGCCACACCGGACGGTGCCGCAGCGCTATCAGGAGATCCTGCTCAACGAGGCGAAGATCGACTGGCTGCAGGGTGGCGGCAACTATGACCAGCTGCTGAAGGAGGCGGCCAACGAAGCCGGCGGCGACGCCTTCGGCGTCGAGTACGCCGGCACCTCGCACGTCATGGATCGCAAGCTCTGGTACGACGGCCTCTACAACCTGGCGGCGCTGCGCACGGCCGCGACTCCGCCCGCGTTCCTGGCGGCGCTGGGGTCGATGCCGTTCGCCCGCGACGCCAAGCTGCTGGCGCTGCTGGAAAAGTACATCCCCGAGCCGAAGAGCTTGGTCGACAAGGGCATCGACGAGCGCAGCTTTTACAACCAGCTGGCCTTCTACTGGCAGATGATCCCCGATGAGTTCGCGCCGTTCGATCCGGGGGCTTTCGCCGACGAGCTGGACGCCACGCTCGTCAAGCCGCTGGCGGCGGCTCAGGCGCTGTTCGACCAGGGTCCGTACCTCACCCGCCTGGCCACCTTCATCTCGCCCGAGGAGATGACCAAGGATCCGCTCTTCGTCTTCAACGCCGACCTCGGCGATGTTCCGGCTGTGCGCCAGGCCGACGCCACCTACGAGTGCGGCTTGATGGCGTACAGCCACTGCGACGCGCCCCTGCGCCTGAACCTGCCCGACGGTCGGACGTTGCGTTTTCTTCCTGATCCGTCGGTCCAGAATGGGGCCTGCTATGGCGCGCCCGGCGCGTACCAGCGCGGCGACATCGACAACCTTCCGTCGCTGGCCACGGCCTGGGATCGCGCCGACTCCGGCCCCGGCACCGTCGTCATGGACAACAGCAAGATGATCACCACCGGCATCGACGCCCACAACGCCGGCACCGAGGACGGTTGCGGGTGCGCCGTTCGCGGCAAGGCCGCCCGCGGCCTCGGCGTCGTCCTCGCCGCCCTCGCCCTCGCCGCCAGCCTGCGCCGCCGCCGCCAGCGGCGCTAGCTTAGCTAACTGCTCGCGGACGTGTAGTGCGAGAGCGCGCGGAGCCAGATCCGGCGCGCCAACGCGGCGAAGAGGATGGCGCCCGCGACGGCCAGGGCGGCGTCACCCGCGGTCAGCTTGCCCAGCAGCGCCAGCGCCGGGTACGTCGTCATGATGGCGACCGGGAAGACGAACGTGAAGATCACGCGCAGGGCGCCGCGAAAGACGCTGATCGGCCAGCGGGCGACGTCGAACAGTGAACCGAACAGGTAGCTGAGGTTGTCGACCTTCACCACCCAGAACGCCGCGCTGACCACCAGGATCCAGATCGCGTAAAGCAGCAAGACCGCCACGCCCAGGAACAGCGCCGCCAGCAGCACCGAGCCCGGTCGCGGCCAGCGCTGCAGCTGGTGGAAGGCGTAGCCGAAGATGACGAGGCCGCTGACGAAATCCATGGCGCGCCACGGCTCGAAGCTGGCGGTCGAAACCAGAAACTGCGCGTCGGCGGGCTTGAGCAGCACGAAGTCCAGCGTCCCCTTGCGCACGTGCTCGACGACGGAGGTCAGGCTGGGGCTGATGGCGCCCTCGAGGATCCCCTTGAGCAGGGTGAACCAGCCCACCACCACCAGCGCCTCCGGGAACGACCACCCGGCCACCGTCTTCCGCGTCCCGTACACGACCAGGATCGGCACCAGCGTCACCCCCGTCCACAGCAGGGCGATGCTGCCGCGCACGAGAAAATCCGCGCGGTACTGCATGGCGCCGATCACCGCCGTGCGCGCCTGCACCGCCAGCAGGCGCGCATACCGGGCCACCGTCGCCGAGCGCACGTCAGCCTCCGTAAGCGGCGAAGCGCTTGACGCCCGCCCGCCACACCACGATCGACACGCCGAAGAACAGCACCACGTATCCCCACTGGGCGCCCAGCTCGGTCAGGGCGCGCGCCCGCGTCTCCATTCCGATCAAGGTCTCGACGGGAAACCCCAGCATGAACCGCGGCGGCAGCACGCGCGCGATGCCCTGGAACCACGTCGGCAGCGATTCCAGCGGCAGGAGGTATCCCGACAGGATCGCGTGCACCGCCAGCCACAGCTCGAACAGCCCCAGCGCGCTCTCGACGAAGAAGGCCAGCGCTCCCAGCAGCACCATGGTGAAGAAGATCAGCAGCCAGGCGCCCAGCAGCGACGCCACCACCACCGCCAGCAGCACCGGGTCGTGCACCGCCAGCCGATCGCCGGCCACGAAGATCAGCAGGGCCAGAATCGGCGAGATGACCACCACCCGCATCGGCACCGCCGCCAGGTGCTCGGCGCTGTACGCCACCAGCGGGTGCAGCGGGCGCAGCAGCTTCGCCGACAGGCTGCCGTCGCGGATATCCATCGACATCTGCCAGACCACCCAGGTGCTGGTCAGAAGCCTCACCGCCAGCACCGCCAGGTAATACGCCGTGAACTGCTTCTGATCGAAGCGCCCCACCGGCCCGTCGGCCGCCACCGCGTGCCAGATGGCCAGCATGACCAGCGGCATGTTCGTGGTCAGGATCCAGACCAGGAACTCGGCCCGGTACGCCACCACCTCCGACAGCCCGACGCGCAGGAGCGTCGGGTACGCGCGCAACGCCCGGGCGATCACCGCGAGGCCTCCGCGGTCGCGGCGGCGCGGTCGCGCTGCTGCTCCAGGAACAGCTCGCGCATGACCTCCTCGACGGGCGGGTCCTCTATCGTCAGATCGACGACCGGCATGGCGGCCAGCGCCTCGCGCACGACGACGTTCACGCGCGCCACCGGCACCGCCAGCACCACCTGCGCGGCGTCGTACGAGACCACCGTGGCCAGCTTCTCGAAGGCCGCTCGTTCGATGGGCGACGACAGCCGGATCGAGATGCGCTTGTCCGGTCGCACCCGCCGCACCAGCTCCTTGAGGTCGCCGTCGTAGATCAGCCGCCCGTGGTCGATGACGATCACGCGCGGGCACAGCGCCACCACGTCGTCCATGTAATGGCTGGTCAGCAGCACGGCGGCGCCGTACCGCTGGTTGTAGTCGCGGATGAACTCGCGCATCTTGGCCTGCATCGACACGTCGAGGCCGATGGTCGGCTCGTCGAGGAACAGCACCCGCGGCTGATGCAGCAGCGCCGCCACCAGCTCGCACTTCATGCGCTCGCCCAGCGACAGCTGCCGCGTCGGCTTGCCGACCAGGTCGCCGATGTCGAGCAATTCGACCAGCGTCTTGACCGTCTCGTCCGCCTGCGCGCGCGGCACGTCGTAGAGCGCGCGGTTCATGGCGTAAGTCTCCGACGGAGGCAGATCCCACAAGAGCTGCTGCTTTTGCCCCATCACCAGCGTGATCAGCTTGAGAAAGCGCGGGTCGCGCGCCTTGGGGACGAACCCGCCCACCTCGATCGTGCCCGCGGTCGGGTGGAGCAACCCGGACAGCATCTTCAGCGTGGTGGTCTTCCCGGCGCCGTTCGGTCCCAGAAAACCGACCCGCTCGCCATCGCCAATGTGGAAGGACAGGCCGTCGACCGCCTTGACCGTCTCGTACTCGCGCCGCACGACCGACCGCAACGCCGACAGCAGCCCGGGCGGGCGCTTGTGCACACGATAGGTCTTGGACAGATCGCGAACGTCGATCACGGAACCTAGGATACCCCGGCCGGACGATGGGACATCGGTCGCTTGGCCCCTATACTTGGCGAGGAGGCTTCCCATGTCCACCGTCGCTCTCACCGAGGGCACCTTCGAAGAGCACGTCAAGAAACCCGGCATCCTGGTCATCGATTGGTGGGCGCCGTGGTGCGGTCCCTGCCGGGCGTTCGCGCCGATCTATGAGAAGGCGTCGCAGAAGTTCGGCGACGTCACGTTCGCCAAGATCAACACGGAAGACGAGCCGGCGCTGGCCGCCACGTTCCAGATCCAGGCCATCCCGACGTTGATGGTGTTCCGCGACCAGGTGCTGATCTTCGCGCGCCCCGGCATGATTCCGGGCCCGGCGCTCGACGACCTGGTCGAGAAGGTGAAGGCCCTGGACATGGAGGAGGTGCGGCGCGAGATCGCCGAGCAGGAGAAGGCCGAGGCCGAGGGGCAGAAGGCCGCGCCCGCCGAGTCGCCGCCTTCGAGCGGCGACAGCGACAGCGACGGCGGCGGCGAACCCGGCGCGCCATGAGTCGCGTGCGCCGTACGCCGACCCCGGCGGCAACCGCCTGACGTTGTCCCACGCCAGCGGCGGTCACGCACATGGCCCGCGCGCGATCGCCCCGTTCCCGACCGGGTGGCCGAACGCCTGTCGAAATGTTACCAATTACTGTAGTGGCCACCGTTTACCTGAGCGATTACGTCGAGGAGCTCAAGCGTGTCGGTGAGGTGGTCTTTCGCCGCCGCCACCCTTCGCCGGTCCTCATCGTCACCGGCAAGGCGGCCGAGCTGGTGGAGTCGCGCACCTCGCGCGAGGTGACCATGGTGGCTCGCCCGGCCACGGAGCAGGTCAAGGACATGGCCCTGATGAGCCGGGTGTTCCCGATCGTCAAGGCCGCCTACTCGCCGCGCGGGCCAGTGCTGCTCGGCCGCACCGCCGACAACGACGTCGCCATTCCGGAGTATTCGATCTCGAAGCGTCACTGCTTCTTCGAGTTTCAGCCCGGCAAGGTCCTCGTCTGCGACTGCGGATCGACGAACGGCACAATCGTCAACGAGCAGCGCCTGGAGGCGAAGACACCGTCCCAGCTGAAGAGCGGCGACACCATCACCCTCGGCCGCTATGCGTTCACCTTCCAGACCGCCGCAGGTTTCCTGGAATACGTTCAGGCTCTGCCGATCTAGACCGTGATTCCATTTCGCGGCCCGGCCGATCCGGCTCCTTGGTACGAGCGATCGCGAGCGTGTCTGGACTGGCCCGAGGTGCTGTCGAGGCTGGTGGCGCAGGCGCGTTCGGAGCGCGGGCGGACTCTCTGCCAGCAGCTGGCGATGGCGTCCACGGCAGAGGAGGCGCGCGCCGGGCTGGCCGAGGTGGCGCAGGCGGCCGACCTCTTGCGCGCCGGCTTCGCGCTGCCGGCGCTGGATTTTCCCGAGGTGGAAGCCGCGCTGGCGGCCGCCGAGCAAGGTCAGATACTGGGCGCCGACGAGCTGGGGCCGATCGCCGGCCTCGCCGAGGTGGCGGCGGCGTGGGTCCGCTTCTTCGCGGCGAGCGCGGCGGACGAGCGCGGCGCGAAGGCGGCGGAGCGGGCGCCGCTGCTGGCGGCGCGCGCGGCGGCGCTGGAGCCGCACGCCCCGCTGGCGGCTCGGATCCGCGACACCTTCGACGGCGCCGGGGCCGTGCGCGACAGCGTCTCGCCCCAGCTGCGGCGCCTGCGCCACGAGCGCGAGTCGCTGTCGGCGCGCGTGCGCGACGCCGCCGACGAGCTGATGCGCAGCGAGGAGTTCGCGGGCGTCTTGCAGGACGCGTTCGTCACCCAGCGCGCCGATCGCTACGTGCTGCCGCTGCGCGCGTCGGCCAAGTCGCTGGGCCTGGGGATCGTGCACGACACCTCGCGCACCGGCGAGACCGTGTTCGTCGAGCCGGCGGCGCTGGTGGCGATGAACAACCGGATCAAGCTCGCCGACCTGGAGATCGAGCGCGAGATCCGCCGCATTCTCGAGGAGCTGGCACGCGCCGTCGCCGCCGCGGCGCCGGCCCTGCGCGCCAACGCCGACGTGCTGGGCGCGCTGGACGTGGTCGCCGCCAAGGCGCGCCTCGGTGTCGCGTACGGCGGTGAGGCGCCGGTGATCGTCGACGAGGCGCGCGTGACCATCGAAAGCGCGCGCCACCCGCTGCTGGTCCTGCGCGGCGCCGAGCAGGGTTTCTCCGTCGTGCCCAACGACATCGCGCTGGGCGCGGGCGCGGGCGCAGGCGCGGGCAAGGTGCTGATCATCAGCGGCCCCAACGCGGGTGGAAAGACCGTGCTGCTCAAGACCGTCGGCCTGGCGGCGCTGCTGGCGCGGGCGGGGATGCTGGTGCCGGCGCGCGCGGGCGGCGAGGTGGGCTTCTTCACCGCCGTGCTGGCCGACATCGGCGATCGCCAGTCGGTGATGGGCGACCTGTCGACGTTCTCGGCCCACCTCCAGCACCTGGTCGAGACGCTGGCGATTGTGGGAGGCGGCCGCGATCCGGCGCGCCGCGCGCTGGTGCTGCTCGACGAGCTGATGGCGGGGACGAACCCGGAGCAGGGCGCGGCGCTGGCCCGCGCGGTGGCGGAGCGCCTGGCGGACGCGCCGGCGCTGGCCATCATCACCACGCACTACGACAGCCTGAAAGGGCTGGCCGACGGCGACGCGCGCTTCGCCAACGCGGGCATGGAATACGATCCCCAGCACCTGTTGCCGACGTTTCGCCTCAAGCAGGGGACGCCCGGGCGATCGTACGCGCTGGACATCGCCGCGCGCATGGGCCTGCCGGACGACGTGCTGGCGCGCGCGCGCGCGCTGGCCGGCGACGCCAGCGTGGGCCTGGAACAGACGCTCGCCAGCCTGGAAGCGCGCGAGGCTGCGCTGCGCGACGAGACCCAGCGCCTGGCGGAGGCGCGCGCGGCGCTGGCCGAGAGCGAGGCCGATCAGCGCCGCGCCGAGGAGGCGCTGGTCCGGCGCGAGCGGGAGCTGGCCCGTCACAGCCGCGCCGCTGTCGAGGTCGCGGTGCGCGAGGCGCGCGACGGGTTGCGGGCCATCGTGCGCGAGGCCCAGCGGGCGGGCACGACGCGCGCCGCGGAGGAGGCGCGCGCGGCGCTGGCGCAGGCCGCGGGCGAGGCGCTGCAGCGATTTCCCGCCGAGCCACCGCCCGCCGTCGCCGCCGCGCCGTCGCTGGGCGCCGGGGCGCGCGTCTTCGTTCCGGCAATGAACGCGGCGGGCGTCGTCCTGCAACCGCCCGACGCGCGCGGGCGCGTGAAGGTCACCGTCGGCGCCATCACCATGGACGTGGACGCCGCCACGCTGGGCGCCGGTTCAGCGTCGAGCTCCGCGCCCGCGCCCCGCGCGAGCGAGCGCGGCCGCGGGCGCGAGCAGCCGCGGTCCGCGCCATCGCCATCGCCGCCACCATCAGCAAGCGGCCCCGCGGGCGACGCGCTGGGGCTGTCGTTCCCGACCCCCGCCACCACGGTGGACCTGCGCGGCGAGCGCGCCGACGACGCCGTCGCCAAGATGGACGCGTTCCTCGACCGCGCCGCGCTGGACGGCCGCTCGCCGGTGTTCGTCATCCACGGCCATGGCACCGGCGCCCTGCGCAAGGCCATCCGCGAGCACCTGGCGGGCTCGCGCTACGTCCGCCGCTTCCAGCCCGGCGGCAAGGGCCAGGGCGGCGACGGCGTGACCGTCGTCGAGCTCTGAGCGCGGCGCCGCTGATCAGATCGAGACGCGCGGCTTGCCGCCGCGGCCGCTCGGCACCACCAGGACAGGGCAGTGCGCGCGATGAACGACGCGCTCGGCGACGCTGCCCAGGATCGCGTGGCTCATGCCGGACCGCCCGTGCGAGCCGACCACGATCAGGTCCGCCCGCGTCTTGTCGGCGTGGCTGACGATCTCGACGTGCGGCCGCCCGTTCAAGATCACCTTTTCGGCCCCCACGCCGGCGCCGGCGGCCCGCTCCATCTCCCGCCCCAGCTGCGCCTCGACCTCGCTGTACAACCGCTCGACGTCCACGGGAAGCGTGACCACCTCCAGCGGCGCGGGCAGGGGATAGATCGGCTCGACCATGACGTGGACCAATTCAATCTGCGCGGAGAAGGCCCGCGCAAACGCGATCGCCGTCGTGACGGCCTCCTGTGATGGCTCCGAGAAATCGGTCGCCACCAAAATGCGCTTGATCTCTCTTGGGTCCATGATCCGAATCTAAGCACCGCCACTTCCCGCACAAGTTGGCGGTGAGGCCCGACCCGACTTGACGCCGCCCGCGCCCTCCTGGCAGGAAGAAGGCCCATGCCCGCGCAAGTCATTGCCCCGCGCATCCGCGGCTTCATCTGCCTGAACGCCCACCCAGTCGGCTGCGCCGCCAACGTGCGCGAGCAGGTTGACCTGATGTCGCGGGGCGCGCCGGGTCAGGGGATCAAAGATGCGCTGGTGATCGGCTCCAGCACCGGCTACGGGCTCTCCAGCCTGCTCTGCACGGTGTTTCGTTACGGCGCGCGCGCCGTGGGCGTCTGCCTCGAGCGCCCGCCGAACGGCGACAAGCCCGCCTCCGCCGGCTGGTACAACCTGGCCGAGGCGCACCGTCTGGCGCGCGCCGCCGGGCGATCGATCACCACCGTGAACGGCGACGCATACACCGACGAGATTCGCCAGCGGACGGTGAAGCTGCTCAAAGATAGTGGCGCGAAGCTGGACACCATCGTCTACAGCCTGGCCAGCCCCAAGCGCGTCGATCCCCGCACCGGGACGACGTATGCCTCGGTGCTGAAGCCCCTGGGGGCCACCTATCGCAGCAAGAGCATCAGCCTGGGCAGCGACCAGATCGTCGAGGTGGAGATCGCCCCCGCCACCGACGCCGACGTCGAGGCGACGCGCAAGGTGATGGGCGGCGAGGACTGGGAGCTGTGGCTGGCCGCGCTGCTGGAGGCGGGCGTCGTCGGCCCCGGCTGCCGGACCGTCGCCTACAGCTACATCGGGCCCGAGCTGACCTACCCGATCTACCGCTCGGGAACGATCGGCAAGGCCAAGGAGCACCTCGAGCAGACGGCGATCGCCCTCGACCGCACGCTGCGCGAGGCGGTCGGCGGCGCCGCGTACATCAGCGTCAACAAGGCGCTGGTGACCCAGGCGTCGAGCGCCATCCCCGTGGTTCCGCTCTACATCAGCATCTTGTACAAGTTGATGAAGGCCAAGGGGACGCACGAAGGGACAGCGGCGCAGATCCGGCGCCTCTACGAGACGCACCTCGGCCCAGGGCGCACGCCGGCGCTGGACGCCGCCGGCCGCATCCGCATCGACGACTGGGAGATGGATTCCGACGTGCAGCGGGAGGTGC
>DATKEU010000234.1:0-6258 GCA_035544495.1 Polyangia bacterium | reverse complement strand
CTCGCAACTGAACTTGCAGGTGCCGCGCAAGGGCTTTGGCCCGGCGCTGGCCATCGCCGCCGACGTCGTCATGCGCCCGCGATTGGAAGCCGAGGACTGGGCGCGCGTGCAGCACGATCGTCTGACGGCGCTGGCGCAGCGGCGCGACCAGCCGGAGAGCGTGGCCAACATCGTCGCCGATCGCGTGCTCTTCGGCGATCAGCATCCGTATGGCCAGTCGTCGGAGGGGCGTGAATCGACGGTCGAGCGCATCACCCTGGACGACGTCGCGCGCTTTCAC
This sequence comes from Polyangia bacterium, assembly GCA_035544495.1. GTDB lineage: Bacteria > Myxococcota_A > Polyangia > Fen-1088 > Fen-1088 > DATKEU01. The sequence goes on along the minus strand of DATKEU010000234.1, from coordinate 5,978 downwards.
GCCACGCACTGGCGCAGCAACCAGGCGTCGCTGATCGTCGCCGGCGACGTCGAGCCGGCGGCGCTGCCGGCAGAGCTGGAGCGCGCCTTCGGCGCCTGGACCACGGGGGCGATCCCCGCGCTGGCGCCGGCGGGACGCCCGTCGCCGCCGCCGCGCCTGGTGCTGGTCGATCGCCCGGACGCCCCGCAGAGCGTGATTCGCATCGTCGGCCCCGGCGAGCCGCGCCTGTCGGGGCTGCGCACCGGGCTGCGCATGATGAACGCCATCCTGGGCGGCAGCTTCACCAGCCGCCTGAACTTCAACCTGCGCGAGCAGAAGGGGTACACCTACGGCGCCAGCAGCGGCTTCTCGTTCATGCGCCACGCCGGCGCGTTCACCGCGCGCGCCGCCGTCTTCACCGAGGTGACCGCGGCGGCGGTGACCGAGTTCCTGAGCGAGCTGCGGGGCATCGGCGCGCGCCCGATCACCGCCGACGAGCTGACGAAGGCGCGGGCCACGCTGCTCGGGCGCGCCGCCGAGTCGCTGTCGACCACCGCGGGCCTGACCGCGACCTACGGCGAGATCCGGCTCTACGACCTGCCGCTCGACGAGCCGGGGCGCTTCGTCGCCGAGATGGATCGGCAAGACGCCGCCAGCCTGCAGGCGCTCGGCGCCGCGCACGTCGACGCCGACCGCGCCGGCATCATCATCGTCGGCAACCGCGCGGTCGTCGAACCGGAGCTGCGCGCCCTGGGCCTGCCCGAGCCCCAGCTGCGCGACGCCGACGGCGACGTCCTGTGACGGCCAGAGATCAGTTGTAGGTCGACGAGAAGAGCAGGCTGAACGCGGCGGTGGTCCAGGTGGGCGTTTCGCCGCCGGCGTTGTTCGTCACGAGATACTTGTCCTTGATCGAGCTCAACGTGAGCCCGAGGGCGAGCCCGAGACCCCAGTTGTCGGACACCCACCACTCCTTGCCGATGTGGGCGCGGAAGGAAACACCACCCTCCGAGTCGTTCCGCGTGCGATTGAGGGCGAGGCCGCTGTTGAACGTCAGCTGCGCGTACGAGAGAGAGCCGGAGACGTAGTAGTTGCCTTCGCCGAAATAGTAGGCGACGCCGGCGCCCGTGCTGAAGAGTTGCACGCCGCCGCCGGAGAGCGTGTTGGTCTCCTCGCCGCCCACCTTCACGGTGGGATTGTCGAAGGTGGAGGCGTCGGCGAACTCGCCGTAGATGATCAGATGTTGCGTCAGCGAGCCGCCGACGGCGACCGCGAACTCGGCTCCACCGCCGCTGACCTCCGTCGACGCGCCGGCGTTGTCGGTCTTGAAGCTGTAGCCGCCGAAGCCGAGGTCGAAGCGCAGGAAGAACCCGTCATGCTCGTGCCGGCCGGGGCGCGGCGTCCGCTGCGCGACCGGGTAATACGCGCCCGGATAAGGCTGGTACGGATAGGCGGGATAGGCGTAGCCCGACGGCGGCGGGTAACCGGGATACGCATAGCCCGGCGGCGGCGGCGCGTAGCCGGGTGGCGGCGCGTAGCCGGGCGGGGTCGCGTAATAGCCAGGTGGTGGCGGGTACGGTTGCGCGCCCGCGGGCGGCGTGGCGCCGGCGGCGGCCGCGGGCGGCGGGGCGGTGACGGGCGCCGGCGGCGGCGGATACGCTTGCGACGCCGCGGGCGGCGTTCCGGTGGACGGCGGCGGCGTCGGCGGGGCGGCCCCGGGCGGCGGCGGCGGTACCCGCTGCGGCGCCGGCGGGGTCACCTTCTTCTGAGCCGGCTCGGTGGCGGCGGGCGGCGTCGCGGGCGGCGCTGGCTTGAACATTCCTCCCGCGCCGGCCGCAGCCTGCGCCCAGGCGCGTCCAGTTCCGGCGAGCAGCAGAACAGCGACGATGATCGTACGGGCCATAAGTCATCCTCTGGTTAACAGACGTCATCGGCGCGAAACATTCCGCATCAGAAACCCAAAGTCGCCGTTTGGCAACATCCGGACGGGCGCTCGCCGTGACGACCATCAACGGAACAGGCGAAATTTTCGGGGACACGCCCACGAGCACGCCGTACCGATCGCTGCCGGACAGAAACCCCCAGAGCCCGATCAGCGAGACGTCGAGCGCCGGCGTCACCGACCACTGCAGGCCCAGCGTCGCCAGCAGCTGCTTCGGATCGTCGCTGAGAAACCACACGCCCGAGGCCTCGCCCTGCAACGAGAAGCGCCCGGCGGCATCACCAGTCGATAGGGACCCTGGCTGCGGATGACGCCCAGCTGCAGATCGATGTCCAGCGTGCCCGGAGCCTCCATCTCCAGATCGGTCGGCTCGAACGGTGGGCGCACGGCTCGCAGCGCCTGCGCGGGAGAAACGACAAGCAGCAGCGCCGTCGCTGTCAGCAGGGCGGCGGCCGATCGCACGCGCGGACTTTACGCCGCGCGCTCCCGCGTCGAAAGCTCGCCGTCACCGCGCGACAGGCAGCGCAGGCAGAAGGCCGCCGACGAGCGCGCGGTGCGAATCGGCACGCCGACGCGCACGTGGTGGCGGCTGCCGCACGACATGCACGCGCGCGGCAGCTCATCGATGGCCAGCGCACCGGCGCGCGCCAGATCGCCGACTGTCAGCATCCCAAAGATCTGCTGTTCATCGAGCACCGGCAGCGATCCGACGTCGTTCTCGCGCATCAGCTCGGCGGCGCGCGCCAGCGTCTCGCTCGCCCCGACGGTGACCAACGGAAGCGACATGGCATGGACGACGAGGTCATCGGACGCCAGTGGCCAGAGGTCGCACACGCACACGATGCCCAGGAGCTCGCCGTCGCTCCAGGCGACCGGCAGATGGGCGATGTCGTGACGCTCGGCGATGGCCAGCGCCTGCTCCGCCCTGCAGAGCGGATCGACCGTGATCACCGCGGTGCTCATCGCGCTCCCGACGCGCGCGGCGCCGGCCTCGCCGGCCGTGGGCAAACCTGGCCCGCCCTGGGCGGCGCCGGCGACGAAGCTCTCCTCGAGCCCTCGCGCTCCGACGCCGCCCCCCCCGTCCAACCCCTCCTCGCGTGCCGCCGGCCCGTCCCCACCCTCCGTGTGCGCCGCGAGCTTCATCGACTGGCGCCGCCCTTCAGCAGGCGGCCGCCTGCACTTGCTGGCTGAGCAACGTCTGCTTGAGCTTCTGCCGCGCCCGCATCAGGCGCGTTCCCACCGTCGAGCGCGGAATCAGAAGCTTCTCGGCGATCTCGTCGTACGAGCACTTGTGAATCAGGCGCAGCTGATACACCTCGCGGAACGGACTCTCGAGATCGTTGACCGCCGCCGCCACCTGCTCCTCCGAGACCAGCAACCAAGCCGGCGCCGCCACCGGCTCGGGGCTGGGGATCTCGTGATCCTCGATGGCCGCCACGCCCGGCTCGCGCGCCCGCCGGCGGCAGCGATCGATGAAAATGTGATGCATGATCGTCAACAGCCAGACACGCAGGTTGCTGTCGGGCTGCAGCCGCGCGTACGCGCGCAAGGCATGTTCGAAGGTGTCCTGGACCAGGTCCCAGGCGTCCGCCGGGCTGCGCACGAGGCGCATGGCCCGCGCGTAGAGCGCTGTCTCGAACTCCGTAATCATCTCGTCAGGCGTCATGGCCAGCCTTAACAGCAAGGCACATGCCACCGGCGCGCCGGCGTTTAAGGCGCGGAATTTCGGGAAGTTCGCCCCTCGTGGGCGGCTCCCGATCGGCCATCGGCCAACCCCCATCCAAGTTGCGCTGGCACAACTTGGTCCCCTAGCACAAGTTGTGCAAAGCGACCTTGCGGCGTTCAGGGCCCCCCGACATACTGCTGACCGGGCCGAGAGGATCACGTGAAAACGCAGACCACGATCGTCGGTGACGACGAGGGCCCCGGTGGAACCGGCGCGCTGGGCGCCTTTCTCCTGGTGGTGGGGCGCGATTCGTACAGCACGTACAACCTTCCGCAGAACGGCACCCTCACCATCGGCCGCGGCGACACCAACGAGGTTCGCATCGACGACCCGCTGGCCTCGCGCAACCACGCCCGGCTGTACGTCGACCTGGACGCCGGGATGTTCCTGGAGGACCTGGGCAGCGTCAACGGCACGCGCGTCAAGGAGCAACCGATCCAGCGGGGCGAGCGCGTCGCGGTCGCCGCCGGCGACACGATCATGATCGGCACGTCGGTGTTGATCATCCAGCACCGCTCGCGCGTCCGGGCGCCGCTGGTGCGGCCGGAGACCCTGCGCGACGACGCCCTCCTGGTCCCAAGCGGCGGGCCGGACGTGGCCATGCAGCGCATCCGCCTTCTGGCCGAACGGGCGGCGGCGGGACCGATCAACGTCCTCATCACCGGCGAGACCGGCGTTGGCAAGGAGCTGCTGGCGGAGACGGTGCACCGGCTGTCGCCGCGCAAGAACGGCCCCTACGTCTGCCTGAACTGCGCGGCGCTGGCGGAGAGCCTGCTGGAGAACGAGCTGTTCGGCCACGAGCGAGGCGCCTTCACCGGCGCCTCGCAGGTCAAGCCCGGCCTGCTGGAGACGGCGGCCAGCGGCACGCTGTTTCTCGATGAGGTGGGCGAGCTGCCGCTGTCGACGCAGGCCAAGCTGCTGCGCGTGCTGGAGACGCGCGAGGTCAGCCGCCTCGGCAGCCTGAAGCCGAGGCACATCGACGTCCGTTTCATCGCCGCCACCAACCGCGACCTCGAGGCCGAGGTGGCGCGCGGGACGTTCCGCCGCGACCTGTACTTCCGGCTGGCGGGCATCACGCTGACCATCCCGCCGCTGCGCAAGCGCGTCTCGGAGATCCGGCGCCTGGCCGAGACGTTCGTGCGCCAGATCTGCCAGGAGATGGGGCGTGACGAGCCGCTGATCTCGTCGGCGTCGATCGCGCTTCTGGAAGGCTATGCCTGGCCCGGCAACATCCGCGAGCTGAAGAACTTCATGGAGCGCGCGGTCCTGCTGTGCACCGGGCGCGTGATCCTGCCCCTGCATCTGCCGGCCGAGAAGATGCGCGACGCCAACATGGCCGTGGGCGGTGGCGCTCCAGCCGCGGCGGCGGCGGCGGCCGGGATCCCCGAGACCACGGCCACCAGCGGCGAGACGGCGCGCGCCGTGACGCCGACGCAGGAGGAGGAGCGCCGCCGCATCGTCGACGCGCTGGCCGCCTGCGCGGGCAACCAGAGCCGCGCCGCCAAGGCGCTCGGGATCCCGCGCCGCACGTTCGTCGCCAAGCTGGACCTTTATCGCATCCCGCGCCCGAAGAAGGACGTCGACCCGGAAGAGTGAACGGACGGGCGACGCGCGGCGGCGGCGCCCCTCAGAATTTCAAGCGCAGCGCGACGCCGAGATCGATCAGCGGCGTGGGGACGTTGAACGGTGGGCCGTGGAAGGAGAAGCGCAGCTCGCCGCCGTCCTGACCGTAGTGCAGCGCCGCGAAGGCCTGGAACGTCAGGTGGGTCAGGAAGGTCACCGAATAGTCGAGGCGCGACACGTACGATCGGTCCGAGAGATTGCCCAGCGTCGACAGCGCGAAGGTGGTGTAGTTCCACGAGTAGGGCGCCGGCAACAGCACGGTGACGGCGCCATAGTGCCGGCCCAGGTAGAAAAAGTTCGCCAGCGGCAAGTCCGGCCGCAGGGACTGATACGCGAGGTGCGTCGGGTAGAGGGTGCGATCGCTGTAACCGGCCTGGTTGTAAAAGTACTCGGCGCCGATGGTCAGGATGTCGTTGTCGTTGTACTTGCGCGACCAGCTGGCGCCGCCGACGAACTGCCCCTTGAAGCCGGTCAGGCGCGGCACGTCCAGGGCGGCCACCGCGCTTTGCGACGTGTTCGGATCGGCCAGCGCCGGCCCCGCCGCCACCAGCGCGCTCTTGCTGTCGGCGTTGACCACGGCAAAGTCGTTGCCGAAGCGCAGGCCGGCGTCGCCGTAGACGTCGAAGTCGCCGATGCCGGTCGACAGATCGACGCCGAAGCGCGGGCGCTGGCCGCTCTTGGCGAAGACGTCCAGGCCCAGCTCCGCGCCCA
>DATKEU010000233.1:0-3381 GCA_035544495.1 Polyangia bacterium | reverse complement strand
GAGGCATCGCTCAAATCTTAAGGGCAGCGCCTCGAAAGTCCCAATTGCTGGCTGGATGACGTCGCGTTGCCCGGCCTCGACGCCGTCGCCCGGGCGATCCCGAGGGGTCGCGGGCGGCGCGCCTAGAAGCCCAGGACGTCGCGGAAGTCGTAGAGCCCGGGCTTCTGCCCCTCGACCCAAAGGGCGGCGCGCACGGCGCCGTGGGCGAAGGTGTCGCGCGAGGTGGCGCGGTGGGTGATCTCGATGCGCTCGCCGTTGCCGAGGAAGAAGACGGTGTGGTCACCCACCACGTCGCCGCCGCGGACGGTCTGGATGCCGATCTCGGCGTCGGTGCGGGGGCCGATCTCGCCGTGCCGGTCGTATCGCGCGGTCGCGCCCAGGTCGCGCTTCGTCGCCTCGGCCAGCGCCTCGGCCAGCCGCAGCGCCGTCCCCGACGGCGCGTCGCGCTTGTTGCGGTGGTGCGCCTCGACGATCTCGAGGTCGTATCCGGGGCCCAAAGCCCGCGCCACGTCGCCGACCGTCTTCAAGAGCACGTTGACGCCGACCGAGGTGTTGGCCGCGAAGACGATCGGCACCGCGCGCGCCGCCGCCGCCAGATCGGCCTTCTGCGCCGGCGAGAGCCCCGTCGTTCCGATCACCATCGCCACGCCGCCGATCGCCGCCGTCTCGGCCGCCGCCAGGCTGGCCGCCGGCACCGAGAAGTCGACCCACACCTGGGCCACGCCCCGGTGGGGCAACCCTTCTTGAATGAGAACCTTGGTCGCGCTGACGCCCGCCACCAGCCCCGCGTCCTGGCCCAGCGACGGCGCGCCGGCGCGCTCGACGGCGGCGACCAGGCGCGCGCTCGGGTTGGCGGCGATCGCGCGCACGATGGCGCGGCCCATGCGGCCGTCCGCGCCGAGCACTCCGATGCGCGTTTGCACGATTGGGCTCCTGACCTAGAGGACACCGGCCCGCTGCAGCGCCGACCGCACGCGTTCGCGGTTGGACGGCGCCAGCGGGTACAGCGGCGGGCGCAGCTCGTCGGCGATGCGGCCCATCATCGCCAGCGCCGCCTTCACCGGAACGGGGTTGGCCTCGATGAACAGATCCTCGCCCAGGGGCAGCAGGCGATAGTGCAGCTCGCGCGCTTTCTTCCAGTCGCCGGCCACGACGGCGTCCCACATCGCGCTCATCTCGCGCGGGGCCACGTTGCTGACCACCGAGATGCAGCCCTTGGCGCCCACCGCGTAGAGCGACAGCGCCGTGGCGTCGTCGCCCGACAGCACCGCCAGTCGATCGCCGACGCGGGCCAGGATCTGCGACGCCCGCAGCGTCGAGCCGGTCGCCTCCTTCACCCCCACCACCGCCGGCAGCTCGCACAGGCGCGCGAGAGTGTCCGGCAGCAGATCGCAGCCGGTGCGCCCGGGAACGTTGTAGACGACGCTGGGCAACGGCACGGCGTCGATCACCGCCTTGAAGTGGCGGTACAGGTGATCTTGTCCCGGCTTGTTGTAGTACGGCGTCACCAGCAGCAGGCCGTCCGCGCCGACCTTCTGCGCCGCCTGCGACAGCTCGATCGCCTCGCGCGTGGAGTTCGAACCGGTGCCGGCGATCACCGGCACGCGCTTTCTCACCGCGTCCACGACGACCTTGATGACGCGAATGTGCTCGTCGAAGGTCAGGGTGGGGGACTCGCCGGTGGTGCCCACCGGGACGATCCCGTCGATGCCGCCGGCGATCTGATCGTCGCACAGCTTGCGCAGCGCCTCCTCGTCGACGGCGTCGCCGCGAAACGGGGTGACGATGGCGGTGATGGCTCCCGTGAACATGATGGCGCGAACCCTAGCACGGCATGCCGCCGCCTGCGTAGCGCATCGCCGTCCTGGCGCGCCGCGGTCTGGCGAGGGTGAACGATACCTACGCGTCGCCGCGCACGATGGGCACGAACCGCTCGCCCTCCAGGCGTCCGGCCGCGACGCGCACGGCATAGAGATCCGGCACCGGCAGCGCGGTGCGGCCTTCGGCGGTGGCCACCGGCAGCGTGCGGCGTTCGGTGATGATCCCGGCCGGCGTGCGCATGATCAGCAGCAGGTCCAGCGCTGGCGCCACGGTGTCTGCGGGCAGGCGCCAGAAGACCCTGGTGTGGCGGCGGTCCCACTCGGCGCGGACGCCCGGCAACGGCAACGGCAGCGGCGGCGGCGCGCCCGGGGTCGTCGCCGCCGGAGCGCCCGCGGGCGCCGGCGCCGCGGGGGCAGGCTGCAGGGCTTCCAGCTCGCCGATCCGCCGCCGCCGGCGCGCGCGCGTCTCGTCGTCGTCGGCGCTCTCCAGAAGTCGCCGGTACATCTCCAGCGCCTTGGCGAAGAGGCCCTGCTTGACGTGCAGCTCGGCCACGGTCTCGGTCTCGAACATGTTTGACGCTCCCCTAGCCGATGATCCGTCGGGTGTCGGCGATGTCGGCGCGGATCTGGGCCATCAGCGCCTCCACCGACGGGAAGCGCTGCTCGGCGCGCAGCCGCTGCACCAGCTCGACGCGCAGGCGCTGGCCGTAGAGGTCACCGCCATGGTCGAGGAGGTGCGCCTCGACCGTGACGGCGCCGCCGGCGCCGAACTGCGGGTTCGTTCCCACGCTGATCGCCGCGGCTTTCGTCTCGCCGCTGGCGAGCACGGTGGCGCGCCCGGCGTAGATCCCGACGCGCGGCAAGAGCTCGCCCTCCGGCTCGACGTTGGCGGTGGGCACGCCGAGGGACCGCCCGCGTCCAGCGCCGCGCACGACCGCGCCCGTCAGCTCGAACGGCCGCCCGAGCAAGAGCGCCGCGCCGTCGACCCGCCCCTCCAGCACGAACTCGCGCACCTTGGTCGACGAGCAGGTGAGGCCACCGACGCTGACCCGGGGCACGACGCTGACGCCGATCCCCAGCGCCGCCCCGCGCTCGGCGAGGAGGCGCGCGTCGCCCGCCCGCTCGCGCCCGAAGGAAAAGTCGTAACCGACGACCACCTCGCGCGCGTCGAGATCGCGCCCGAGCACCTCGTCGACGAACGCCGCCGCCTCGATCGCGGCGAAGGTGGCGTCGAACGGCTCGACGACGCACAGCTCGATGCCCAGCGCCGCCAGCAGCTCCAGCCGCCGCGGCAGCGAGACGATGAGGGGCGGCGCCAGCGCCGGCGCGAACAGGCGCGCCGGGTGCGGATCGAAGGTCAGCACGGCGGCGGTGGCGCCGCGGGCGGCGGCGCGTGCGCGGGCGGTGGCGATGAGCGCCTGGTGGCCGCGGTGAACGCCGTCGAAGTTGCCGATGGCCACCGCCAGCCCGCCCGGCAACCCCGCGCGCAGCGGTCCGAGCGCGCGCCGGCCGCCGACGATCTTCACGTGCGCCTCGGCGCGACCATGCGCGCGATGGAGTC
>DATKEU010000232.1:0-2867 GCA_035544495.1 Polyangia bacterium | reverse complement strand
AAATCTTAGGCAGATGTCGGACGACTTCACGCACGTGACCGTGTGAAATTAGTCACGCAATCTCACTTGGAAATTGTATATTCGTGAATACGACGCCGGCCGTTGCCTCGTGAAGACACGCTGTCGGCGGCCATTACGGGCGACCGCTCGCTTGAATACAGCAACACTGTTTCAATCGACAGCGTCGTCGCGCAAGAACACTGCGCGCCGGCGCGGAACAGCGAACCGTTCCGAGGGCGAAACCGGCGCGATGTCAGCCCGTCGCCAACTCCTTGCCCCAGACCTCGCGCGCCCTCTCGTAAACGCCCTGGTCGAACGAGAACTCGACGGTGTTACCGTCGGGATCCTTGATGAAGCAGACGTAGCCGATCTGCTTGGGCAGCTGGACCGGGCCAAGGCCGAGGCAGCCTTCCGCCTTGGCGCGCGCCGCCACCTCGTCCACTGCCTCCTTGGTCGGCAGCTCGATGCCGATGTGGGCGAAGGGCCCCATCGGATGATGCGGCGCGGGTGCGAACGGGTCGTGGCCTTCGAAGAACTGCCCCAGCACCAGCACGAATGGCGAATCCGCCTGGGTCGAGTCGCCAAGCCAGGCGTTCTTGCCATCGGCGTCCTCGCCCTGCTGCAAGAGCCGCAGGTGTGTGAAGCGCTCATACCAGGCGATCGACTTGTCGATGTCCTTCACGAAGAGCGCAATGTGCGTCCAGGTGGACCGCTTGGGGCCGACCGAGTGGCTAGGTTGCGTGGCCATCCTGCAATCCTTCCCCCGGACGGCGCGCACAGCGCCTGCCCATAGCATCAGCCGAAACGCTATCACCCGGCGCCGCAGCAGACTTGCCCGTAGGCGCACGATCGTTTGCCGCAGTCGGCCGCGGCCTCAACTCGCCGTGTTGAAGCGGGGGAACTGGCCACGGTGATAGAGCAGCGGCAGCGCCGCGGAGGCGTGCTCGATGCGCAACCCCCGCCCGACCGCAATGAGATGGTCGCCGCCCGGATAGATCGCCTCCAGGGCGCAGTCGATGAACACCGGGGCGGCTTCAAGCTGCGGCGCGCCGCCCTCGGTGACGCGGTAGGGGAACTCGCAGAAGCGATCGGTGAGCGGCTCGCGGGCGAAGCGCTGAGCGATCGGGCGTCCGTCCTCCGGCAGGATGTTGACGCCGAAGCCGCGCGAGCGCTCCAGCCCAGCGCGGATCGGGTTGGCGTGCGCCAGGCAGATCAGCAGCAGCGGCGGCTCGAGCGAGACCGAGCAGAATGCGTTGATCGTCGAACCGACCGGCTCGGCGCCGTCCCAGCTCGTCACGATGGTGACGCCGGATGGGAAGCAGCCCATCGCCGCACGCCATTCGGCGGGGGTGACGTCGGCCATGGTCAGACCACCGGCCAATCGGTGCGGGACGGCAGGCCGGTCCGGGCGATCAGCGCACGGCCGGCCTGGCGTGCGTCGGCAAGCACCTTCTCTTCGTCGAGTCGCGTCGAGCGACCGGCCTCAAGCAGCTGTTCGCCGTCGATCCAGACGCTGTGCACGCCGCTGGATGGCGCCGTCAGCGCCAGCTGGGCGGGGGCGTCGAACACTGGGCCCCATTCGGGCAGGTCGGTGTCGTGCAACACGATGTCGGCCTTCTTCCCGACCTCGAGCGAGCCCAGGCGCTCCGACATGCGCAGGCCGCGCGCGCCATTGGTGATCGCCATCTCCAGCATGGCCCCGGGCGAGATCAGGTGTTCGTCGGCACGCGCGTCGCGGAACACGCTGGCCATCAGCCGCGCGGACGCCAGGATGTCGGCCGCGGCCCCGTCGGTGCCCAGCATGACGTTGACGCCGCGCGCCAGCATCTCCGGGTAGAGGCCGATCTGCGAAAGGCCGAAGCCGCCCTGGAAGGCGGCGTGCGCGCAGTGGATGGCGCTGGCCCCGGAGCCGGCCAGGAGGTCGAGCTCGGCGCGATCGATCTGGGCCAAGTGGGTCAGCGCCAGGTTGGGGCCGAGCACGCCGATGTCGGCGAGGTGCTCGAGCGGGCGCCGACGGTAGTTGGCGAGGTACCACTCCGGATCGCCGAGCCGAGGGCTCATGTGGGCGGAGACGCACAGATCGTGCGCGTCGGCCAGGTCCTTGGCGGCGCGCCAGACCGCGTCGGAATTGGTCGAGTGGCCCACCAGCACCGGCCAGGCCGCGAGCCGCGTCTCGCCGTCTTCGGGGTAGCGGGCGATCTCGGATTCGAGCACGGCGATAGCGGCGGCGGAGACCGCCGCCGGATCCTCGGCCCCGCGCGCCCGGCCTTCGACCCACTCGCCCACCCGGCCGCGGATGCCCGTCTCGGCCAGGCCCTCCATGACCGCGTCGAGGTGGGTGACGGTGCCGGCCTCCAGGAAGGTGGTGGCGCCGTAGCGGATCATCGCCAGCGCCGCGCACTGGGCGGCAAGCCGTTCGTCGTCGGGCGTCTGGCTGCGGAAGATCGGGATCACCCACTTGGTCAGCCGATCCGACCAACTGACGTCCGGGCCGCCGCGGGCGAAGCCGCGCGTGAGCGGATCGCCAGTGATGTGGATGTGCGCGTCGAAGAAGCCGGGCGTGGCGACGAACCGGCGCGCATCGAGGGTCTCCCGCGCCCGCACCGTGCGGGCCAGCGCCTCGCGCTTGCCAACCGCGACGATGCGCTCGCCGGCGAAGGCGATGGCGCCGTCCTCGATGACGCGGCGCTCGGCGTCCATCGTGATCAGCGTCGCGCCGCTGATGAGGAGATCGGCTGTGACCGGCGCGTCGCTCATTCCGCGGCCTGCGGGGCCGAGGCCTCGGCCGGCGCGCCTTTCAGCGATGGCGGGCGCAGGAAGATGGCGGTGAGGAACATGGCGGTGGTGATCGCGCCGCAGATCAGGAA
>DATKEU010000231.1:0-6037 GCA_035544495.1 Polyangia bacterium | reverse complement strand
AGCGCCGCATCAGTACCTCATGTTGCCAAGCGCGGTGACGGGGGGCGCCGGCTCGCCGGTGTGACGGGTGGCGATCACAGCCACCGTGGCCCCGAGGACGACGGCACCGATGGACGCCCACAGCCACCAGTGACGTAGGAGCGGCCGCTCGGCGTGGGGACGCGACGGCAGCTGGATCAGGCCCACGTCATTGGCCAGCGACGGCGCCGACGCGAGCGCGGCCGGCGGCGACGGCGCGGGCTCGGTTTCGAGTTCGGGTTCTTCCGTCGTCTCGGATGGCGCCAGCGTGCGGCTCCCCAGGACCGCGATCTCTTGCTCGGCGGCGGCGCGGTTGGCGCCGGCCGGGGCGGTCGTGAGGTAGCGCCGGTAGAAGAACAACGCCCGCTCGCTGTTACCCAGGCGCCGGTAGCAGCCGGCGATGGCGTACAAGAACTCCGGGTCGGCGCGCAGCTCGTATGCCTTCCGGTATTCGAGGATGGCGTCGTGATAGCGCGCCTGCTCGGCGTGGCGGCGGCCGAGCGCCGCGTGCTGCGCGGTCTCGCGTTCGATCGGCGACTCGGCGGCGCTGGCGTCGCGCACAACCGGCGCGGCCAGCAGCGCCAGCAGCAGAGCCGCGGTCCGAATCGGAAGGAGAGACTTCAAGCCGAACACCGAGAAGAGGCTAGCAATTGCCGCAGATCTTGCGCCGGCGCGCCGGGCCCCGTCAAACGCTTCTCGTTCGTGCTCGACCCTGACCGCGGCAAGATCACGGAGATCGGGGTCTCGGACGAAGGGACGCTTCAGCGAGCCCTTGCCACCCGCAACGGGCCGAAGCGTTCGCGGTAGGCGCGCGGGGCCTCGCCGGTGTGGCGCTTGAACAGCCGGCGGAAGAAGGCCAGGTCCTGATAGCCGACGGCCCGGCTGACGTCGGCCACGCCGACGACGCCCTTGCCCGTCTCCAGCAGGCGGCGGGCGGCGTCGATGCGCAGGCGGTGCAGGTAAGCGAGGGGGGTCTCGCTGGTCGCGGCCGTGAACCGGCGGGCGAAGTTGCGCGGGCTCATCCCCACGCGCGCCGCGAGCCCGTCGACGCTGGTTTCCTCCTTGAAGTTGCGGAACAGCCAGTCCTGCGCCTTCTGGATGCGCTCGTCGTCGTGCGCCGAGCGGGGCGGCGCCGTGCCGTAGCCCGACTGCCAGATGCGCGGCGTCTCCAGCAGCAGCGCCTTGGCGGTCTCGACCGCCGTCTCGTGCCCGCAGAATTTCTCGACCAGGTAGAGACAGAGGTCGATCGACGCGTACACGCCGCCGCCGCAGAACACGCGGCCGGCCTCGGTCACGAAGCGCTCGGCCTGCCAGCGCACGCGCGGGTATCGCCGCCGGTACTCGTCGACGAATGCCCAGTGCGTGGTGCCGACCTTGCCGTCCAGCAGCCCCGCCTCGGCCAGCAGCGAGGCCCCCGTGCAGACGCCGGCGATGCGCGCGCCGCGTTCGTACCAGCGCCGCAGCCAGGGGAAGAGGGGCGCGTTGGCTCGCAGCGCCTGGTCGAGATCCGCCTCGGCGGTGGGAACCACGATGAGATCCGCGTGACGCACGGACGCCAGCGCGCCCTGTGGCCGCAGCCCCAGCGGCACCAGGTACCGGGTGGGGCGCCCGTCCAGGGACACCGTGCGCACGCGGAAGCGCGGCGCCGGCGGCAGCCGGTTGAACTGCTGCCAGAGCACCCCCGCGGCGCTGAAGATCTCGATGGGCGCCACGGACGTCGAGGGCAACGCCCGTTCGAGCAGCACCACCACCACGTCGATCAGCCCGTCTCCTTTCATGGCAGGATCGCCACCTGAGTGTGTCTGAACCGCCACTCCCGCGCCAGACCCCGATCACGTAGTTTTGACCGGTCCCGAAAGGAGGGACGTCTCATGAGCCAGAACGCGACGTACGAAGGGAGATGTTTCTGTGGGGCGGTGGAGCTCACCGTCACCGGCGCGCCCGAGGCGATGGGCTATTGCCACTGCGCCTCGTGCCGCAAGTGGAGCGCGGGCCCCGTGAACGCCTTCTCGCTGTGGAAGGCCGACAGCGTGGCGATCACCAAGGGCGCCGACCGTGTGGGTACGTTCAACCGGACGGACAACAGCTTCCGCAAGTGGTGCACGGTCTGCGGCGGCCACCTGATGAACCAGCACCCCCGCTGGGGCTTGATCGACGTCTACGCCGCCACCATCCCCGGCCTGCCGTTCAAGCCAGGCCTCCACGTGAACTATCAGGAGACCGTTCTGCCCATGAACGACGGCCTCCCCAAGCTCCGCGACCTCCCCAAAGAGCTGGGCGGCACCGCCGAGCCGATGCCTGCCTGACGGCCACCGGCGCCTCGCTCGGGTCACGGCGGCGGCGAACCCGGATTCCGGATCGCCGCCGCCGAGATGAGGCCGCCGACGCAGAGCAACGCGGCCATCGAGGACAGCGCCGGCTGGAACGGGCGCGCGCCCACGGCCGCGATGGCGAGCAGCCCGGCGACGCGCGAGACCGCGTTGTTGACGGCAGAGGCGACCCCGGCGTGGCGCTCGTCGACACCGCCCAGGACAGCGGCGGTCAGCGGCGCGACCGTCGAAGCCAGGCCCAGGCCAAACACGATCACCCCCGGCAGGACGCCCAGCGCATAGCGCGGGTGCGAGCCCATGCGCGACAGAAGCCAGAGCCCCACGCCCGCGACGATCGGCCCCGCGGTCATGAACCAGCGCGGCCCACGGCGGGCCGACCAGCGCCCGAAACGGGGCGAGAGCAGAAAGAGGATCAACGTCACCGGCAGCAGCGCCGCGCCGGCGGCGATGGCGCGGTATCCGACGACCTGCTGCAGATGAAGCGCCAGAAGAAACGTCGCCGCGGAGAGCCCGGCATAGATGGCGGCCGTGGCGGCGTTTCCGGCGGCGAAGCTGCGGCTGCGGAACAGCGCGAAGTCGAGCATCGGGTCCCGCGCCAGACGCTCGCGCAAGATGAACGCGCCGAGCGCCGCCGCCCCCGTGACCAGGGGCAGCGCGGTCGACGGCGCTGCCCAGCCTGTCGCCGCCCTTGGCTGCTCGATGAGCGCGAAGGTCAGCCCGCCCAGCCCGGCGGCGCACAGCGCCGCGCCCCAGCCGTCGACGGACCGCCCGCGCTGGCGCTGGCGGTCGGAGGGCAGCCGTGCCAGCACCAGCAGCGTCGCGACGATCGGCGCGACGTTGATGCCGAACACCCAGCGCCACGACATCGACGGCGCCTCCGCGCTGCCGCCGTGCGCGCCGGCGTCGACCAGGGCGCCGCCCAGCAGCGGGCCGATGACGAACGCGATGCCGGTCCAGGCCGTCCAGGTTCCGATGGCACGCCCCTGCGCGTCGCCCTTGAAGCGCGAGACGATGAGCGCGAGCGAGCTTGGAACCAGCAGCGCGCCCGCCGCGCCCTGCAGCGCGCGGGCGACGATCAGGAACGTCACACCAGGCGCGAACGCGCACAGCAGCGAGGCGGCGCCGAAGCCCGCCAGCCCGGCGGCGAACACGCGCCTGCGCCCGAGCAGGTCCGACAGGGATCCGGCGATCAGCATGAGCGCGCTCAGTGTCAGCAGGTAGGCATCGACGATCCATTGCTGCGCCGAGGTCCCGCCGCCCAGCGACCGCCGGATGGCCGGCAAGGCGACGTTGACGACCGACATGTCGAGGAACGCGACGAACGACCCCAGGATCGCCGCCACCAGGACCAGGCGATCGCCACCGCGGGTCGCGGGTTCATCTAGGTCGGGCGCGGTTCCCACGCCACCAAGCTAATCACCGCGCCGGCGACTGATCGAGGCGCAGGCTGCGACCGCTATCGCCGGCGGCGGCGGGGCGGCGCCTTGACCAGCACCGGTTCCAGGGGCGACAGGCTGTCGATCCAGCGTCGAATCACCTCGGCGACCGCGTCGCCCAGGTTCTTCGGCGCCGCGGCATCCAGAATCGCTTTCGCCTTTCGTTTCACATCGCCTGGCTTCACGGCTGACTTTTCATCCTTTGCACTGCCAGTCTTTGATGCCGACACCCGCTTTTCGAATTCACGAACCTCGTCGGGCGACAGCGGTCGAAAGCTCATCGGCTGCTTGAACCCGGACCTGAAGTTGGCACCGCCCCCCTCCAGAAGCGCGAGCACCAGCGCCGTCCGCGCCAGAACGCCGGCGTCGAGGGCAGCCGCGTCGGCGCCGGTCGTCCCTTCCAGCGCCTGCTCCGAGAGCTGGTCCGCCCGGACGCCCAGCCCCACCAGCAACGCCTGGGCGGCGGCTGCCCGCTCGATGGCCGACTTGGCGCGCGCGATGTCCGCCATCGAGTCGAACGGACGGTCGGTCGGCTTGGGCGGCGTTTCCAGAACGCCGGGAAACAGCGGGCGCAGGCGTGTGACCGCCTCGATGATCGCGGCGTCATCGGGCTCGAACAGGTCGCGTCCCGCCGCCGCGAAGGGGCCGTGCGCTTTCAGCGCCATCGCCAGCTGGCGCACCTTGCCGACCAGGCTGACGCCCAGGCGATGGAGGCGCACCAGCGCGACCGTGCGCACCGCCTCGAGCGCCCGATCCTCATCGCCGCGCGCCAGAAACTCGACCGCGATATCCAGCGTCGCCGCCAGGCGGGCCAGCGCCGCCGCCACCGCCTCGTCGTCGCCCGGGGTGATGCGATCGGCGGCCAGCACCCGGTTGGTCAGCGCCACCAGCGTGAAGTGCAGATCGGCCACCTCGTCCGGCGAGGTCAGCCGGCGCACCGCGCGCGTGAAAGCCGACGGCGCGCCCAGACGTTCGATCAGCGCCGCCGGCGCCCGCAGGGCATCGTCGCCGTCGTCGCGTCCACCCGCCGCGGCCTTCGGACGCACGCGCGTTCCGGGCTTGACCTCGCCGATGCGCACCGACGCGGGATCGAGCTCCCGGTAGACTTCCAGCGCTTCGTAGTAATCGGCGAACCCGAGATCGCTCATCCGCCCCGACCGCCAGCGGAAGGCCATCTCCTCCATCGACGACGTCATCTCCGACCGCGCGCCGATGAGCAGGCGGCGCGCCAGCTGCGCGTCCGCGCGGTACAGGCCGTCGACGATGCGGATCATCGCCCGCGCCGACTCCGGCGGCTCGCCCGCGTGGCCGGGCGTGGCCGGCGTCGGTTCGTGCTGGGGAAAGCCGATCGCGTCCAGGACGAACAGCCGGTCCGGCGTTGGGTACAAGATCCCTTCGCCCTGGTCGGGCGGCTCCTCCTGCGACAGGTCGTAGATGCGCGCGGATTGCGTGAGGAGCAATCCCACCAGCTCGGTATCGAAGCCGGCGATCCACTCGAGGATCTTCTCGGGCGGCGCCTCGGCCATCACTTCGATCCATTCGGCCATGCGCTCGGGCATCAGCTGATCGCGCTGCCACAGGGTGAAATCCAGCACCGCTTGCACCTGCTCGGGCCGCGCATGGATCAGGATGTCGCCCGCATCGCGCAGGCCGACCTCCTGTACGACGTAGTAGAGCTCGTCGCCGGGCAGAGCGCGGATGGCTCGTTCGGGGTCGGGGCTGGCGAGCAGCACGTCGGCGCGCCTTAGCCGCTTGCCGCGTCCGAGCTGTGCGCGATAGCGCGACAGCGCGATGACGTTGTCGGGGGATTCGTCGTCCTTGGTCATGGGTGATGCTTCCGGTCCTTATATACGCGGTAAACTGCACGCGCTCGATGTTGTCGGCGGTGTGGAAGACGATTCGCCGCGAAAAGCTGCTCTTCGGCGGCGATCACCTGGTGGTGGCGGTCTCGGGCGGCCCGGACTCGATGGCGCTCATGAGCGCGCTGTGGGAGCTGGCGCCGCGTCTGGAGCTGCGCCTCGCCGTGGCGATCGTCGATCACGGCCTGCGGCCGGAAGCGCGCGCCGAGGCCGCGCTGGTGGCCGAGCGCGCGGCGGCGCTGGGCCTGCCGTTTCACCGACTTTGCGTCGACGTGCCGGCCGCGCGCGCCGCGCCCGGGCGCGCCGGCTCGCTGCAGGCCGTGGCGCGCGCGCTGCGGCTCGGCGCCCTGGAGGATCTGGCGCGGCGGCTGGGCGCCGGACGCGTGGCGCTGGG
>DATKEU010000230.1:0-3052 GCA_035544495.1 Polyangia bacterium | reverse complement strand
CCAGCAGCGGCCTCGGGGCCGCGCTGGCGCGCCACTACGCCCGGCGGCGTTGCGCCCTTTCCCTGTTTGGCCGCGACGAGGAGCGCCTCGAAGAGACGGCCCGCGACTGCCGCGCAGCCGGGGCGGTGGTGGTCAGCTACGCCTGCGACCTGCGCGACGGTTGTGGTGCGGCGCGGCAACTGGTCGCGGCCGATCTGCATGCGCCCGTTGACGTGCTACTGGCGAACGCCGGCGTCGGCGGCGCCCGGGCCCTGGCGCGCGGCGCCGGCGAAACCGTCGAGCAGGCCCGCGCCCTGGTGGACAACAACCTCCTGACCGTCATCAACACCGTCGCCCCCCTCGCGCCGCGGATGGCGGCGCGCGGCGATGGCCAGATCGTGCTCATGGGCTCGATCGCCGGCCTTGTCGGGCTGCCGCATGCGCCGGTCTACTGCGCCGCGAAGTCGGCGGTGCACCTCTACGGCGAGGCGCTGCGCCGACGGCTGCACGGCTCGGGCGTTGGGGTCACGGTCGTCTGCCCGGGCTTCGTCGACACGCCCATGAGCGCCAGCCTGCCCACGGCGCGGCCCTTTCTCTGGTCGGCCGACCGCGCTGCTGCCCGCATCGCCGCGGCGCTGGAGAAGCGACGCCGGGTGCTGATTTTCCCCTGGCAGCTCAGGTGGGCGGTGGCGGCGGCGCGGCTGTTGCCGGCCGCGCTTGTCGACCGCCTCATTGCGGCCTCGAACGTGGAAGCGGCCGCTTGACCCTCGCCTCCGACGCGCCGCTCAGGATCGAGGTGGTGCGCGACGCGCCGACACGCGCGGCGTGGCTCGCCGTGCCCTACCGGGTGTTCGCCGACGATCCGGCCTGGATCGCGCCGCTACGTCTGATGGAGGAACGGCGGTTTACGCCGAAGCATCCGTTCTTCGAGTTCGCCGAAGCCTGTCTCTTCGTCGCGTTACGGGGGCGCGAGCCCGTCGGGCGCATCTCAGCCCAAATCAACCGCCGGCATCTGGCCTTCCACGGCGACGCCACCGGACACTTCGGTTTCTTCGAGTGCGTCGACGACGCCCGGGTCGCCCACGCCTTGCTGGAGCGCGCTCGCGACTGGCTCGCCGAGCGGGGCATGCAGCGGATGGCGGGGCCGCTGAACTTCTCGACCAACGAGGAGTCGGGGCTCCTGGTGGACGGCTTCGAGACGCCCCCGGCGATCATGATGACGCACGCGCGCCCCTGGTTCGGCGCGCTCCTCGAAGGCGCTGGCCTGAGGAAGGAGATGGATCTTTACGCCTACCGCATGGATCCCAAAACGCCGGCGCCGGAAGTCCTAAAGCTGGCCGCCAAGACGTTGAAGAGCGGGCGCGTCGCCGTGCGTCCGATCGCCATGCGCCGGCTCAAGGATGAGGTCGAGCTGCTGGCCGACATCTACAACGACGCATGGGCGCAGAACTGGGGTTTCGTCCCGTTCGCCCGGCCCGAGATCGATTCGCTGGTGGCCGAGCTGAAGCCGGTGTTCCGCTCCGGCTATGGACGGTTCGTCAGCATCGATGGGAGGCCCTCGGCAGTGATGTTGGGGTTGCCCGACATCAACAGCGTCATCGCGCCGTTCAAAGGGAGGTTGCTGCCGTTCAATTGGGCGCCCTTTGCCTTCAAACTGGCCAGGCAGGATTTCAGCGGCGCCCGGGTGCTTCTGCTCGGCATCCGCCAGGAACACCAGCGGACCTCGCTCGCCGCCGGCGTCCTGGCGCTGCTCGCCAAGGAGTTCCTGGACGAGAGCCGCAAGCACAATCTCGACTGGGTGGAGTTCTCCTGGGTGCTGGAGTGCAACAAGGCGATGAACGCGCTCGCAAGGCTGGCCGCGGGCCCGCCCGTCAAGACCTTCCGCGTCTATTCGACGCCGCTCGAAGCGCGCGCGGCGCCCCAGTGATCCCGGCGCCGCGCTTGTCGCCTTTGTCCTGCCGTCTTCCTGGGCTTAGGCGGTGGGAAACCAGGCCGCGCTCGCTTGACCATGCGTGTTCCGGTTGTCTAGGCTGACTTGGGAGCGGGGGAGCCCGAGCATGCGCGGTTGGCGCACTGGCGGACGCCCTGGGGGTTGGTATGGCGCGCGCGCCTAGCTTGGAACATTACGTCGTGCGGCGCCTGCGCATCGCGGGCGGCCCACTGGCGCGGGCGCCTGTAATCGATGACTCGGTGGCGGCGGCCAAAGCGGTGTGGCTCAGGGACATAGATGCGCTGGAGCTCGAGCGGCGGTCCGCCGTGGGACGCTTCGTCAACTTCGCCAACTACGACTATCTGGGCCTTGGCCGGGACGAGCGCGTACGGCGGGCCGCGGCTGACGCTGCGCTGGAGGCGGGCGTCGGCGCCGGGGCCTCGCGACTCGTCGGCGGCAACCACGCCATCCACGATGCGCTGGAGCGCGATCTGGCGGCGTTCCTGGGTGTTGAGGACGCCATTTGCCTCGTCAGCGGCTACCTGACCAACGCCAGCCTCATCGGCCACCTCTTGACCCGAAGCGACGTCGTGTTCGTCGACGACCTCTCCCACAATAGCATCGTCGCCGGCGTCGAGACGACCCGCGCCACCGCCTTCCGTTTCGCCCACAACGACCTCGACGATCTCGAGTCGCAGCTGTCCCGGCGCCGCTGCAGTGGCCAGCGGGCCCTGATCGTGGTGGAAGGCCTCTACAGCATGGACGGGGACATCCCCGACCTGCCGCGCCTCCTTGCGCTTCGCGATCGGTTCGACGCCTGGTTGCTGGTCGACGAAGCCCACTCGATCGGCGTCCTCGGGCGCACCGGCAGGGGCATCGCCGAGCACTTCGGCGTTGATCCGCGCGACATCGACTTCATCGTCGGCACGCTGTCAAAGACCTTCTCCGCCAGCGGCGGCTTCATCGCCAGCAGCCGCCGGGTGATCGACTGGCTGCGCTTCACTCTGCCGGGTTTCGTCTTTAGCGTCGGCGTGTCCCCGGCGATCGCCGCTGCAGCCCGGGCGGCTCTTCAGCTGCTGGACGCTGAGCCGTCGCGCGTGGCGAGACTGCAGGACAACGCCGCCTTCTTCCTGCGCGAGGCGC
>DATKEU010000229.1:0-6858 GCA_035544495.1 Polyangia bacterium | reverse complement strand
TCGGACGAGATCCTGCTCGACTATTCAGCCGGCAACGCCAAGGAGCCGCTCGGCATGCCGGTGGCGTGTCACCTGGATCTGTGCCGTGACTGTCGCGACCGCGTCGCCGATCTGGAAGCGGTGGCCAGCGCTTCGCTATTGACGTTCGGTTTCCCGCGCGCGTCGCAGGACGTGCGGGCCCGCCTGTTGTCGGAGCTGGGTCCGCGCATCGCGCCCGCGTCTCCGCCGCCGATCGCGCCCGAGCTGGCGGCGCTGGATCTACCGCTCACGCTGCATCGCTATTTGAGCGCGGACAGCCACCCGCGCTGGCGCCTGCTGATCCCGGGCGTGCGCGAGATTCGCCTGGGCCTACGCGAGCCGGGCGCGTCGGCGCGGCTGGTGCGGCTCCGGCCGGGGGTCGTCATCCCGCTGCACGACCACGAGGGGCCGGAATATACCGTCGTGTTTCGCGGCGGCCTGGACGAAGGCGCCGCCCACTTTCAGCGCGGCGACGTCTGCGTGCGCGATCAGGGAATCGACCACGAACAGCGCGTGGAGGCGGGCGAGGACTGCGTCGCCCTGGTCGTCAACCACGGTGGCCTGGTGCCGCGCACGCTGAAAGGGCGCCTGTTCAAGCTGATCGCGGGCGGCTGACGGCGCGCGCCGGGCCGAGGTGCGGCGCCTACGCGCCGTCGGGATCGAAGAGGCCGCGCGCGGGTGCCTGGGCGTCACTGACGGCGCGCTCGCGATCCGGTTCGTCGCCGACGACGATCTCGCAGTCGCCGAACTGGGCGCCTTCGCCCTCGCTCCCCAGCGCCACCGCGAGATCGCGGGCGCGGATCACCGTCTCGTCGAGGACGCGGCCGCCGAGGTCGATCTCGTTGGCTTCGAGCAGGCCGCCCAGCGCCCCGCGCGAGCGCAGGACCCCGGCCTTGATGGTCCCGGACAGCGCGCCGGTCTCGGTGACCTCGACCGCCGGGCTGTCGATGTCGCCGTCGAGGCGGCCCATCACCAGGATTCGCCCGCGCGACGCCAGCGATCCGCGCAGCGTGCTCCCTTCCTCGACGATGGTGTCGCGAATGCTAGACACCGCGGTTGGCGCGCGCCTGGCGTCGTCGTGTGCGTCGTTCATCGCTCTCCTGATCTTTGTCCTTGTCGTTGCCGTTGTCCTTGTCCTTGGCGCTGCCGTTGCCCCCGTTCGGCCGCGCGATGCGCAGGCGCAGGCGGCTGCCCTTCTCGAACGCGAAACGCGTGCTGGCCTCGTGCTGCTCGACGCTGGCCACCAGCGCGCCCCGGCTGGTCACGCGCAACGTGCGCACCCCGACGATGCCGGGGCTCTTTCGCTGGAAGAAATGACCGTGCACGGTGACGTCGCCGCTGCCGTTGATCTGGCAGCCGGCCAGCACGCCTGCCCGTCCGATCACCAGCTCGGTCCCGGGGCCGAGCGTGATCAGACAGTTTTCGAACAGGCTGTCGACCTCGACGCACGCGCCGCCGTCGAAGGCCAGCGTGGCGTCGCGCAGGACGTCGCCGCGCCCGAAGTAGCGCCGGTTCCTGCCGCCGCCGATCTCGCCGGCGACGAAGCCGCCGAGCAGGAACGGGATCGCGTCGTCGCCCAGGCGGGCGGCGCCGTTGCCGTCGGGGCTGGCGTCCAGGAACGCCACCTCGAGCCCGTCGTCCAGCGCGGCGCCGGTGCCGATCAGGCCCGCCACCTTGGCGCCCGTGAAGCAGGCGCCGCGCAGGGTGGCGCCGGTCAGGCGGGCCCGTCGCAGATCGGCCAGGCTGAGGTCGGCATCGGTCAGATCGGCGCGCGAGAGATCCGACTTCAGCAGCGAGGCGCCGCCCAGCTTGGCCGCGCGCGCCTTCACCTCGACCAGCGAGGCGTCGTTGAACAGCGCGCGCGTGAAGTCTCCCTCGACCAGCGAGGCGCCGCGCAGGTTGGTGTTGTTGAAGTCGGCGCCCGCCGCCTTGGCGCGCTCGAGGTTGGTGGCCGAGAGATCGGCGTGCATCAGCGTGGCGTCGCGCAGGTCCGCGCCGGCCAGCTGCGCGGCCGCGAGCTGCGCCCGCCGCAGGCGCGCGCCGGTCAGATCGGCGGCGTTTAGGTTGGCGCCTTCGAGGTTGGCGCGGGTCAGATCGGCGCCGCGCAGGACGGCGCGTTCCAGGTTGGCCTTCTCCAGGTCGGCGCTCTCGAGGTTGGCGCCGCGCAGGTTGGCGTCGCGCAGGTCGGCCTCGCGCAGGCTGGCGTTCTTCAGCAGCGCGCCGCCGAGGTCGGCGCCGCGCAGGCTGGCTCCGTCGAGATCGGCGCGCCCGAGAACGGCGCCCGGCAGCGCCGCGCCGTCGAGCACGACGCCGCGCAGGTCGGCGCGCTCCAGCTTCTCGCCGCGTTGAACGCGCAGGAGGACGTCGGCGGACGAGAGCTCGGCCATCTTCAGATGGGCGTGTTCGAGGTGGCGGGGGCGGGCGCCTTCGCGGCGACGACGGCGCCGGTGCTTTCGCCGTTGCCGCTCTGGGCGGCGCCGGCGGCGGCCAGATGTCCGGCGCCACCAGACAGCGCGTCGCGCAGGGCGGCCTGCTTGGACGGGACCTCGCCGATCTGCAGCTCGCACTCGGCGAGTTCGACGGCCAATGATCCGCTCTTGGGGGACGCCACCTCCAGCGTCTTGGCGATGATCACCGTCTGATCGCGGACGCGGCCGCACAGGACGACGTCGTCGGCCTCGAAGGTTCCGGTCAGCTCGCCCCTCGATCGCAGCTCGGTGACCTTGACCTTTCCGCTCACGGCGCCGCTCTCGGCCACGTCCAGCGAGGGACCTCTGATCTCTCCTTCCACCTGGCCGCGCACCACCACCGGGCAGTTGGCCGACAGCGTCCCCTTGAACACCGTGCCGTCCTCGATGATGGTCTTTTTCTCGGGCGCCGGGCGGGGGGGCGTTGTCTTGCTGTCGGCCATGGCTCACGCTCCTTTCGCGGCGGTTCGGGGCTCGCCGTTGCTGGCCTTCATGACCTTGAGGCGCAGGCGGCAACCGCGCTCGAAGGCGAACTGGGTCGGCATGGCGGCTTGCTGCACCGACGCGTCCAGCGCGCCGTGCCCGGTGACCAGCAGCGCGCGCGCGCCGACGATGCCGGGACGCTCGCGCTCGAAGAACTGCCCGTGCACGGTGATGTCACCGGCGCCGGAGATCTGGCAGTCGGCCAGCACGCCCGATTTCCCGACGACGACGGCCGCCCCTTCGCCGAGGACGATCGAGCAGTTCTCGAAGACGCTGTCGATCTCGACCTTGGCGCCGGGCATGAACTCCAGGGTGGCGTTGCGAAGGATGTCGCCCCGCCCGAAGTACCGGCGATCGCCGGCCGGTCGTTCGCGGGCGGAGCCGGCGACGGGTCGCGACCCGCTCAGCAGCGCGGTGATCTCCCCGTCGGTGACGCGGGCCGAGCCGTTGCCCTCGGGGCTGGCGTCGACCCAGGCCACCTGCAGATCGCCGAGGCTCGCGCCGCCGCCCACCACGCCCGCGATCTTGGCGCCGGTCAGCGTGGCGCCTTGAAAGATCGTGGCCCCAAGCTGCGCCTGTCGCAGGTCGGCGTTGCCGAGATCCGCCTTGCTGAAATCCGCACGCGCGAGGTCGGCCTTGCGCAGGACGGCGCCCCCCAGCTTGGCCCCGGCGGCGCGTGCCTCGACCAGCTGCGCGTCGGCCAGCTGGGCGCGCGAGAAGTCGCCGCCCGTCAGCGTGGCGCCGCGCAGGTTGGCGCCGGTCAGGTCGGCGCCCGCCGCCTTGACGTTGCCGAGGTGCGCCTCCGGCAGCTCGGCGTGGACCAGGATCGCGTCGCGGAGATCGGCGCCCGTGAGATTGGCCATGCCGAGCTGAGCGAAGCCGAGCCGCGCCCCGGCCAGCGTGGCGTTGGCCAGGTTCGCGCCCTCGAGATTGGCGCGCAGCAGATTGGCGCCGGCCAGGTTCGCGCGTTCGAGGTTCGCCTCCTCGAGGTCGGCGCATTCCAGGTTGCCCTCGCGCAGATCGGCGCCCACCAGGTGGGCCTCGCGCAGGTTGCTGTTCTTGAGGACGGCGCCGCGCAGGTTGGCGCCCTCCAGGTTGGCGCCCTCGAGGTCGGCGCGCGCCAGCGCCGCCGACGGCAGCGCCGCCTTGCTGAGATCGATGCCGCGCAGGTCGACGCGCTCGAGCTTCTCCGAGCGGCGAAACCGATCCAGCACCTCATCACGCGTGAGCTCTGCCATGCGAACGACTCCTCTCCTGACCGCCGGCCTGCTCGATGAATTGCTGAAGCTCGTCGATGCGGCGAGCGAACGAATAGGTCTGCAGGCGCAGGGCGAACTCGACCTCGCCCAGGCGGGCCACGGCGCCCTTGATCTTCTGGAACGTGCGCTCGCGTTCGCGCCGGTGGCGGCGCTTGGCGGCCAGGTTGTCGGCCGACCAGCCCTGCGCGGCCCGGCTGTATTCCTGCTGCTGGCGCTTGAGCACCGCCAGCAACGGTCCGAGGACGCGGCCCGGGTCGGCGATCTCCGGGGGCGCAGCGGTCTGGCGCAGCTCCTGCGCCTTCTCGACCAGCGCGGCGGCCAGGGGGATCGGCAGATCCGCGACGATGGCCACCTCCTCGGCGGTGGCGCGAAACAGCGAATCCAGCCGCCCGAGGCCGACGGCGAAGAGGCGCTGCACCGAGAGCGGATCCATCCCCGGCACCTGCCCCAGCAGTGATTGCACCAGCAGCGGCTCGCGGCGATCGCGATCGCTCTCCAGCGCGAACGCGCGCGGGAAGGCCTTGGCCAGCGGCGCGTAGCGGTCGGTCAGGGCGCGGGCCAGCTCGGGCGGGATGGCCTGCTGAACCACGGCCTGGTCCAGCGCTTCGAGGAACACGCTGATGCCCTCGTCCAGATCGCCGAGCTCGATCTGCTGGGCCATCCGGCGCAGCGAGCTCAGGGCGCCGCGCGCGGCCACCACCCAGGCCGCGGCGGCGCCGCCCCACTGCAGCTCGATCATCAGGTTGCGCACGGCGCGCACGTGCTCGTAGGCGACGTCCTCCAGCGTGGCGCGGGCGGCGGCGCGATCGACCGGCGTCAGCGTCGCGCGCGGCGGCGGCTCGGCCGCGCCCGGTGGTTGCGGCTGCGGCGGCGCCGCCGTGAACAGCGTCTTCGTGACCGTCACCTCGGCGCCGGGAGCGGGCTGGTGATTGGACGGTGCGGCGGCAGCCGGCGGCGGCGATGGACCGGGCTCTGTGGGGAAAGCTTTCCGAAGCGCTTCATCGATCGATGATGCTACGTCGAGGGCCGACGCCGGTGTCGGTGGCGATCCCGATGTCACGGGGGGCGGCAAGCGCCGGTCAGGGGTCTTCTTTGGGCGCGGTGGCGCGGCGGTGGGTCTCGGCGGCGCCGGGTCAGGCTGGGCCGCGATCGCCGGCGCCGGTTCGGGCGCGGGCTCGGGAGCGGGTGGGGCTGGCGTCGCGGCGGCGGCAGCGCCCGGCGTCGCGGCGCCGCCGTCCGTCTTCGGAAAAAAGCGGGACAGGATGCTCATGGGCTCTTTGCGCGCCAGCCGGCGAACCGTCGGAGGTTAGCAACAGGGCGCGGAAAGGTGGCAAGGAAATTCTCCGTGACAGTGGCATTGTCCGCCGGTGATTTTCCAGTGTGGAAATAGTGTTCGCCAAGTCGCAGAAAAGTTTCGCGGCGCGAATCTCGAATTTCCTGAGAGACGCGCGGGCATTATCCGGAACGATTGCCGGAATCCAATGGTGCGCAACCAGGATGCAGGTGCCCGGATGCTGAGTCGGCCGTGCTGCTCGCGGAACTTCTGCCAGGGAGCAGGAGCCGTTCAGCGTTCCACCAGGCTGGGCAGCAGAGCCGCTCCAGCCGCCGCCGCCAGCACCATGCCGCCCACGTGCGCCAGCACCACGTGATCGGTTCCGGCGAAGGGGCAGATGAAATGCAACGCCAGGCCACCCAGCGCGCCGCCCGCCGCGCCCAGCGCCATGCCGATGCGGCGCGTGCCCACCGGCATCAACCGGCGCAAGACCAGCACACCGGCCACGAAGCAGACGCCGGCGACGCCAAAGACATAGCCGATGCAATGCACGCACGAGTCGAACAGCGTCCAGCCGCGATCGGCGGGCGAGACGCTCATGCCCGGAACGCTGGCGCTGAAGAACAGCGCCAGCAGAAACACGATCAGCATGCCGACGAAGCTGAGGCGCGAGGCCCGCCCCGCGCCCGGCAGGACGTCCCCGCGTCGCGGGATCAACGCCGCGGCCAGCGAGACCACGAAGACCGCGCCCCACACGATGGCCCCGCCGATGATCCAGGCGCGCGGCAGCCCCGGCATGTCCTGGCGCAACGGCCGCACCAGCAACGTGACGACCGGCCAGATCAGCCCCAGCGCCAGCACCACGGCGAACGCGGTGAAGCGCGAGCGCATGCGCACCGGCTTCATCGCTTGCACCGCCGCCATCAGCGCGGGCGAGGGCGCGGGCGGCGATTCGTCGAAGCCCGAGGGCGGACGGCGCTGGCTGGCGTCCGAGGCAGCCATCAGAGATCGATCTCCGTCTCGACGTCGCCGTCGTTCTTGGCGCCGAGGCGCTGGCGCAGCGTCACGTATGCCCGGTGCGCGCGCAGCTTGATGGCGCCCGGCGTGCTGCCGGCGATCTGCGCCGCCTCGGCGTGCGAGCGGCCGTGCACCTTGGTCAGGATCAGCGCCTGGCGCTGGTTCTCCGGCAGGTGCTGCAGCGCCGCCAGCGCGGCGGCGGCGCGCGGCGAATCCGGGGGTGCCTGCGCTTCCTCGCTGGTGCCGGTGATGTCGGCGCGCGGGGGCGCCGACAGCGTGCCGTCGGCGGTCAGGCGCACGCGGCTGCGCCGGCGCCGGCGCAGCTCGTCCAGGCAGGTGC
>DATKEU010000228.1:0-4608 GCA_035544495.1 Polyangia bacterium | reverse complement strand
GAACATCATCTCGCTCATGCGCTCGAGCACGGCCTCGCCGCCGGGCCGACGGCGGTTCGACTCCTCGACGACCGAGGCGAGGAACGACCCGAACCACGAGCCCCCTTCGCGCGCCAGGCCCGGCAGCTTCAGCAAGCGCGGCAACGAGGCGAGCAGCGGGTTGAACGGCCGGGCGTCGAACCCGAGAAAGCCGCACACCACCGTGGCCTCCTCGCGCCCGCCCCCGTCCAGGCGCGCCGTCGCCATGCCCGGCTCGCCGACGCTGATCGCGAACGGCAACTGGCGCGGCTTCGGCGCGAAGAAGACGCCCGGGTCGACGGCGTCGGCGCGCAGGTCCGGCGCGCTGGAGATGACGTGCTCGTCGCCCTGGGGGAAAAGGATGATGTCGCCCTCCGCCAGCGGCACCGGCGCCTCGCCGGCGATCGTCCCCCAGCAGGTGCCGCGCACGACGACGTGGAACTCCATCATGTGGTCGACGCCGGGCAGGATGGCCGGGATGATCTCGCGCGAAGACGGCGTCGCGGCGACCCAGGGGGCCAGCCCCTCGACGTAAAAGAACACGGCGCCGCGCAAGCGCACGGCACGAAGCAGATCGGAGAGGGTGTCGGCGCTCATCTGCGGTCCGGACGAACAGCACAATTTCTCCGACGGCCAGCGGGGCGTCAAGGCGGCCCGGCTGGCATCTTGACGGACGTGGGCACGAAGCCCACGCCAACAGCAAGGAGACTGCGATGCAGACCAACCAAGCCCAGAGCACGAACGCGCAACCGGCCGCGGCGCCGCCCGCGCCCGACTACGCCGCCATCAAGAACAAGCAGCAGGCCACCTGGGCGACAGGCGACTTCGGCCGCATCGGCGTCACCCTGCAGATCGTCGGCGAATCGCTGTGCGAGGCCGCCGACGTGCGCGCCACCGACCGGGTGCTGGACGTGGCCGCCGGAAACGGCAACGCGTCGCTGGCGGCGGCGCGCCGCTTCGCCGACGTCGTCTCGACCGACTATGTCCCCGACCTGCTGGAACAGGGATCGCTGCGCGCGCACGCCGAGCGGCTGCCCATGCGGACCCAGCTCGCCGACGCGGAGAACCTGCCCTTCGCCGACGGCAGCTTCGACGTCGTGCTCTCGACCTTCGGCGTGATGTTCACGCCCAATCAGGCGCGCGCCGCCGAGGAGCTCCGGCGCGTCACGCGCGCGGGCGGGCGCATCGGCCTGGCGAACTGGACGCCCGACAGCCTGATCGGCGAGCTGTTCCGCATCATCGGGCGCTTCCTGCCGCCGCCCGCGGGGCTGGTCTCGCCGGCCGCCTGGGGCACAGAAAGCCGCCTCGCCGAGCTGTTCGGATCCGACGCCCGCGGCATGAAGGTCGAGCGCAAGCCGTTCGTGTTTCGCTACCGCTCCGCGCACCACTGGCTGGAGGTGTTCCGCGACTACTACGGCCCCGTCACCAAGGCCTTCGCCGCGCTCGACGCCGCCAAGCAGGACGAGCTCGCGACCCTCATCGTCGACCTGCTCGAGCGCCACAACCGCGCCGGACGCGACGCCCTGGTGGCGCCCAGCGACTACCTCGAGGTCGTGCTGACGAAGCGGTGACGGATCCCAGAGCGGGCACGACGCCGTCACCGGTCGTATTGTTGCAAACCGGGGGGCAAGGGCTCTCTCGGAAGCTCTTCGGGCGAGCCTGGCAGGATCTGGTCGGTGATCAGGCGTCGCACGAGAGTCGACGCGAATCCGTGCATCTTGGCGGCCGCCGCCCCGCCATGTATCTCGACCCGCCCGCGCCAGATGGGCCGTGTCTCGCGAACGGAGCTCGAAGACCCCTTCTCGGGAAGGTGAGACGCCTGCACCTCGTAGATCCCGGGGTGCACACGATGCACCGTCACCAGTCCGTTGGCGCCTTTCAGCGCGTTCTTGATGACGGCGTCCTCGTCCAGCTCCACGCCCGCGATCGTCGTGAACTGGGCCGGAATCTGGCGCCGCTGTGTCTCGCGCGACAGATAGAACGTCATGATCTTCGGCAAGTAGTCGGGCACGTTGTCCTGGTAAAGGACGAAAGTCACCGGCTCGATGGTCGCCCCGTGGTCGGCGCTGCGAGAGGCGTTGATGGTGACGTTGGCGCAGGACGAGGCGGCGAGTAAAGCGACCACCGCAAAATATCGAGACCGCATCCGCGCTTTGTAGCACGAAGACTTCGAGCGGAAACCGCTTCAGGGCGCCTTCGGGCAGCCGACGCGTTCGGATGAGAGGACGACGTCGTCCATCCACAGCTCGACCGGCATCGGGAAGACCTGGGAGTACCAGCCCAGCATCACCTTGTTGAACACCGGCGCCTGCCAGCGGGTGCCGGACGCCGTGTTCACGCCGCAGGCGCCGTCGCCCTTCACGACGTCGACGGCGGTCTGGAGCACACCGTCCAGCCAGTAGTGCAGCTCGTCGTTGGCGCCGTCGAACTTCCATTCGGCGCAGACCCAGCGCCCGACCGGATAGCCGGTGGTGCCGGTCCGCTTGCCACAGTCGACGGTGGGCAGCGCCGTCTCCGTTGGGCGCACGGTGTAACCAGCGATCAGCTCACTGTACATGGCGCCGTAGGCGTACTTGGCGATCTGCGTGCTGCCGGGGAGCATGCCGTTCGCCTGCACGGTGTTGAAGTGCACGCCGCCCGTCGGCTGGCGCGACAGCCACATCATCACGCGACCGTAGAACGTGTTGTTCGGGACCGGGAACAGCGGCGCGCCCTGCTTCCAGATCTGCAGCAGGTTGGCGACGCCGGCCGTGGCGGAGATGTGCACGGCCTTGGCGCCGGAGAACGGCTTCGTTCCGTCGACCTGCACCGTGCCCCCGGTGGTGTCGGTCATCCAGTTCGGCGCCAGCGTGGGGCCGTTCGCGTAGCCCTCGAAGTCGTCGCAGAGCAGCGCGCCGGCAGGGCAACCGGCAGAGGCGCCCGCGTCGCCGGCGCCGGCGCCGTCCGGAGCGGGCGCATCGAGGGCTGCGTCGGGAGAACCGGCCGCTCCGCCGCTGCCGCTGGCGCCGCCGCCGCTGCCCGGCGCGCCACCGCTGCCGCTGGCGCCGCCGCTGCCCGGCGCGCCGCCGCTGCCCGCGCCCGTCACACCGCCGCTACCCCCGCCGCTGGATCCGCCGCCGCCTCCGGCCGGTGGCGCGGCGCCGCCGCCGCCGCAACCCAGAACAACGAGGAAAAGCGCGCCAGGCCAAACGCGTTGCATGCGAGCATCTTCGCGTGCGGCTCGGCCGGTGACAACTCAGCCGGCACCGATCAGCGCGTTTCCAGCCCCAGCCGAAGACCCAGCCGCCGGTAGGTCGCGTCGCGATCGCGACGAATGTCGTCCAGCGTCGCGCGCAGCGCGCCGGCGCCGCGCGCGGCGACGGTGTCGAAGTTTTGGCGCGCCACCGCCTCCGAGACGTCGGCGCCGCCGGCGCGCGCCTGGTCCAGGCGCGCCGCCCGCACCAGCTGCACCGTCGGGTCGGGTGAACGCCGCAGCAGCGGGACCAGCGGGTGCGGGTCCTGAAACTCGTCGGGGCCGAACGGGTGAAAGGCCGCCAGCAGGAACGGCGCCGGCGCCACCGCCGGCCGGCGCGCGCGGTCGGCCTGGCGCATCCGCTCGGTGAAGCGGTCGAACGCCGCCGCCGGCAGCGCCAGCTCGGGAAAGATCGCGAAGCCGATGTCGTCGGGTTCGGGCACCCGCGCCTCCAGCGCGTCGACCAGCGGCGCGATCGCCGTCGCCTCGGGCGCCGCGCCCGCGATCACCGCGCGCTGGAACCGCCCCTGGCGGATCACCTTCTCCGCCCACGGGCACAGCTCGAAAGCCAGCACCACCTCCTCGAGATAGCGGTCGTGCAGGCGCAGCGCCTCGCCGGTCAGGCGATCGATCGAATCGCCAGAGCCGCCGCCCATCGGCGGTCTTACTCCCCGGCGCCGCCCGGACCCGTGCCGGACGCGACGAAGGCGCCGATGCCCCGGAACTTCTGGTAGCGATCGTTGCGCAGCTTCTGGGGCGATTGCAGCAGCAGCTCGGCCAGGTGGCGGCGCAGGGCATCGCCCAGGTTGCGCGCCGTCAGCGCGTGGTCGCGGTGCGCGCCGCCGGGTGCCTCGGGGACGATCTCGTCGATCACGCCCAGCCGCCGGAGATCGGTGGCGGTCATCTTCATCGCCTCCGCCGCCTCCGCCTTCTTGCTGTCGTCGCGCCACAGGATCGACGCGCACCCCTCGGGCGAGATCACCGAGTAGGTCGCGTACTCCAGCATCAGGATCCGGTTCGCCACGCCCAGCGCCAGCGCCCCGCCCGACCCGCCCTCGCCGATCACCGCGCAGACGATCGGCACCGGCAGGCCGGCCATCACCTCCAGGTTCTTGGCGATGGCTTCCGCCTGGCCGCGCTCCTCGGCGTCGACGCCGGGATACGCCCCCTGCGTGTCGACCAGGCAGATCACGGGCCGCCCCATGCGCCCGGCCAGTTCCATCAGGCGCATCGCCTTGCGATACCCCTCCGGCTTGGGCTGGCCGAAGTTGCGCTGCACCTTCTCCTTCGTGCTGCGCCCCTTCTGGTGACCGACGATCAGCACCGGCGTCCCTTCGAACGTCGCGAAGCCGCCCACG
>DATKEU010000227.1:0-17533 GCA_035544495.1 Polyangia bacterium | reverse complement strand
TGGTCGCGCGCCTCCAACTCGGCGCGCGTTGCCGCCTCGTCGACGGCGCGCCCGGCCGCGCGCAGCTCGGCGGCCCGTCGACGCGCCCGCTCCTCGGCGCTGGCGGTGAGAAAAAACTTCGCTTCGGCACCCGGGAACACCACCGTTCCGATGTCGCGCCCTTCCACCACCACGCCGCCCGCGGCGCCCAGCCGCCGCTGCAGATCCAGCAGCGCCGCCCGCACCTCCGGCAGCGCCGACACGCGCGAGGCGCCGTCGGAGATCTCGGGCGTCCGGATCTCGTCGCTGATGTCGGCGCCTTCCAGCAACGTGTGGTTCCGGTCGCCGCGCAGCTCGAAGCCGATGCCCAACCCCGCGCCCAGCGCCGCCACGCCCGGCCCGTCAGTCCAGGCGATCCCCCGCCGCCGCGCCAAAAGCGCCATCGTCCGGTAGATGGCGCCCGTGTCCACCAGCGCATAACCAAGGCGCCGAGCCAGGAGCCGCGCCGTCGTCGACTTCCCCGCCCCGGCTGGCCCGTCGATGGCCACGACCAGCCGCCGCGAACTTTCTGGCATCGCCGGCAAGCTACCACATATGATCGGCGCGATGAGACGTCTGCCGGCCGTCTGCTGGGCGGCCCTGGCGGCGGCGCTGTGGTCGTGCACGCGCGGCGCCGCTCCCCGCGAGCCCACCGCGCCTGCCGCCGCCTCGCGCGGCGATCCCGCGCTCGCGCGCGTGGGTGACGTCGACATCCTTCGCTCCGACGTGGCCATCCAGATGCGCGCCACGCATCAGACCGAACGCCAGGCCCTGGACCAGCTGATCCGTTTCGAGTTGCTGGCGCGCGCCGCCGCCGCGTCGATCTCGCCCTCCGACCCCGACGTGCGCGCCGCCACCGACGCCATGCTGGTCCAGCGCCTGATCGAGCGCGACCTGGAACCGCACCTCACCAAGGCCGACATCCCGGACGACGTCCTGCGCGGCGTCTACGAGCGGGCGCAGAAGGTCTTCGTCCACCCGCGCCTGGTCGAGGTGGCGATGCTGAATGTCTACACCGGCGCGCGCATGAAGCCTGAGCCGCGCGCCAAGGCGGCCGCCGTCGCCCGCGCGCTGGACGCCCAGCTTCGCCGCAGCCCCCGCCACACCGTCGACGAGTTCGAATCGATCGCCCTCGACCCGGCCTGGAAGGAGCGCAAGGTCCAGTACAGCCGCGTCTGGCAAGCCATCGACGATCCCTTCCCGGCCGCGGTTGGGCGCGAGGTGCAGCGCCTCCGCCAGCCCGGCGACATCACGCCCCTCATCACGGCCGACACCGGCTTTCACGTCGCCCTCTACATCGACGAGCGCCCACCCGAAAACATCTCGTTCGCCGACGCCCGCGATCGCCTGCGCGACCAGATCTACGAACGCTGGCGGACGGCACGCTTCCTCGAGTTCGCACAGGCCGCAGCCGGCGCGCACTCCATCGAGGCCTACCCGGAACACCTGACCGGGCAATGACGGCTTGGCGCGTGTCCGATTGATGGGCGTCGCCGTTTCAGCCAGGAGCGCGGGCTCTGCCCGCGCGGCTCACCTTGCGGAGACGGGGTGGGCCCGCGGGAGGGCCGAGCCCTCCCGCGCAGCGAGCGCAGACTAGCTCGACTTGCGGAAGCGCGACGGGTAGGTCGCCCCGAAGTCCTTGTCCGGATGGAGCTCCTTCGCCCGGGTGATCAGGATGTCCTCCGTCTCGACGTGCTTGGGATCGGGCAGGCAGCACTCCACCGGACACACCGCCTGACAAGCCTCGTGGTCGTGGAAGCCCACGCACTCGGTGCACAGCTTGGGATCGATGACGTAGATGTCATCGCCCTCGCTGATCGCCTCGTTGGGGCACTCCGGTTCGCACGCGCCGCAGTTGATGCACTCTTCGGTAATGTAAGTGGCCATTTCCTCTCCTGCCCGATCCTTCTTTCGCGCGCCCTAAATGCGCTCCGAAGATCGGGGCTGTCAAGTCTATTTGGCGCAGCCGTGGCCGTCAAACCGTCCGAGCGGCACGGCGGGCCGGCTCACGCGTCGGCGCGCGACTCCGTGGCCACGGTGGCGCGGCCGATGCTTTTGCCGCGCAGGTTGACGGCCACCAGCTTCGAGACGCCGGGCTCCTCCATGGTGATTCCGCACAGGCGGTCGGCGATCTCCATCGTCCGCCGGTTGTGGGTGATGATGATGAACTGCGACCGGTCGGTCATCTCGCGCACGACGTCGTTGAACCGCCCCACGTTCGCCTCGTCCAGGGGCGCGTCGACCTCGTCCAGCAGACAGAACGGCGACGGCTTGACCAGGAAGATGGCGAACAGCAGCGACACCGCGGTCAGCGCCTTCTCGCCGCCCGAGAGCAGCTCGATGTTTTGCATCACCTTCTTGCCGGGAGGGTTGGCGATGATCTCCACGCCGGTCTCCAGGAGATCGCGATCGTCCGAGAGCTGCAGGTACGCCCGCCCGCCCCCGAACAAGCGGGGGAAGACCTCCTGGAATTTCACGTTCACCGCGTCGAACGTCTCGCGGAACCGCTTGCGCGACGCCCGGTTGATCTTCTCGATGGCCGATTCCAGCTGCCCGATCGCCGACTCCAGGTCGGCGCGCTGGGCGGTCAGGAAGTCGAAGCGTTTCTGCAGCTCCTCCGACTCTTCGATGGCGGTCAGGTTGATCTCGCCCATGCGTTCGATCAGGCCGCGCAGCTCGTTCATGCGCTTCTCTTCCGCCTCGCCGACCAGCGGGCGCATGTGATAGTCGGTCACCACGTCACCCAGCATGACGTCGCCGTAGCGGCCGGTGACCTGCTCGGCCAGCGACGTGCGGCGCATGGTGGCCTCCTGACAGCGCAGCTCCAGCTTGCCCATGGTCTGTCCCAGGCGAGCCGCCTCGGCCCGCAGGGCGCGCAGCTCGGCGTCGCGCCGGGCCAGCGCGCCTTGGCGATGCTCCAGCGCGCCCTGCCGCTCGGCGTGCTCGCGCGCGCGCGCCTCGGCCTCCGCGTGCCACAGCGCCGCCTCCTCACGCAGCTGGCTCGCGTCGGCCCGCAGCGCCTCGGCGCGCGATTCCTCCTCGGCGATGGTCTGCGCCAGGCGCGCCGCGCGGCTCTCGTGCTCGGCTCGCTCGGCGCCGAGGCGCTTGCAGGTGGCGTGGGCGTTCACGCGGCGGTCCTGTGCCTGCGCCGCTTCGATCTTCAGCGTGGTCAGCTCGCCGATCAGCGCGTCGACCTGCTCGGCCAGCGCCAGCGATTGGGCGCGCAGCTCGCCGGTGCGCGCCTCGGCCATGCCCACCGTCTCCCAGTCGTGTCCCAGCGCCGCCGCCGCCTCGTCGTGCCGCCGCTCGCTGTCGCCCAACGACCGGCGCAGGTCCTCCCCCTGCGCGGCCAGCTGCTGCCGGCGCGCCGACAACCGGCGCACCTCCTCGCCCGCGCGATCCAGGTCCTTCTGTTGCGACACCAGGCCCAGATCGTCGCTGCGAAGCTGGGCCGCCAGCTCCTCGATGGCGCGACCGACGTCGCCGAGCTGCTGCTTGACGTCGACGTGCCGGGCCAGCGCCGCCTGATAGTCGGTATCCAGCCGCGCCACCACCGCCTCCAGCTCGCGGATCTCGCGCTTTTGCTCCAGCACGCCGGCGGTGGCCGACTCGCGCGAACCGCCCGTGACCACGCCGTGCGGATCGACGACCTCGCCGTCCAGCGTGACGATGGTCTTGTCGGTTCTGGTCTCCCGCCACAGCGCGATCGCCTTCTGCAGATTTTCGACCACCAGCACGTCGCCGAGCAGGTACCCGGCGACCTTGTCGTACTGCCGGTCATAGCCGATGAGCTCCAGGATGGGCCCGCGCACGCCGTCGCCCTTCGGCCACGGCAGCGTCTCGGGCAACGCCGCCGGCATCATCACCGGCGCGTCACCGCCCCCTTCAATCGTGACGCCGGCGCTGGCGTCGTACAGGACCGTCCCGGCCGGTGCGGTGCGCAGCCCCAGCGGAATGAAGCTGGATCGCCCCTGGCTGCACGTCTTCAGGAACTCGATCGCCTCCACCCCGACCTCGTGCGATTCGACGATGATGTTGCCCAGACGCTCGCCCAGCACGGCCTCGACCGCGGTCTCCAGCTCCGGCGGCGGCTGCACGATGTCGGCGACGACGCCGCGGATCCCGGACGCCGCCCCCTGCCCTTCGCGCTCGCGGTGCTGCTGCATGATCGCGCGAACGCCCTTCTGGAAGCTCTCGTAGCGATCCTGAATCTCCACCAGCGACGCCAGCCGCGACCGGCGGCGGTGCGCTTCCTCGCGCAGCGTCTCCAGCTCCAGCTCGCCCCGCGACACGTCGGCCCGCAGCGCGGCCTGGCGCGCCTCCTCCGCCTTGCGCCGGCCCGCCAGGGCCTCGCGCCGCGCGCGCAGCTCGTCCAGGCTGGCGCGCAGGCTCGTCGCCTCGCCGGTCACCTCCGCCAGCCGATCCGCGGAGACCACGTCCTCTCCGGCGATCGCCTCCAAACGCGACGTCAGATCGTCACGCCGGGCCGCCGCCGCCCCTTTCTCCGCCTCGTTGCGGGCGATGCGCGCGCGCGCGCTGGCCAGCTCCCCCGTGCAGGACTCCAGCTCGCGGCGCGCCGTCGTCAGCGCCGCCCGCGCGCCCTCGTGATCCGCGGCCTTCACGTCGTAACGGGCGCGGGTCGCCTCCGCCTCCCGGTCCAGCTCGACCAGCCGGGTCTCGAGAGCGGCGATGGCGTCGGCGTTTTGCACGGCGCGCGCCCGCAGGTCGGTGATCTCGGCGCGCGCAGCCTCGGCTCGCGCGGCCAGCGACTCCGCCTCGTCCTCGTAGTGATCCGCCCGCTGCGTTTGCAGCTGTGCCTTGTTCGACAGCGCGAACAGATCTTCCTTCGCGGTGTTCAGCTCCGCCAGCTCCTCGGTGACCGACAGGCGTTCGGCTTCGACCGACACCTCGTCGACGGCCAGCGTCCCAGCCGAGGTCTCATGCTGGGCCGTGACGGCCGCCAGTTCCTCGCGCAACGATTTCTCCTCGGCCAGGTGACCGAGATAGCGCTGCGCCGCCGACCACAGCTCGATGTCCCTCAGCTCGGCCTTGTAACGCTTGTACCGCTCGGCTTTCTGCGCCTGCAACCGCAGCGATCGCAGCCGGGTCTCGATCTCGCCGATGATGTCCGAGACGCGCAGGAGGTGCTGGCGCGTGGAATCCATGCGCCGCTCGGCGGCCTTCTTCTTGGCCTTGTACTTGGTGATGCCGGCCGCCTCGTCGATGAGGCCGCGGCGATCATCGGGTCGCGACGAGACGATGAAACCGATGCGACCTTGTTCGATGATCGCGTACGCCTTCGACCCGACGCCGGTGCCCAGGAAGAACTCGACGATGTCGCGCAGGCGCGAGGGGACGCCGTTCAGCAAGTACTCGCTCTCGCCGCCCCGGTACAGCCGGCGCGTGACCACCACGGATTCCGGACCCACCGCGCCCCACGGGACGCCGCCGGGCGCGGCCTCGGCCTGCAGCGCGCGCGCGTCGAACGTCAGCGACACCTCGGCCATCCCCGTGGGTCCCCGGCTCTCCGAGCCGGCGAAGATCACGTCGTCCATCGCCCGGCCGCGCAGGTGCTTCGCCGACTGCTCGCCCATCACCCACCGGATGGCGTCGACGATGTTGGACTTGCCGCATCCGTTGGGACCGACGATGGCCGTGATCGGATCGGGAAACGCAATCGATGTCTTCTCGACGAAGGACTTGAAGCCGCAGATATCGATGCGCTTGATCTTCACTCATCCCTCCGGTTGAAGTGACCATACGTTATTTGTATCGTCACGGTGGCCCTCTTTCATACCATCCACCGGCAAGCCATGTAAACAGAGTCGGCGTCCCGCACGGCCCGCGCAAGTTTTCCGATCCCGGCCTCGATTAGCGCGCCGCCAGACCCTCTTTCGCCATCAATCGGCGGTGGTCGGTGCTATTGTCCGCCGCGAAAGAAATGGAGCCGGGCGTCAATTTCAATCCGACCGAGCTGATCGAGCTGGCCGCCATCCTGGGCGGCATCGGCGTGACCGGAATCGCTGGTTATCTGGCGGTCCGCCGGGCGCGTGCCGCCCGTCGCCGCCAGATTGAACAGTCGGGCGAAGGCCCCGCCAACGCCCTGCCCCGGCGGGAAGCCGAGGCGCCCGAACCCGCCATCGAGCCCGCCCCGGAGCCGGCACGGCCGCTCGCCAGGCCGACGCCCAAAATCCCGAGCGCCGACGTCAAGCTGCAGGCGGGCGCCGCCCTGCCGCAGCCAGCCCCAGCTCCCGTGCCCGCCCCCACTCCGGCGCCCCGGCCCGTGCCGGAGCCCGCACCCGAGAGGGTCGGCCAGGTGATTCCGTTCCCGGCGCCTGCATCCGTCGCGGTGCCCGTCGAGAAACCGAGCGCTCCCGCGCCGTCCCCGGTCCGCAAGAAGAGGGACGCGGCCGCGCTGGCGCCCGGGCTGGCCAAGACCCGCTCTGGCTGGATCTCGCGACTCGGCGAGGTGTTCGCGGGACGCAAGGAGCTCGATCCCGCGGCCGTCGACGAGATCGAGAAGATCCTGCTCACCGCCGACATCGGCGTGCGCACCAGCCAGAAGCTGCTCGAGGAGTTGCGGCAGTCGCTCACGCGCAAGGAGCTGCGCGAGCCCGAGGCCGTCTGGCGCTTCCTGCGGCAGCGCACGGCGGAGATCCTCACGCTGGACACCCAGGACATCGACTTCGGCTCCGCGCGTCCGTTCGTGCTGCTGATCATCGGCGTCAACGGCAGCGGGAAGACCACCACCATTGGCAAGCTGGCGGCCAAGCTCACCGCAGACGGCAAGAAGGTGTTGCTGGCGGCTGGCGACACCTTCCGCGCCGCCGCCATCGAGCAGCTGGAAATATGGGGCAATCGCGTGGGCGCGACGCTGGTGCGAGGTAAGGAAGGCGCCGATCCGTCGTCAGTGATCTTCGAGGGGGCGCGACGCGCGGCCGCGGAAGGCTTCGACGTGGTGATCGCCGACACCGCCGGCCGCCTGCACACGAAGACCGACCTGATGCAGGAGCTGCAGAAGGTCCGCCGCGTGCTGGGCAAGGCCGTCGCCGGCGCGCCCCACGAGACCTGGCTGGTGATCGACTCGACCAGCGGACAGAACGCCATCGCCCAGGCGCAGATCTTCACCCAGGCGATGCAGGTGACAGGGATCGTGCTGACCAAGCTGGACGGCACCGCGAAGGGTGGCGTCGTGCTGGGCATCGCCGATCAGCTGCGAATTCCCGTCCGCTTCATCGGCATCGGTGAGAAGGTGGATGACCTGCGCCAGTTCGATCCCGAAGAGTTCGTCGAGGCGCTGTACCAGACCAATTGATGCGCCCGCCTCGCGGCATTTGTCATGCGAATTTTGGATGGCGAGGGGGCCGCGGAAGGTAGGAGAAACACGCCGAAAAACGTGTGAGCAAGCTCCGAGATTTTTAGTTGCGAGAGAAAAAATCGTCATGCTATAGTGCGCAAAATTTCACGGTCGCACCTAAGACTTTGAAAATCTTGGACTTTTCAGCCGCGCTCGGGATAGGTTCCATCCGCGTTCGAGCAAATCCAGAGAGGAATCATGAAGCGACCGGCCGTTAGTTTGTCCGCATGGCTATCCGCCTGTCTTGCAGTCGCGATCCTCGCTGGTTGGCCCGGCCAGGCTCATGCTCAGCGACGGCGCTCGCGCCCGGCCCCCGCGCCCGTGGCGGCGCCCGCGGAGGCCGAAAAGCCGGCCGATCCGGCGCCCGCCGCCGCCGAGCCTGAAAAGGCGGCGGGCGACGCCCCCAAGGAAGAGGCGCCACCGCCGGCGGCGTCAGCGGACGATCTGAAAGTGCCCGAGGGCGAGACGACCGCCACCCCCGCGACGACCGGGCAGGCCTCGCCGACGCTGTCCTGGCAGGACATCGTCGTCGTCCCCCGCAAGTCCTTCCTGAAGTCGCTGCGCCTCGAGCTGGCGCCGTTCACGGGTCTGTCCGTCAATGACCTGCTGATCCGCCACTACGTGTTCGGCCTCGACCTGAACTTCTTCCTCACCGACGTGCTGTGGATCGGACTGCAGGGGCAATACTTCTTGAAATCGCTCACTGAGCGGGAAGAGCTGGTTGGGCTGCAATACAACCGCATCCCGTCGCTGAACCGGTATCTCTGGGGAGGCTCGTTCAACCTCGGCTACGTCCCGGCGTACGGAAAGTTCTCGCTGTTCAACCGGTCGATCTTCCACTGGGAGATCTACGCCACCGCCGGTGTCGGCGTGACCAAGACGGAGATCATCCCGCGTGATCCGTCCAACGACAAGTTCAACAACATCGCGCTCACGCCCAACGTCGGCCTCGGAACGCGGCTGTTCCTTTTCAACTGGCTGACGCTGAACATCTCGATCCGCGATTACATCTTCCCGGACAAGTTCGAGAACGAGAACCGACCGCCGGGTCAGGACGCGGCCGCCGCCAAGGCCGCAGCGACGCAGGCGCTGGTCAACAACGTGATGGTGATGGCGGGTGTTGGACTCTATCTGCCGACGAAGTTCCAGTACAAGACACCCCGCTGAGGCGGCGTGGACGACAACCCAAGCCCGTCTCTCCCCCGAAGGACACAGAAATGAAGAAGCGGCTCGCTCTCCTCTTCGCTCTCGCTGTCACCCTCTTGCCGCTGGCGGCGCACGCGCAGCGACAAAGCCCGTTGGCCGACGCGCCCGCCATCCGCAAGCGCCTCGAGCTGCGCGCGGTTCGCCTGGAGTTCGGCGGCGGC
Organism: Polyangia bacterium; assembly: GCA_035544495.1. Lineage (GTDB taxonomy): Bacteria > Myxococcota_A > Polyangia > Fen-1088 > Fen-1088 > DATKEU01. The sequence goes on along the minus strand of DATKEU010000227.1, from coordinate 8,791 downwards.
GGCGGCACGACGATCAACCAGGATTTCTTTCACAGCGTGTTCGTGAACCTGAAGCTCGGCTTTCACTTCACCGACTGGTTGTCGCTCTCGGCGTTCGGCGGCTTCGCGCTGTCCAACATCGAGACCGGCTTTCAGAGCCGCGTGAAGGAGACGCTGGCGATGCCGTCGCCACCAGCGCCCACGGCGGCCGACGCGGCCGCCTCGATGACCAAGGTCAAACAGATCCTGGCGGCCCAGCTCGAGTTCGCGCCGTTCACCGGCAAGTATTCGCTGTTCGGCAAGCTGTTCGCTCACTACGACTTTTACATCTTCGGTGGGCCGGGGTTCCTCAACCTCGAGCCGGCCGACACCACCCTGCCGTCGTGCAGCGACACCAACAAGACCGCGTCGTGCGGCGTGAGCGGTTACAAGCTGGGCGCCAACTTCGGCGTCGGCATTCACAGCTACCTCAACCAGTTTCTCGCTCTCAACGTCGAGCTGCGCGACATCTACGCGAAAATCAACCCAGCCGGACGCGACGTCAACGGCGACGGCAAGGCCAACGCCGATGACCTGACCTGGCAGTCGACGTACATGGTCAGCCTGAACCTGGTTCTCTACCTGCCGGCCACGGCCGACATCTCGCCGTGAGCTGAACCAGCGGGCGCTACTGGGTTCCGCACTGCGGGGCCTGGGCCCCATCCTGCAGGATCAGGCAGGCGGTGGCGCTGCGGGCGCCTTCGTTGTCCTCAAAGTAGATGTCGATGTGATCGCCCTGCGTCCCGTCGAAGGCGGGCGACTTGTACGCGCCGGTGGGATCGGCGCGCGTGACGACGCCGTTGCTGGTGGCTTGGTTGATGACGAAGACCTGGGCCAGCGCTGCCGGGCTGCCGGCGTTTCCGCTCGCGGTCCACACGGTCTTTTGCCCGCCCATGCCGTCCGATACCGGCGCGGACGCGAATCCGACCTGGGCGGGTGGCGGGACCGGGATGAAGGGAGCGTTGCACCCCCAGATCAGCGCCAGCGTGGCCAGTCCCGCGGCCAGGCGAGTCAATCGTGTGAGCGCGCGTGTCATCGGAACGGAGCTTCTCCCGAGGGGCGAGTCTGCAACCACCGGGCCCGCGAGGATTGCCGCGCTTTCGGCCCCTTCGCGGCGCTGGGTGGCAACTGGATTGGCGGCAGCCACAACCAGGTTGAGGGGACGGGATCAGGCAAGGCCGTACCGCTTGAGCTTCTTTTGAAGGCCAAAGCGCGACAGGCCCAGCGTCGCCGCCGCTTTGGTCTGGTTGTTTCCGCAACGCGCCAGCGCCTCGCGCACCAGCGAGCGTTCCAGGCGCTCGACCCGGCGGCGCAGGTGCAGGCTGTCCGGATCGTCGGGCAGCAATCCAGCGGTGGAGGCGTCCCCGGCAGCGGCGATGGCGGGCGACAGATCGCCCACCGTCACCCGCTCGCCCGACAGCGCGACCGCGCGCAGGAGCTCGTTCTCCAGCTCGCGCACGTTGCCGGGCCAGCGGTAGGCGCACAGGCGCGCCAGCGCCGGCGGATCCAGTGGCTTGCGCACGCCGCCCGGCTGGCGCGCCAGGAAGTGCTCGACGATGAGCGGGATGTCCTCGCGGCGATCGCGCAGCGGCGGCAGGAAGATGCCGGCCACGTTCAGGCGGAAGAAGAGATCCTGGCGGAACTTCCCCTCCTCCACCATGCGCGCCAGATCGCGGTTGGTGGCGGCGACGATGCGCACGTCGACCTTGCGCGTGCGATCGCCACCGACGCGGCGAAACTCGCCTTGTTGCAGGACGCGCAACAGCTTGCCTTGCATGGCGGGCGACATCTCGGCGATCTCGTCCAGGAACAGCGTGCCACCGTCGGCGATCTCGAACAGCCCGCGCGTGTCGTGCTCGGCGCCGGTGAAGGCGCCGCGCACGTAACCGAACAGCGCTGACTCCAGCAGCGTCTCCGGGATGGCGGCGCAGTTCTCCGAGACGAACGGGCGTTCGCGGCGCGGACCATTGAAGTGGATGGCGCGCGCCACCAGCTCCTTGCCGGTCCCGCTTTCGCCCTGGATCACGACGGGCAGCGCCGTGTCGGTCAGCCGATCCAGCAGCCGGAACAGCTCGAGCATGCGCGGCGTGCGGCCCACGATGTTGCGGTAGTCATAGCGGATGGCCAGCGCCTCGCGGGTCTCCCGCAGCTCTTGCTTCATGCCGGTGAGCTCTTCGCGCCGCGCGGCCAGCTCGACCTCGAGGCGCCCGTTCAGCGCGGCCACCTGCCGCTCGCGGCGGCGCACCTCGGCCAGCAGGCGCGCGTTCTCGATGGCGATGGCCGCCTGCTCGGCGAAATCGAGCACCAGGGCGACGTCGTCGTCGCCGAACGCGCCCTTGCGCAGGCGGTGATCGACGTAGATGGTGCCGGCGGCGCGCCCCTTGATCTGCAGCGGCACCGCCAGCACGGAGCGCAGGTGCAGATCGGAGACGGACATCGCCTCCTTGAACCGCTCGTCCCCGGCGGCGTCGACGGTGATGATGGGCCCTCCGCCCGCGGCGGCGCGGCGGGCGATGGACCGCGACAGCTCGAACTCGGCGGTCTCCAGCGTCCGCTGGTCGATGTTGCGCGCCGCCCGCACCATCAGCTCGCCGGCGTCGTCCTCGAGCAGGATGAAGCCGCGCTCCGCGTCGGTCAGCTCGATGACGGTGTCCAGGATGGTGTCGAGCAGCCGCGGCAAGCGCAGCTCGCTGTTCAGCCGCTTGTTGATGCGCAGCAGGCGCCGCAGGCGATCCTCGTTGCGGGCGGCGCGCAGGGCCAGCGCAGCGTCGGAGGGCGCGCCGACCGCGGGGCCGGCCAGCCAGCGCGCGTCGGGATCGGCGTCGAGGCCGACTTGGTGATTCTCTGGCGTGGCCATGCGGACCTCCTGAAAATCGCGGCGGGCATCGGCGAGGACGCGCCTGGCGGCCGTGTCGCCGGCGGCGTTGAGGAGACGAGCCGCCAGCAACGCCGCCCGCCAGGCGGCGGGCAGGCGTGTCTCGGCGCGCGCCGAGTCGGCGTGGCGCTGCAGGCGCCCGGCCAGCGCCGTCACGTCGCCGGCCACGATGTCCAGCGCGGGATCGGCCAGCAGCAGGCGCGCCGAGGCAATGTCCAGCTCGGGCTCCGCGGGCGCCGTGCGCGGATCGCCCGCGCGCGCGTCCGCCAGCGCGGCGCGCGCCTCCGGCAGGCGGCCCGATTCGGCCAGCGTCTCGGCTTCCGCCAGCCGCGCCTGGCGCGCCGCTCGCGCCTGCCCGCTGGCGGTCAGGCGCTGCTGGGCCTCGCCGTAGGCGGCCACGGCGGCGGGCCGCTCGCCCTGGCGGCGCAGCAGATCGCCCTCGACGAAGCGGGCGTAGGCCGGCAGCACCGGCGAGCCTCGCGCCGCGCCCTCGTCGCGCACCCGGCCGATCGCCCGGCGGGCCGAGCCCGGTTCGCCCAGCAGCACGAACAGGTTGGCGGCGTTCAGCAGCGCGGTCCCCAGCTCGGCGGTTGCTCCCAGCCGGCCCAGCAGGCGAACGGCGCGATCGCTGGCAGCCAGCGCGTCGCCGTAACGCCCTTGCTCGGCGAGGACGGCGGCCAGGTTCAGCGCCACCGTCGCCTCGGTGTGAACGTCGCCGCGCGCGGCAGCCAGGGCGCGCGCGCGCGTGTATCCGGCGGCAGCATCGCGCAGGCGGCCGTCCATCTGATCGAGCAGCGCGCCGAGATATTGCCACCGCGCCGGTGCACCGTCCGGCGCCGCCATTCCCTGTTCCAGCAGACGGCGCGCGCGCGCCAGACGCCCCCCATAGGCGTGCGCGAGGACGGCCGCCTCGATGGCGGAGGCCGTCGCGGCGGGGGATCCGACCATCGGCTCTAGCACCGCGGCTGCCTCGTCGAAGCGTCCGGCTCCGACCAGCAGGCGGCCGAGCCGCGCGCGCATTCGGTCTGGCCCGTCGCCGCTTGCCGCCGACGACGCCAGCAGCGCGTGCAGAGTCGCGATCGCCTCGCCTGTCCGCCCCTGGCGGCCTTGCAGCCAGGCGCGCCGCTCCTCGACGCGCCAGCGATCGCCACTGTCGCTGTCCGGGGAGGCGGTCTCGCGCAGCGCGCGCTCTGCCTCGCCGTAGCGGCCGAGCTCCGCGAGGCCCGTGACCAACGTCAGGCGTTCATCGAGCTCGAGCGTGCCGGGCGCCAGCGTTTCGGCGCGTCTCAGCCACGTGGCGGCGCGCCCAGCGTCGCCGGCGCGTGCGGCCGGCGCGGCCGCCGCTCGAAAGCCGCGCGCGGCCTCTGGACCGCGGCCGAGGGCGGCCAGCGCCACGGCCCGCCGAACGTCGTCGCCGGGCAACTCGGCGATCGCCGCCTCCGCCACCGGGCGAAGCTCGGGCTGGCCGAGCGCGTCCTCGATGACCTGCTGGTGAACGGCGCTCGGCAGCTGTGGCTCCGCGCCGGGCGCCAGCCAGCCGGCGCGACGGGCCAGCGCCGCCATGTCGCCCCCGGCGGCGCCGCCGAAGGTGCCTGACAGCCGTTCGGGCCGCGCCCCGCCAAACAGCGCCAGCGCCGCCAGCCAGCGGCGGACGCCGGCCGGCAAGTCGGCAAACACCCTGGCCAGCAGCTGCCCGAGATCCGCGGCCGTCTCGGCGATGGGCACATCGGCGCGCCCTTCGCGCATGGCCAGCGCGAGCGATCGCGCCAGCACGGCGGCCGTGGCGGCGTGCCCGCCGGACGCGCCGACGATTCGCGCCACTGCGTCGGGCGGCGCCTCCTGCCCGATCGCCGCGCGCGCCAGGGCGGCGATCGCGGCGGCGTCGAGCGGCTGGATGGCGATCGCCTGCGCGAACGGGCCCGCGATCGGCTCCGTCGTCGGCAGCAAGGCCAGCAGATTGCCCGAGGGCGGCGCGCCCGCCAGCACGCGCGCGAGCGCATCGTCGCCCGCGCCGCCATCCAGCACCAGACAGAGCGGCGCGGTGGTGGCCTTTGCTTCCAGCGCCTCGGCCAGCGCGGCGCCGCGATCGCTCGCGGAGCCATCGCCGTCCGCCGGCGCGGGCAGACCCAGCAGCTCTCGCTCCAGCGCCCGCGCGTTGCCGCGCCAGACGACGAACGGCGGCAGCAACCCGGCGGCGCGGGCAATGGCGGCCTCGCGCACGCCACCCTCGATCACCGTGCGGCGCCCGCTCCCCCCTGTCCCCACGATCGCCGCCACCGCCGCGGGCGCGCTGCCTTCGGCCAGGCGATCGACGAGCAGGCGCACCGCCGTCAGCTCCGGCGTGCGCCCGACGACGACGCCGCCCAATGGATCACCGCCGGGGAACGGTGCCTGCAGATCGAGGTCGATCCCCGCGCCCTCGCCAGCGATGGCGCGGGCGATGTCGCGCAGCGCCTCGCGGGCGCTCGGATATCGGTCCTGCGGCCGCGCGGCGAGCAGGCGCGCCAGGATGTCGTCCCAGGCGACGGCCAGTCCTCCGCGGATGGCGGACAGGCGAGGCGCCGGCGCCGACAGCATGCGCTGCACGGCGGGCAACCCGACACCGAAGGGCGGCGCTCCGGCCCATGCCTCGAACAGGGTGGCGCCCAGGCCGAACAGGTCGGCCGGCGGAGCGACCTGACCGATCAGCGCCTCGGGCGCCGCGTAACCCAGCGTGCCGCGCGCCTCCGCGCTGACCGTGCCGCCTCCGGACGGCAGGCGCGCCGCCAGGCCGAAGTCGAGCAGCACCGGCGCGCCAGCGCCGTCGAGGCGCACGTTGGCGGCGCAGATGTCGGCGTGCACGATCTCGCGCGCGTGCAGGTAGGCGACCGCATCAGCCAGCCCGCGCGCCGCCCGTTCGAAGGCGCGCCGGCGCGCGGCCTCGTCCGGACCGCGCGCGATCGAGGCCAGGGCGGGGCCGGCGACCAGGTCCATGACGACGAACAGCTGGCCGCGCTCGTCGACGCCGACGTCGTGCACCTTGACCAGCCCGGGGTGATCCAGAGCCTGGAGGCGGCGAAACTCGGCGATGGCGCGGCCGGCGTCGAGACCCGCCGCGAACAGCTTCACGGCTCGCGGCGCGCCGCTCGCTTCGTCGACCGCGGCGAAGGTCTCGGCGCTGGCGCCCCGGCCCAGGCGCTCGCCCAGCCGGTAACGCCCGGCGGTGACGACCGAAGCGCCAACGGGATTGGCAGCCGACATCGTGAGTAGATCATTGTATTCGCGCTGCTTATTGTCAAACCCGCCGCTAGTTGGCGGATTTTTGAGCGGCGTCCGCGCGGCGAAGCAAGCGCTGGTAAGCCTGGGCGGCCTGGGCGCGGATCTCCTCGTCGTCGTGGGTGGCGGCGACGAACGACAGATAGTCGAGCGCCTCTTCGCCGCCCAGAACGGCGATGGCTTCGATGATCTTCTGCATCTCGCGCCGGTCGCGGAGTGACCGCGACTTCGTCAGCACGGCGACGGCGCGCGGCTCCTTCAGCGTGATCAGCGCGCCCAGGGCGGCATCGCGGGTCGCTTCGTCGTCGTCGGTGAGCAGCGTGAGCAGGCGCGGGACATGCTCGCGCAGCCCGCGCTCCCCCACGGCGCGGATGGCCGCCTCGCGCAGCTCGCCGGCGCCACCGGCCAGGGCGGCGGCGATGGCGGCGGGCGGCGCGTGCTTCAGCTTCAACCGCGCCAGCGCGCCGTCGAGCAGGTCGCCCGCCACGCGCTCGACCAGCGCGGTGAAGACCTCGCGCTGGCGTTCGGTCACGACGGCGTGCGGCTGTCCTTTCGGCAGCGGGTAGATCTTCTCGCCTTGCGCCTCCAGTTGCTCGTCGATGGCGCCTGGCGCTTCCGAAGGTCGTGTGTCCAGCTGCAGCCTCACGGCGGCGCGTGCCAGCGCCTTGCCGGGCACCTCGGCGCCGTCCAGCGCGAACTCGCCGCGCAGGCGCGTCACTGGACGACCGGCGGCCCCGGGCCCGGCCGCGCCACCGTCGGCGCCGCCCGCGTCGATCACCAGGCCGCTCGCCAGCAGGCGGCGGCGCAGCTCCCGCTCGATGGCCCCGGCGTCGACGGCCACGCTGACCGCGCCTGGCGGCGTGCGATCGCCGATCGCGACCTCACCCAGCAATGGCGGCGGCGGGAGCTCGGCCGCCGGCGGGGGCGGCGACGGGGAGCGCCGGCAACCGAACGCTCCGAGCACCCCGACGACAGCCAGCGCCACCGGCAGCAGCGCCGGCCGGCGAACGCCGACTTCGACGCTAACCGGAACGGACGCGCGCACGCGAGCGGGGCGCCGGGGCCACCGGGCCCTCCGCGGCCGCACCCAGCGCGCGGTCGGCGCGCGTGCGGCGACCGGCTCGCGTCCCGGCGGCGAGGGGAATGGTATCGACATGCGATCGCCTCAGCATGGCCAGCTCGACCAGCCCGAGGATCACCTCATCGTAACTGAGACCGCCCGCCTTCGCCGCCTTCGAGAAGCCGCCCGCGATGTCCGAGAGGTCGCAGTTGGGATTCACGTCGATGATGTAAGGCGTTCCATCGGCGGCCAGGCGAATGTCGAAGCGCGCGTAGTCGCGCAGCTCCATGGCGTCGAAGGCGGCGAGCACGATGGCGCGGATGCGCGCCTCGACGTCGGGCGGCAGGTCCTGGCAGCGGATCGGCTTCGTGCCGCGGTACTCGTCCGACGCCTCGACCCACTTGCCTTCGAAGGAAACGATGCGCGGGCGGCCCGCTGGCATGTCCGAAAAGTCGATCTCGTAGAACGGGAACACCTGCGGCGGCCCGCTCGGCTGACCGAACAGCGAGACGTAGATCTCGCGCCCTTCGATGAACTGCTCGACCAGAACCGGCTGGCGATAGCGCGCCAGCACGGCGGCCACCTGGCGGTCCAGCGTGACGCGGTCGTGAACGACCGAGTCGCTGTAGATCCCCACCGAGGCGTCCTCGCGCGACGGCTTGACGATCAGCGGGAACGGCAGCGTGACGGCGCGCGTGTCGGGGGTTCGAAGGACGATCGCCTCTGGCGTGGGGATGCCGCGCGCGCGCAGCACGTCCTTGGCCTTGTGCTTGTGCAGGGCCAGCGACAGCGCCAGCGGACCCGAGCCCGTGTAGGCAATCGCTTCGCGATCGAGCAGCAGCGGCAGCAGCGGCTCGAACCGATTGTCGCCCCCGATGGACTCGCAGAGGTTGAAGACCACATCCGGCCGCTGATCGCGAATCGCGGTGACGGCGCCCAGGACGTCGCCGGTGACGCCGATGCCGGTGGCGTGCAGGCCGCGCGCGTTCAGAATCGCCAGGATGTTGTCCGCGATGTCTTTGATGTCTTCGCGGGCCTTGTTCTCTGGATCCGCTTCCGCGCCTTCGAAGTCGCGATTGTAGGCAACGACGATGCGGGGCTTCATTTGGTTGTCACGCTAAAGCCCATTCTAATAATCCCGTCCTGCATTGCAATCGGATCCCGCGCTACAAAATTAAGGCGCGATGGCGTGCGCGCCAGCTTCGACGCCAGCGTCGCGCGCGCCGAGCGACGCGGCCGGCGCGCGCTCGAACGAGGTCTCGAACGTCCAGGCGAACGCGCGCGCGACCTCCACGGCCAGGGTCTCCAGCGACGGCGGCGTGACACCGAGACGCTGCATCGACGTCACCGGCGCGCCCGGCAGACCGCAGGGAACGATCAAGCGAAAGGCGTCGAGATCGGTGGCGACATTGAGGGCGAAGCCGTGGATGGACACCCGGCGCTGCACGTGAACGCCGAACGCGCAGATCTTCGCCGCCGGTTCGCCGTCCGGCGCGTCGACCCACAGCCCGGGCGCTGTCCGCCGGAATCGCGCCGCGATCCCCCGCGCCGCGAGCACCTCGGTCAGGCCGTCGGCCATGGAT
>DATKEU010000226.1:0-6907 GCA_035544495.1 Polyangia bacterium | reverse complement strand
TCCGCTACTGCAACGCCGAGGGACTGTGCGATTCGAACGCCGGCACCTGCACCCCGGCCACCGGCGAGGGGCAGCCCTGCGACGACGACAAGGGCCCGCGCTGCATCTGGCCGGCCTTCTGCTCGACGGTCAGCCACACCTGCACGCTGCCGACGCCGGTGGCGTGCCGGACGCCGGACAACGGCACCCCCGACGCCGGCGCCCCCGACACCGGCGGCAGCGGCGGCGTCTCGCTGGACGCCGCGCTGACCGCGTACGCCCAGGCCGTCTGCAACCGGCTGCAGGCCTGCGCGCCGCGCCGGGTGATCGGCATCTACGGCTCCCTCGCCGTCTGTCAGGCGCGCGTCAAGCTGTTCGCGCAGTCGGTGAACGCGCTCTCCAGCACGGGATGGACGATCGCCGCCGTCAGCGCCTGCGCCGTCGGGTACGGCAACCAAAGCTGCGCCGATTTCGACGACGGCCTGACGCCGCCCGCCTGCGTGCACCCGGGCACGCGCGCCGCGGGCCAGGGTTGCCGCAGCGGCGACCAGTGCGGCGCCAACCTGCGCTGCAATAGCGCCGCCTTCCCCGCCTGCGGCCAGTGCGCCCCGCGCCTGACCGCCGGGGGAGCCTGTCTGAGCGACAGCGACTGCGTGGTCGGCTTGATCTGCGGCGGCAACATGCAGTGTGTCGCCCCGCGCGATGTCGGGTTGGCCTGCGACGCCAAGACCGCGCCCTGTCGCGAATCGCTCTCCTGCCGGGCGACGATCTGCGCGGCCCCGGGCGCGGTCGGCACCGCCTGCGCCGATCACGAAGACTGCGACGAGCGCAACGGCGTGCTGTGCGATTTCACGACGCAAAGGTGCGGCACCGCCAACGCCGCGGCGACGTGCAACTCCGGTGCGGCCGACGGCACCATCAATTACTGCGGCGACAACGGCGCCTGCCCGGCCATGGGCGGGGCCTGCATCGCCAGCGGCGGCGATAACCAGGCCTGCGCCGCGGGCGGCCCGTTCTGCCGCTTCCCGTTCGTCTGCGTCGGGGGCGTCTGCTCCAACGTCCTGGCCACCGACTGCCCGCCGTGACCGAGATGGACATGACGGAAAAGACCATCGGCAACTATCGCCTCCTGCGCCCGCTGGGCGAGGGAGGCATGGGCGTCGTGTACGAGGCGGTGCACGCGTCGATGCACCGTCGCGCGGCCGTCAAGGTGCTGCGGCCCGAGCTGTCGCGCAACCAGGAGGTCATCCGCCGCTTCTTCAACGAGGCGCGCGCCACCAACGAGATCCGGCACCCCGGCATCGTGCAGATCTACGACTGCGGCACCATGTCCGACGGCTCGCCCTGGCTGATCATGGAGCTGCTCGAGGGCGAGACGCTGAGCGCCTTGCTGGCGCGGCGCGAGCGGCTGCCGGCGGCGGAGGTGATCGATCTCGGCGCCCAGGCGGCGTCGGTGCTGGCGGCCGCGCATGCCGCCGGCATCGTCCACCGCGATCTCAAGCCCGACAACCTGTTCGTCGTCCCCGATCCCGGCGTGCCGGGCGGACGGCGCGTGAAGGTGCTGGACTTCGGCATCGCCAAGCTCGGCAGCCTGGCGGCGGCGGGCGGCATGCGCACGCAGACCGGCATGCTGATGGGAACGCCCGTCTACATGTCGCCCGAGCAGTGTCGCGGCAACAAGGAGATCGACGGGCGCAGCGACGTCTACTCGCTGGGTCTCATCCTCTACCAGATGGTGACCGGCAGACCGCCGTTCACCTCCGACGGCCTGGGCGAGCTGTTCGACATGCACATGAACCGGCCGGCGCCCCCGCTCGACGGCGACAGCCCCGACGTCGGTCCGGCGCTGGCGGCGGTGATTCACCAGGCGCTGGAGAAGAAGCCGGCTGATCGCTTCGCCAGCATGGGCAATCTGCAGAAGGCGCTGCTCGCGGCGGCGACCGGCCCCGCCGTCCCCGCCTCGCCCGAGACGCCGCAACCCTGGAAGGCGCCGTCGGAGACGCGGGTCTTCGGCAGCGGGCCGACCACGCTGTCCGCGTCGGCATCGGCGCTGGAGGTTGTGACCGACGACGTTCCCCGGCGCCGCGCCGGGCCCGCGATCGCCGCGGCGACGGTGTTTGTCGCGCTGGCGGGCGGCGGGCTGTGGCTTTACGGGCGCGGGGGCCAGCGCCCGCCCTCGCCGTCATCCGCGCGCGATCCCGTCGCCGCGCCGGCCGCCGAGCCGCCCCGCCCCGCCGCTGTCGTCGCGCCGCCCTCGACGGCGCCGGCGCCGGGCCCCGCGAAAGCTCCGCCCAACCGCGCGCCGGACGACGTCGGCGCGGTGGTTGGCGTGGCGATCGACAGCGCGCCGCCGGGAGCGCGCGTGGTCGACGCCGACGACGGCCGCCTGCTGGGCCTGACACCGCTGCACACGCGCCTGCCCCGCCGCGACGGCGAGCTGAAGGTGCGGATCGAAAAGCGCGGTTACCTGCCGCGCGCGCTCTCGCTGCCGCTGCAAAAAGACGGCGCCTCGACGGTGCGCCTGGAGAAGAATCCCGCCGGCGCCACGCCCCGTCCGGGTGGCGAGGAACACATCATCAAGCTGTGACTCTGATGCCCAGCCCACTCCCATCGAAATCGAAGACGCTCGTCCCGTTGCTGCTGATGGCGGCGATGTCGCTCGCCGCCGCTCCGGCGCGCGCCGAGCCGCCCGCCGCGCCCGCTCCGGCGCCGTCGACGGCCGCCGAGCGCCAGGCCCGCGGCGAGGCCGCCGCGAAGGCCTTCGTCATGGGCCGCTACGAGGAGGCGCTGTCGATCTACCTGGACCTCTACGTCCAGAGCGACGGCCGGCCCGAGTACCTGCGCAACATCGGCCGCTGCCAGCAGAAGCTGCGCCAGGACGATCGCGCCATCGAATCGTTCCGCGAGTACCTGCGCCAGGCCAGGCGCCTGTCCCCCGAGGAGCGGCGCGAGGTGCAGGGCTTCATCGCCGAGATCGAGACCGCGCGCAAGAACAGCACGCCCGCCCCGACCACGCCCGCGCCCGCGCCCGCGGCGGCGCCCGCGTCGCTCCCGCCGGCCAGCGCGCCGGCGCCCGCGGCGCCCCCCGCCGTCCCGATCCCCGCCACGCCCGGGTATCCGGCGCCGGCCTGGCCGCCGCCCGCGGCCAGCACCGATCCGACGGGCGCGGTGCCACCGCAGCCGGCGCCCGACCTGACCGCGCCGCCGACCTACCCATCCACGGGCGGCGCGCAAATGCCGCCGCTGGTCACCACGCCGCCACCGCCCGCCACCTCCAGCGGGGGGAGCCGCCTGCGCACCGCCGGCATCATCACGCTGATCGCCGCCGCCGCCCTGGTCGCGGGCGGCACGCTGGAGCTGGTCCACGCCCGCTCGCTGTACGACGACGCCAAGAAGAACAACGGCTGCACGGGCGGCGCGGGCGACGGCTCGTGCGATTCGAAGGCAGACAGCGTCGCCTCCGCGAACCTGCTGTCGAAGATCATGTACGGCATCGGCGGCGCCGCCGCCGTCACCGGTGCGGTGTTCTTTCTCATCGCTCCCTCGCCGAGCGACGGGACGCGGGTGGGACTGACGGCGCGCTGGCGCTTCTGATCGATCAATCTCGCGCGGTCGTCTCGCGCGAGCTCTCGATCATCTGTCGATTCGAAAATCGCTTCGTGCGATTGACCCAATGCCCGTCGAATCGACCGCGCCCCACCGGCCGCACCCTCGGGCCGGCGCGCCGGTCTTTTTTCGGGAAACTCTGGCTTGCGCGCCAGACTCGTTTCGCACTAAGTTCACTTCCCCGCCGCGACTGCGCAAAGGGGAGGCCGCGCATGCAGCACCGACAGCCGCCTTTGACCCGGACCCCCGACTCGCTGATTGGACGTGTGGTCTCCGATCGCTACCGCATCGTGCGGAAGCTGGGTGAACCCGGTCTGGCCGGGCTGTACCTGGCCGAGCACCTGCTGGTGAACCGCAACGTCGCCCTCAAGATCATCTTGCCGGAGGTGCGGCGTCCGGACGTGCTGCGGACCTTTCTCGACGACGCGCGCACGCTGGCGCGCATCGGGCACGAGAACATCGTCGAGATCCTCTGTTGCGGCCAGTCGCCCGAGGATTTCGTCTTCGTCGCCACCGAGTACCTGGAGGGGGAGAACCTCCGCGCCCTGCTGGGACGCGAGGGGCCGCTGCCGTGGGCGCGCGCCAAGTCCATCGCCCGCCAGATCGCGGCTGCGCTGGACCCGGTGCACGAACATCGAATTTTCCACCGCGACCTGAAGCCGGAGAACGTCTTTCTCACCGCGCGCAACGGGACGCGCGAGTTCGTCAAGCTGTTGAACTTCGGCGTCGCCCAGCTGACCAGCGCCGCGCTGGAGGAGGGCGAGACTGGCTCGGGGCGACTGTGCAGCGCCCCGCCCTACGTGGCGCCCGAGCTGGTGCAGGCGCAGCCGGTCGATCACCGCGCCGACATCTATTCGTTCGGCTGCATGCTGTACGAGATGCTGGCCGGCGCACCGCCGTTCGACGGGCGCTCGGCCGTCGACGTGATCAGCAAGCACGTCCAGGAGCCGCCGCTGCCGCTGCGCCAGCGGCGTCCGGACCTGGACATCGCCGCCGACGTCGACGCCGCCGTGCTGCGCGCCCTGGAGAAGGATCCCGAGCGGCGCTACACCACCGTCGCCGAGATGGGGGCCGCCCTGGAGCACTGCAAGAGCCCCAACCGCTTCATCGCGCTGGCCACCGAGGGCGTGGCGGCCGGTGTGGCGGCGGCGCGCGGCGACGAACACCGCCCCCGCGCGGCGAAGACGCGCCCGCTGTCGTCCCGCCGCCTGCGCCTGGCGATGGCGACGCTCATCGCCGCGCTCTCGGGCGGCGCCCTCGCCGCCGTGTACAACGCCCTGCGCGGGTTCTGACCCGGCCCGGGTTCTCCCGCGCACGAGCCGTGCGTTCGTGGTAGTCAACGCGTTTCCATGCGCGGCAAAGTGCTGAAGGCGGCGGCCTGGATCGTCACCGTCGGGATCCTGGCGTATCTCTTCTGGCGCACGCCGTTCTCGCAGGTCTGGACCGCGGCGCGGGCGGCGGCCCCCTGGACGCTGCCGGTCGGGCTGCTGCTGTTTGGCTGCATCTACGCCGCCGATTCGTTCGCGATGTGGAAGACGTTCGGCTGGTTCCTGGCGCGGTTTTCCTTCGGCCAGATCCTCCTCGTGCGCGGGGCGACGTACCTCTTGGCGGCGATCAACTACAACGTCGGGCAAGGCGCGATCGTCTACTTCGTCAACCGCGCCAAGGGCGTGCCCATCCTGCGCGGCGTGGCCACGGTGCTGCTGATCATGGGCGTCAACATGCTGGCCTTGTTGTTTTTGGCCAGCGGCGGCCTGCTGGCGGCGCCCGACGCCCCGCACAGCCTGGGGGTGATCATCGCCGTCGCATACGCGGGGCTGGCGATCTACGTCGGCGTGGTGATCGCGAAGCCGCGCTGGCTGGCGGGGCGGCCCATCTTCGACGTGCTGCTGTCGGCCGGCCTGCGCGGCCACCTGAAGGCGCTGGCGGTGCGCCTGCCGCACATCGCGGCGCTGGTCGCGTTTCAGACGACCATGCTGCGCGCCTTCGGCGTCGCGGTTCCGATCGCGCAGGCGATCGTCTGCCTGCCGGTGGTCTTCTTCGTCTCGGTGCTGCCGATCTCCGTGCAGGGCCTGGGGACGTCGCAGGCGATGATGATGTTCTTCTTCTCGCGCTATGCGCCGGGCGATCGCAGCGGGCAGGACGCGGCGGTGCTGGCGGCCAGCCTGGTCGGACAGTTCATCGCCTTCGGCTGCCAGGTCCTGATCGGCCTCGGGTGCTTGCGCAGCCGCGCCGGCCGCGAGCTGCGCACCGCCTCGCAGGTCGCCTCCAGCCAGCCGGCGAACACCGCCGCCGCGCCGGCCGCGACATCTTTTGACGCTGGCGCGGACCGCCGTTAGCCTGAGGTCGCGTGGCGACCACCTACAAGCAGCCGAGGCGCATCAACACCGTGTCGATCACGCTGGTCGTGGTGATCGGCCTCGGCGTCTGGCTGGGGATCAGCGCCTGGCCGCTGATCGCCGTCAACGCCAACGTCAAGAACGAGATCGGCGAAGCCCTCCCGCGCGCCTACAAGGCGAACCTTCTGCCCGAACCGACGTCCACCGAGGGGATCGCCCGCATCCACGACGAGCTGGCCGACGCCATCAAGCGCCTCGGCGTCACCGATCCCAAGGCCGAGGTGACCATCACCCGCGACAAGAAGATCGGGATTCAGGTCCGCTACCGCACGGCGCTGACCCTCAAGGGCACGGAGAAGACGTACGAGCTGACGTTCGAGCCCAAGGTCGAGACCGACGCCGCCCGCGTCGAGTGGTAGCGCTTCAGCGTCGCGAACCGCGGCGTCGGCGCGACGTCATCATCAAGCCAAGCAACAGCAGAGCGCCGGCCAGAGGCGGGGCGCCGGAGCTGGCGGCGTTGCAAGCGCAGCCGTTGTCGAAATCCGAACTGGTCGCGCCGGGCGGCTTCGACGGTCCACCGTCGGCGGCGGCGCCGCCATCGGCCCGCATCACGGGCGGCATGCCGGAGGTCATTCCGGGACCGCTGTCCTGGCCAGCGTCGGCGATCGTGGCTGGCTTCCCGCTGTCGGGCGCGCCGCCGATGTCCGTCGCGCCGGCGTCGGCCATCGGCATCGGCGCGGCGTCGGCCATCGGCACGCCGCCGTCGCCGCCGCAGGTCGGGATCACCATCAACGTCTGCCCCGCGCACGAGTTCGCCCAGGTTCCCACGCCCGTGCCGGGATTGATCGGGCGTCCCTTGCAGTCGGGGCCGGGGTTCCAGCCCTTGTCGTCATGGCAAGGCGTGAGGTCGATGCCCGACTGCATCTCGGCCCAGGCGACGTGGAAGGGGACCGACGTATAAGTCGACACGCGCGGCTTTCCGC
>DATKEU010000225.1:0-2146 GCA_035544495.1 Polyangia bacterium | reverse complement strand
AGCGCGCGGCCTGCTTTCACTGTCACCCGCCGGGCGCGCTGACCAACGACGGCTTCTTCAACGACGGCTCCTTTGTCGACGGCGGCGATCCGGGGCGACAGGCGATCACCGGGCGCCCCGGCGATCTGGGTAAGTTCAAGGTTCCGGGGCTGCGGAACGTCGCGGTCACCGCGCCCTACATGCACGACGGATCGGTGCCGACGCTGGAGGCGGTCATCGACCAGTACGACCGCGGGGGGCGCGGGTATCCGGGCACGGATCCCCAGATCGCCCCGCTCGGCCTCTCGCCGGCGGAAAAGCAGGATCTCGCCGCTTTTCTGCTCTCGTTGACGGACGATTCGTTTCTGGCCGACGAACGCCTCGGGCCGCCCGCGCGCTGAGAGCCGTCGCGATCATCGCGGCGGGCAGGCGGCTCTGTCGCCAGGGCACGCACAACGCGCACGGCGCGCGACGCGCGATTTCGCTTGCGCCGGGGGGTGGCGGTATTCGTAAATCACGCCCATGGTAAGCCCGACGCTCGACATTCCGGCCGGGGGACAACCGATCACGGTGCTGTCCGACGGTCGTCTGGAGGTTCCCGATCGCCCCATCATCCCGTTCATCGAAGGCGACGGCACCGGCCCCGACATCTGGCGGGCGTCGGTGCGCGTGCTGGACGCCGCCGTCAACAAGGAGTTCGGCGGCAAGAAGCGCATCGCCTGGGCCGAGGTCTATGCGGGTGAGAAGTCGAAGACGATGTTCGACACCTGGCTGCCCGACGAGACGCTGGAGGCGTTCAAGAAATACTACGTCGGCATCAAGGGGCCGCTGACCACGCCGATCGGTGGCGGCATCCGCTCGCTGAACGTCGCCATCCGCCAGATCCTCGACCTTTACGTCTGCTTGCGCCCGGTGCAGTACTTCACCGGCGTCCCCTCGCCGGTCAAGCACCCGGAGAAGGTGAACATGGTGATCTTCCGCGAGAACACGGAGGACATCTATGCCGGCATCGAGTGGGCGGCCGAGACGCCCGAGGCGAAGAAGGTGATCGCCTTCCTGCAGACGGAGATGGGGGTCAAGAAGATCCGCTTCCCCGCGACGTCGGGCATCGGCATCAAGCCGGTCTCGCGCGAGGGGAGCGAGCGCCTGATCCGCGCCGCGCTTGACTACGCCCTCCGGCACAAGCGCAAGAGCGTCACGCTGGTGCACAAGGGGAACATCATGAAGTTCACCGAGGGCGCCTTTCGCGACTGGGGCTATGCGCTGGTCAAGCGTGACTACGCCGGGCGCGCGGTCGGCTGGGACGACTGTGGCGGCAAGCCGCCCGCGGGGCAGGTGCTGGTCAAGGACGCGATCGCCGACATCACGCTGCAACAGGTACTGACTCGCCCGGAGGACTTCGACGTCATCGCCACGCTGAACCTGAACGGCGACTACCTCAGCGATGCGCTGGCGGCGCAGGTGGGCGGCATCGGCATCGCGCCCGGCGGCAACATCAACTATGTGACGGGCCACGCCGTCTTCGAGGCCACGCACGGCACGGCGCCCAAGTACGCCAACCTGGACAAGGTGAACCCGGGCTCGGTGATCCTGTCGGGCGTCATGCTGCTCGAGCACCTGGGCTGGACGGGCGCGGCGACGCGCGTCGTGGCGGCGCTGGAGAAGACCATCGCGCAGAAAATCGTCACCTACGACTTCGCGCGGTTGATGGAGGGTGCTAAAGAAGTCGCCTGCTCGGCCTTTGGCGACGCCATCATCGGAAACCTCTAGCAGGAGCTGCCCCATGCCCCGTCGGAACAAGATCGCTCTCATCGGCGCCGGTAACATCGGCGGCGAGCTGGCCGCGCTGGCCGCCCGCCGCGAGCTCGGCGACGTCGTCCTCTTCGACATCCCGGAGAAGGTCGGCGTGGCGCAGGGCAAGGCGCTGGATCTGGAGCAGAACGGCGCTGTGCTGGGCGCGGACGCCCGCATCACCGGCAGCTCCAGCTGGGACGACTGCGCCGGCGCCGACGTCGTCATCGTCACGGCGGGCGTGCCGCGCAAGCCGGGCATGTCGCGCGACGATCTGCTGAGCATCAACCTCAAGATCATCCGCAACGTCGGCGAGAACTTGAAGTCGAAGTGCCCCGACGCCTACGTCATCGTCGTGTCGAACCCGCTCGACGTG
>DATKEU010000224.1:0-9833 GCA_035544495.1 Polyangia bacterium | reverse complement strand
ACCTTGGTCACCGCCAGACCACCGATCATCTTCGTGTTGTCGATGTTCCACACGACCGAGTCGGGCGGGTTCACGACAGCGGGTGGTGCCTCGGGCGCGGCATCGGGCGGCGGTGGCGAGACGACATCACTCGCGTCGCTGGCGGGAATGGTCGTGGAGCCACCGGTGCCGGTGGGGGGCGCCGCGTTCTGGGAGGCTCCACCAGAGCCCCCGCCCGCGCTGGCGCCACCGCTGCCGCTGCCGCCAGCGCCGGCGATCGGCGCGGGGCTGCTGTCGCTGGCGCAGCCATTGACGAGGGTCAGGGCCAGAGCGATCCGCACCGTCCATGATGCAACGAGGCCGAGTCTCATGAGTTCACCTCCAGAAAGGGCCGGGAGCGATCGGTCTTCCGACGCCGAACCGCGGCGGCTTGGCCTCTCGGTTCCACTGTGGCGAAGACGCGCCGGCGATTCAAGGCTAATCGATATACCATTCGTTGATTTGGGTGAGCGCGTTGTTTTTTAGCTCAGACCAAATTCGTCGCACTGACACTCGTCAATTCGCGAATTGCCAAAATTCCGGCGACCGTCCAAAAGGAAATCGGGTCGTCGTCTGTTCACGCGACGGCGCAAACAACGAGAACAGGGGCAACCCGATGATTCGGGAAGCCCCTGCCCGAGGCGGCAAGTTGCTGTCGTATCGTGTTCAGATCTGGGCGGTCATTTGTTGCAGGGAGCGGCACCCTGCGCCGAGTTGCAGTTCGCCGCCAGATTCACCTTCGGATTCGCGGCGGCCAAGCAGAGGTGATACGAAGAGCATACGGCGTTCTTGACCTTCGCGTAGGCGGTCATGCACTTGGCCGCGGTGTTGAACGCCGCCATGTAATGCGCCTTGCAGGTGGCGGCAAGCTCCTGACAGAAGGCAGCGGCGTCCAGGGCCGGATCGGTCATCGCCGGCGTCGCGGCGCACATGGCAGCCGAGGTTGGCGCTTCGGGCGCGGCGTCCATCGGCGTTCCTTCGCCCGTGTCGTCGCTTGCGTCCGGCATGTCCGTCGCTCCGCCCGTGCCGGGCGCTCCACCCGTGCTTTCAGTCATCATTCCGCCGCTGCCCGGCGCTCCTCCGGTGCCGACGTCGCCGCCGCTGCCACCGAGGGTCCCCCCCGAGCCCGTCAATGAACCTCCGGAGCCGCCGTTGCTGTTGGTGTTGCTGCTGCCGCCGCAGTGTGCAAAAAGAGCCAAGCAGATTGCATATAATGGGATATACCGCTTGTTGCCCATCGTTGATCTCCTCTTGGGGCGTGCTGATCGCAAGACGGCCCACGCACTCTCGCGGGTGCCGTCAGCGCCGGCGACAGTGGCACGCCTGTTCGTACCGCCAACCGGGATGCAATCTGGTTAGGGTTCGTGGTCGGTCAGAATCTTCCGCGCGCCAGGATTTATTCGTCGCGGTCAGTCAATGCGGCCGTCGTCCAGTGGTCAGCACTTCCCAGAATCGTGACCGTCGTGGGTTCCGCGGCGGATCATGCCGCTGCGTGTTCGCTTGATACTCAGAGCGACATGAAGAACTGCCAGGCCGCCGCCCAGAACTGATTCCCTCGTGTCATTGGATCAGTGTCGGTGCATCGGTTCGCCTTCAGTGCCCCGGTGATCGCCCTGACTGTTCCGGCACATGGATTCAGGTTGTCGTCGTGATTGTGCGTCCAGAGACCAGGCTCTGCTGCTGTGGCCGGCGATGAAGACGCGGTGAAGGTCGATGCAGTATCTCGCGCTGGCCTCGGCCATCATGGTCTCGATGAAGGGATACTCGATCGACATCGGGTTCGTACGCCAGGTAGTCCGGCACGCACGTCGGACGCCGCCGCTCCGGCGCCGGCCGCCGCCAACCCGATCGTGAATCGCAGCACGAACAGTCGTGAACGCGTGGGACCTCGAGCTTCAGGCCACCGCCAGGAGGTGCAGATCGAGCATGTTCGACGTTCCGGGGCCCCGGATGGTGGCGCCCAGCGTGGCCAGCAGGGTGGCGCTGTCGCAGCGGTCGAGCGCCCGTTGCGGGTCCAGGCCACTGTCGACGGCACGTACCCAAGAATTCCCGTCGACGAGGGCGCCGGACACGTCGCTGTTGCCGTCGCGATCGTCGGTGCCGCCGGCCAGGAAGGCGACGCGCGCGCGATCGGGCGCCGGCAGCGTCGCCAGGCCCCGGGCGACCAGCAACCCAAGGTGGGTCGCCCGCCCGCCGCGCCCGTCACCGGCCACCTTGATCGTGGGCTCGCCGTTGCCGACGAAGACGCGCGGGCGTGCCGGCGCGGCGCCCAGGGCCGCGCGCGCCGTCTCGACGACGACCGCGGCCAGCGCTTCGACGGACATCTCCGTGTTCGCGGGCAAATCGCCGATTTCGCCCGCGGCGAAGCCGGCCGCCTCGACCTGCCGGCGAGCTTCGGCGCGCGCGTGGTCGGGCCCGGCGATGATGCGATAGCGGACACGGGCCAGGCGCGCATCGCCCGGCTTGGGCGTCTCCTCCACGGCGCCGCGCGCGCCGGCGGCCAGGTGCGCCTCCACGGCGGCGGGCACCTTCGCGCCGAGGCGGGCGATCACCGCCTGCGCGGCGGCGAACGTCGACGGATCGGGTGAAAATGGGCCCGAGCCGATCACCGCCGCGTCGTCGCCGATCACGTCTGACAATGCGAGCACGTCGACCGGAACGCGCGCGACCGCGCCCAGACGGCCGCCCTTGATCGCCGACAGGTGCTTGCGCACGGTGTTCAGCTCCGCGATGGTGGCGCCGGCCGCGGCCACCGCCGCGACCGCGGCGCGCTTGTCGGCCAGCGACAGGCCGTCTGCGGGCGCGCACATCAGCGACGAGCTGCCTCCGGACAGCAGCACCAGGAGGCGCGGGCCGTCGCCGTGCACCGAGGCGACGAACGCCGCGACGGCCCTGGCCGCCGCCACGCTGCGCTCTGTCGGCTGCGGGTGATCGGCGGGCAGCACGCGCAGGCCGGGAACGGGTTCGGCGGGGACCAGCGGGGCAGGCACCACCGCCACGGCATCTCCGCCGTCGCCTCTGGCAGAGAGCCCGCGCCACATGGGCAGGGCCACCTTGCCCACCGCCAGGACGTGCGACGCGTCCGCCAGCGACGGCTGCTCGCCGACTGCGCGGCGGACGAGCGACTCGCCGTCGAGACGCGCCGTCGTCGCCGCGAAGACGTCAGCCAGCAATCGTTGCAGGTCGCGCCCGTTCATGTCGTCGCGCCATCCAATAGCGCGTCTGTCGAAAAATTACGAGCGCTCGCCGTCGCGCGGCGGCCGCCCGGCGTCGCTACTCGACGTGCACGGCGGGCGGCGTTGCGAAGTCCGACCACAACCGATCGATGAGGGCGCGATCGGGAGGGCCATCGAAGGTCAGAACCCGAAATCGGCTGTTGAGCGGCTGGCCGGTCGCGATCGTGAACGACCCGTCGCGCATGGGCGCGAACGCCCAGTAGGGCTCCGTCGGGTTGAACCGCACCTTCTGCGGCGCGCGGAAATTCTGGGGATGCCCCATCATCACCGAACCGACGACCTTGCCGTTGACCATGCCGCCGAGGTACGTCCATCGCGACGGCGTGTTGTCGCCCGGTCCGCGGGCCAGCCCCTCCGAGCTGAGGTAGGTCACGCCCCCGCCGCCGACCCACGGTCGGGCGCCGCGCACGCCGAAGCCGCTGTACGTGGTCTGGTTGACGACGAACGGCTGGGCGGTCGCCGCCTCCTGGGTCGACGTCAGATCGAAGACGAAATACGGCGCGGCCCCATCGTGCGTGTGGTACGCGGTGATCATCCATTGCTCGTTGAGGGCGGTGACACCCTGGCCCCCGGAAAGGTCGATGTGCGCCAGGCGCGCGCGCACGCCGCCGTGGACCGGACCCTGCCACATGCCGTCCAGCGCCTGGAAGTCGACCTTGCCGCGCGCGCCGCCGGTGAAGTCCCAGAAATTGATCGTGTGGCCGGCGAACGTGGCGCTGAGCCAGGCGTCCCAGATGCCATGCTGGTGAGGGTGGCTGGGCGGATAGTCGTCGGTCGGGATGCCACCCGAGGGGGTGTAAAACGGGTAGATGTATCCACCGCGCAGGTACTGCTGACCCGCGCCGGCGGGCAGCTGTCCCACGGTCTGGAATCGCAAGAGATCGCTGTCGCCGTTCTTGATGCGAACGCCGTTGGCCTCGGGTGTGGTGGTGATGATCGGGCTGGGCGGGCTCGCCGGGTCGACGATCGCGTAGTGCGCGTCTTGTCCGGCCGCCAGCGAGGGGAGCACGAACGTCGCGACGCCGTCCATGTCCACCTGCAGTGGCAGCGTGGCTCCCTGCGCGTCGCGAAGGGCCAGCGTCTTCCCCGCGCTGCCGGGCAGGGAGAAGGTGACGATGGTGTGGTCGCGCGCCAGGGTGCCGGCGCTGACCGTGAGATTGCCGCTCGCCGGTTGCATCGCGCCGCCGCTGCCGCTGTCCCCGTTCTGGCCGCCTCCCGCGCCGCCGGTCGCCGGACCGCCGCCACCGGATGCTCCGCTGTCCGTGCCGGCGGGTACGGTCGTGGTGCCCCCGGTCCCGGCCGCGCTGTCGGGGCCGGGGTTCGGTTGACCGGTCGTGGCGTCGGCGGCGGCGCCGTTACCCGACCCGCAGCCAGACCCCGACAGCGAGACGGCGGCCGCCCACAACAGCGCGCTGGGAATCCAATTGATCGCGCAAGACGCTTTCATTGTGCCCCCTTGAGTTAGTGGTCGCCCGAGCCGGACATCGGTCAACGGATCACCTCAATAGGTTGATCGCGTCATGCCGGCGCGCGTCCGCGCTCAGCAGGGCGGGCGATCGGCGGCGGGGCCCTCGACCGGCAGGCGCACGGTGAACGTCGTCGAGCCTCCGTCGCAGCGCACGTCGATGCTGCCGCCGTGGGCGCGCACGATCTCGCGCGTGATGAAGAGCCCCAGGCCGAGCCCATTCGGCGGCGGCGCGCCGTCGCGGGGGCCTTGCCAGAAAGGTTCGAAGAGGCGCTCCTTCAATTCGGCGGGGATGGCGGGTCCGCGGTTGGTCACGGCCAGGATCGCGCCTCCGTCGTCGCGGGACAGCAGCACGCGCACCGGCGCTTCGCGCGTCCCGTGGCTGAGCGCGTTCGCCACCAGGTTGGACAGCACCTGGCCCAGTCGCCCGCCGTCCCATCGCCCGCGCAGGTCGCCGTCGCTGGCAATCTCGATGGTCCGCTCCGGGTGAGCCGCGCGCAGCTCGTCCACGATGGAGCTGGCCACCGTGTCGAGCGCGACCGTCTCTCGCGCCAGCGGCACCTCGCCGCGGAAGCGCACGCTGGTGAAGTCGAGGATGGTGCCGATCATCTCGTTCATGCGCGCCGCCGACTGGACGATGCGATCCAGGCCCACGCGGGCCCGATCGGGGATGCCGCTGTGCTCGCGCAGCAGGCGCGCCAGCGCCAGCACGGCGCTGAGCGGGTTGCGCAGGTCGTGGCCCAGAATGCCGATCAGGCGCTCGCGGAAGGCGACGGCCTGCGCCAGCGCCTCCTGCGCCCGCTTCGTCTCGGTGATGTCGACGATGGCCCCGGTGACGCCGGCGATGCCGCGCGGGCCGCGGATCGGCTCGCAGTTGGCCAGGAAATGGCGGCGTTCGCCCGCGAGGTCGAAGTCGATCTCCAGGCGCGCTCCCTCGCCGGTCTCCAGCACCTGCCGCTCCCAGGCCTCCATCCGGCAGGCCGCGTCCGGCGGCATGAACTGGCCCACGGTCTTGCCGACGACCAGGCCGTCGTCGGCGACGAACGGCGAGTTGTAGCTCCAGCGGAAGCGCAGATCGCTGTCCTGCTCGAAGACGGAGATGTTGGCCCGCGAGAGCGCCACGCGGAAGCGCGCCTCGCTCTGGCGCAGCTTGTCCTGCAGCCGCGCGTTCTCCATCGCCTGGGCCGCGCGGCGGGCCACTTCGCGGGCCAGCTCCAGATCCTCGGGGCCGTGCCGCCGGATCCACTCCGGCGCGAACACGAACGTCACCATCGCGGCGAGGCCGCCCAGCACGGGCACCGGAACGCGGATCGCGGTGTTGACGCCCAGGCGCCCCGCCAGCTCGCCGAGCTGCGGATCGCATTCGCGTAGCTCGGGACCGTCGAGATCCTCGATCACGCGCGGCTCGCTGCACAGGCGATCGCGATCGACCGCTGGCGCGGCGCCGCCGGCGGGCGCCAGTCGGAGGATATCCTCGGCGGCTGCCTGGGCCGCCGGATCCCGGTGTGCCACGATTCGCCGCCGGACGCGGCAGTCCTCGACGACATCGACGACGCACCAGTCGGCCAGCTCGGGGATCGACAGGTGCGCCAGCCCGCCAACCAGCTCGTCGTAGCTGCCGGTGGCGGCCAGGGCGCCGATCCGCGAGAGGAGCTGCAGCCGCGCCTCGGCCAGCTTGCGGGCGTGGATATCGCGGCTGGAGACGGCCACCCCGGTCACCCGCCCCTCGGCGTCGTGGACCGGGATGCAGTGATGCTCGCGCCAGTGACCGCCGAGGCGGGGCGGCGCCTGAAACTCCTGGGTCACGGACTCGCCCTGGGCCACGCGCCCGACCACGCCCCGGATGTACTGCTTGAACGGGTCGGGCAGATCCATCTCGTCGATCAAGCGGCGGCCGATGATGCGGCCCGGACCCAGCCCCGCCGCGCGCAATCCGTCGGTGTAGGCCCGGTTCACGATCGAGATCCGGAAATCCACGTCGTGCATGAACAGGTGGTCGGGGATCGAATCGAGGAGCGCCGCGTATTGAAGGTTCTGGATCCGCAGCGACCGCTCGATCTCGGCAGCGAACCAGTCGGCCACGAAGCGCAGCTGGCGCGGCGACACGTCGGGGGCGCGGGTGTCGATCGCCTCATAGACGGCGTCTCTCAGCAAGCGCACGGTTTCGACGTGTCGCTCGACGTCGCCGGGCGGCTCGTTCGGCGCGTCGGGGCGGCGTTCCTCCAGCGCCGACACCAGGCGGGGAAGAAGACGGGAGACCAGCTCGGCTCGCCAGCCGGGCGGCGCGGCGTCGCCGGGGAGGCTGACCGCGCTGGCCCGCGCCTCGACAGTTCCGGCGAGAGATGACGTCAAAGTCCGCAACAACGAAGCAAGCATCCGGTCAAAGGTTAGACCGCGCGCTGGCCGCCGGCCACCGTCGCCCGCAAGACGCGATCGGGACCGAAGCGGCTTCCGGAAATGGCGCCGCGACCGGATTCAGGCTCTGGAGCTTGGCGCCGTCATCCGACCCGATACTGGCCGCCGTCGACGACGATCGCCTGGCCGGTGATGAATGCCGCGTCGTCGCTGGTCAGGAAGAGGATCGCGCCGGTGATATCGGCAGGGTCGCCCAGGCGGTTGATCGCTTGCTGTCCCCAGGTGGCGCGCTTCTGCTCGTCGCTTTGCCCGGCGCTGGCCGCCGTGTTGATCAGGCCCGGAAGGACCGCGTTCGCCGTGATGCCGTCATCGGCCACGTCGTTGGCCAGCCCGCGCATGAATCCGATGATGCCCATCTTCGATGCGATGTAATGGCTCATGCCGGGGATGGCCAGGCCGACCATGTTCGACGATATCCCGACGAATCGGCCCCACTTTCTCTTTCGCATGCCGGGCAAGAAGTGCTTGGCGCTGAGAAAATGCGCGTCCAGGTTGGTGGACATCGTCTGTCGCCAGATCGCAAAATCGAGCTCGTCGATCGGCCGGTTGGGAAAGAACCCGGCGTTGTTGACCACGATGTCGACGGCGCCGATGGCGCGGCTCTCCTCGGCGACCGATCGCCAGTCCTCCTCCTTCGAGACATCCAGCTTGAATGCGCGCGCGGCCGGTCCGATCTTCGTGGCGGTCTCGGCGGGCGCGGTCAGATCAGTGGCGATCACGCGGGCCCCGCGTTCCGCCAGCGCGAGAGCGATTGCCTGACCCAGGCCCTGGCGCGCGCCGGTGACGACAGCCACCCGTCCTTCGTGGGTTTTGTGATTCGACGTCTTCATGGTCTTGCTCCCTTCATCTCATCTCATCCGGGCTGATCTGCACCCGCTGTGCCGCGAGCGGCGGCGATCGGATTGCCCCTCGGTCACGCGGCGGCGAGCAGCGGTTCGAGGCGGCGCGGCCCGAGTAGGATGTCGTGAAAGCGACGGACCTTGACGATCATCACCTCCAGCGCCTCGTCGGACAGATAGACCAGGCCGGCACGCACGTCAGCCAGAGTGGGCCACTTCTCGCGCAGGATCGTCCATTCGACACGCGCCGCCGGGCTGGCGAGGGTGATGCACGAGCCATCGATCTCGCGGGCCAGCGCCGTGAGCTGATGAACCAGAGTCTCCGTACGAACCGTCGGTTTGTGCGTCAGCATCCATTCCATTTGACCGTCTCCGGTTGGCGTCCTCTATCGCTCGCTCGCCGTGACCGATGCAGGGTCAGTGCCAAGCCGGCGGTTCACGCAGGGGCCGACAGCCGGGGTGTTCGCGTCGCGCGCGGCGCGCTGACGCCGCGCAGATCCGGCACCCCGCCGGGTTTTCGGCGGTGCTGCCGCTGCGGGCGACGCCTATCTCCCGTTGCTGATCGTGCTGGCCACTGTTCTGCGGCGCCGATCTCCGGGCGCGCCCGGTTGCGCTTCGCGATCCCGCTCGGGATTGGCATCGCGCTGGTTCTCTGCGCGCCGCCCGATCCGCCGCCCGGCCAGAACGCTGAGAACCAGCCAGCTGATCCCGAACAGGTTCGGCGAGACGGTGCCCTCGGCATGTGAGCAGCCGGCGGCCCGCGCCGGCGGGGCCGAGGAGGCGGGCTTCGCGGGCGCGGCCTCGTCGGCGCAGCCGGTGATGGCGAGCTGACTCACCAGCCGGGACCAGGCCGCCTGGCAGGTCGACGCCACCGTCGCGCCGCAGCTGGCGATGCCGCACAGGTTGGCGAAGCGCACGAGCGGCGTCCAGGTCATGCCGCCGTCGTTCGAGGCGCCGAGGGCGTAACCGTCGGCCGCGTTGTCGGCCGCGGCATAGAGCACGCCGGCGCGCTCGGCCAGGGCGCGCAGATGGGGCGCCTCGGGCCAGGGCAGGAAGGTTTCGCCGCCGTCGTGCGAGGCGAAGGCGCCTTGAACCTGAGTTCCCACCAGCAGCGCGCCGTCGCTGCGGCGCAGGAAGGTCGTCATGAACCCGTTCACCGAAAGGGCCACGTGCGCCGTCTGACCACCATCGCGCGAGATGGCCAGCCGATCGCTGCTGTCGCCGATCACCCGATAGTAGATGACGCGCGCATCACTGGGATCGACGGCGGCCAGGCGTGGCTCGCCGACACCCAGCGCGTCGAGCAGGCTGGTCTCCTGAAACGTCGTCCCGCCGTCGCTGGAACGCGCCAGCTGTGCGACCACGCCGGCCGGCGTGTCGCCGAACTCGGTCAGGTAGACCGTGGCTGGATCGCTCGCCGCGCTCTCTACGCCGGTGATGAGCACGCCCGCGGCGGCCGAGAACCGCGGTCCTGTGAAAGTCCGGCCCGCGTCTTTCGAATCCCACAGCGACGACGCGAACGATCCCGGTCCGGCGAGAGCCGAGGCGACCGCGAACACGTGATTGCCGTCGGTCGGGTCGACAAAAAGATCCGTGAACGTGGGGCTGTTCCAGGTCCCGCTCGCCGCCGACCAGGTGCAACCGCCGTCGACCGAGACCGCCAGCTGGTTCAGCGAGAGGGCGTAAAGCGCGCTGGCCGGCGGCGGCCCCATCACGTACTGCGTGACGTTCTCGCCGCCGGTGACAATCGACTCCTCGCAGACCAGGCGGAAGTGCGCGCCTCCGTCGGTCGAGACCGCCAGGCCGAAGTTGGTGCCGAGAAACACCTCTTCCGGATGATCCGCGGGCAAGAGGACGCGC
>DATKEU010000223.1:0-8459 GCA_035544495.1 Polyangia bacterium | reverse complement strand
ATCGCCGCCACGCTGTCGAGCAGCCGCTCGACGACGTACATCTCGTTGTAGAGGGGAAGCTGCACCGTCACCGCCGGCAGATCAGCGAAGGCGCCGGGGGCGCGCGGGTGCTTGTCGCGATGACGGTAGTAGAGATAGACGAGCGACGAACGATGAAAGCCGTAGACCGCCAGCAGGATCAAGGTGACCAGGTACGTGGCGACCACCAACCCCGAAATTTCCATGGCCGCCAAGCTACGATCGCAATTGTCATCGAATTGTAATTCGTTGTACTCAATTATCGTTTTCCCGTCGGTGGCGGTCCTGATTCAGGCGAGGCCGTAGACCGGCAGCGCGGCGCCCGAGACCAGCTTGTTCTCCGGGCTGCACAGCCAGACGATGGCGGCCGCGATCTCCGGCGGCTTTGGCCAGCGGACGTAGTCGGCGGCGGCGTTGGGCATCGCCCGCCGGTTGGTGGGCGTGTCGATGATCGACGGCAACACGACGTTGACCAGGATGTCATCTTCCTTGACCTCGTCGGCCAGGCATTCGGTCAGCGCCACCACCCCGGCCTTCGCCACGCTGTAGGCGATCGTTCCGCCCTTGCGCTCGATCGCGGCGCGCGAGCCGACGTTGACGATGCGCCCCCCGGCGCCGGCCGCGCGCAGGCGGTGCACGGCCTCGCGGCAACAGAGAAAGGCCGTCACCAGGTTGACATCCAGCTGCCGCCGGAAAGCCTCCAGCGACGTGTCGCCGATGGGCGCGGCGGCGAAGCCGCCCGCCACGTGAACCGACGCCCACAGCGGCGGCAGGCCCGCGTAGAACCGGCTCACCTGCTCCTCGCTGGCGAGATCGACGCCGGGCACGAACCGCACGCGCTCCATCGCCGGCGCGTCGTCGCCGCGAGTGGGAACGTGGCAGGTGGCGCCCGCGTCGACCAGCGCGCGCAGCACCGCCGGACCCAATCCGCCGTTACCTCCGGTGACGACGATCTGCTTGCCTTCCAGGTTGCTCGCTGCTGCCATGACTTGTCCTCCCCTCGCGCCCTTCGCGCGCGGCCGCTAGGATAGGCGCATGTCGGCGCCGACGACCACCCCCGATCTCACCGGAAAAGTCGCCTTCGTGTCCGGCGCCTCGCGCGGCGTCGGTAAGGCGCTGGCGCTGGGCCTGGCGCGCGCCGGCTGCGACGTCGTCGTGGCGGCCAAGACCGTCGCCCCGGATCCGCGCATCCCGGGGACCATCGGCGAGACCGCGCAGGCGATCGAGGCCCTGGGCCGGCGCGCGCTGGCGCTGGCGCTCGACGTGCGCGACGACGCGGCGGTGGAGCGGGCGGCGAAGGGGGCCCTGGAAAAGTTCGGGCGGGTCGATTTCCTGATCAACAACGCGGGCGCGCTTTACTGGCAGGGCCTGACCGAGACGCCGCTCAAGAAATTCGATCTGGTCATGGGCGTCAACGCGCGCGGCGCCTTCGCCTGCACGCACCACCTGCTGCCGGCCATGCGCGCGCAGCGCTTCGGCCACGTCCTGATGCTGTCGCCGCCCGTCGACGTGGCCGCCGCCGGGGGCAAGATCGCCTACGCCATCAGCAAGTTCGGCATGACCCTGATCGCGCACGGCCTGGCCGCCGAGGTGCGCGAGGACAACGTCGCCTGCAACGCCCTCTGGCCGGCGACGATGATCGAGAGCCTGGCCACCATCAACTGGAACCTGGGCGATCGGACCATGTGGCGCACGCCGGAGATCCTGGTCGACGCCGCGCTGCGGATCTTCGCCCGCGAGCCGCGGGCCTTCACGGGGCAGGCCCTCATCGACGAGGATTTCCTGCGCGACGAAGGCGTGACCGATTTTTCCCGTTATCGCTGCGACCCGGCCCACGAGCCGCCGCGCATCGGCTTCGATTTTCGGCTGGCCAAGGGCAACACCTGATCACATCGTGGTAGGAGTTACGGTCGGAGCAGATGATTCGACCCCGGTTGAGAACGCCGACCGGTGCCGCGCCCCGGGCGGCGCTCGCGCTGCTGCTGGCGGCCGGCGCCTCCTGTCAGCGGTCGGCGCCGGGGTACTTCGGCACCGTGACGCCCCGCCACCCGCCTGACGAGATCTGGATCAACAACGCCAGCGAACCGGAGTGGATCGATCCCGGCAAGTGCTCCGACTCGGCGGGCGGCACCATCGCCACCGCCACGTTCGCGGGGCTGATCCAGCCGCATCCGAAGACGCTGGAGCCGATGCCCGACGTGGCGCGCACCTGGGCGGTCGCCGACGGCGGGCGCCGGTACACGTTCTGGCTGCGTCCGACGCAGTGGTCGGACGGACACGCGCTGACCGCGCACGACTTCGTCTACTCGTGGCTGCGCGTTCTGAACCCGGCCACCGGATCGAAGTACAACACCTTCCTGTACCCGATCGAGAACGCCGAGGCCTTCGGCGAGCGCGCGCTGTGGATCGCGGGCGTGCCCGCCGACCTGACGCCGGCCGCGCTGGACGCGCTGCTGGCCCCGCACGCCGCCGTCGCCCGCACGAAGCTCGACCCCGTTCACGGCTGGGCCTTCGCGTTCCTCAAGGCCGAGGGCGACGCGGCCGCCGCCGATCGGGCCAAGGTGATCGCCGCGCTGGACGGCAAGACCTTGCCCGGCGCCGCGTCGCCGCTGAAAGTGGGGATCGCCGACGCGTCGGTGGTCGGCGTGCGCGCCCTCGACGACGACACGCTGGAGGTGCGCCTCGAGAATCCGCTGCCGTATTTCCTGCACGTGATGATGTTCTACACGGCGATGCCGGTCCCCCGGCACGTCATCGAACGCCTGCAGGCCGCGGGACAGAACCCCGATCTCTGGACGCGTCCCGATTACTTCGTCTCGAACGGGGCCTATGTTCTCAAGGAATGGAAGTTCCGCCAGTACATGCGCCTCGAGAAGAATCCCTACTACTGGGACGCGGCCCACGTGCGCACGCCGCACATCCGCCTGCTGATGGTCGAGGACGAGAACACGGGGCTGAACTTGTACAAGACCGGTGGCATCGATTACATCGGCTCGAACGCCAACCCGCCGATCGAGTTCCTCGACTACCTGCGGGCGAAGAGAGACTTCATCTCGCACGCCTACCTGGCGGTCTATTTCTACTGGTTCAACGTCAAGGCGCCGCCCTTCGACGACGCGCGCGTGCGGCGCGCGCTGAGCCTGGCCATCGATCGCCAGGCCATCACCCGCTTCATCACGCGCGGCGGCCAGATCCCCACCGCCACGCTGGTCCCCGACGGCCTGGCTGGCTATGAGAGCCCGAAGGCGACTCTCTATGACCCGGTCGAGGCGCGCCGGCTGTTGAAGGACGCGGGCTACGACGAGCAGCACCCGCTGCCGAAGTCCACGCTCATCTACAACACGCAGGAGGGGCACCGGGCCATCGCCCAGGGCGTCCAGCAGATGTGGAAGAAGAACCTCGGCTTCGACGTCGAGATCGAGAACCTGGAGTGGAAGGTCTACTTGAAGAAGCAGGAGGCGATCGACTTTCAGATCGCGCGCTTCGCCTGGGTGGGCGACTATCCCGATCCCTTCACGTTCCTCGAGCTGCTCACCAGCACCAGCGGCAACAACCACTCGAACTGGCGCAACCCGACCTACGACCGCATGCTGGCGGAGGCCAACGGCGCGCTGGATCCCAAGGCGCGCATGGCGCTGTTGCGCCAGGCGGAGGAGCTGGCGCTGGCGGAGACGCCGATGATCCCGATTTACATCTACACGCGCAGCGAGCTGGTGAAACCGTACTTGCGCGGCTTCTACGCCAACATCCAGAATCACGCGCCGATGAAGTACTGGTGGATCGACGAGCGCTTCTATCGAGAGACGCCGGCGGTCACCGTGGAGGACGCGCCGCCCCCGCTGCTCGCGCCCGATCCAGTTCCGGTGGCGGCCGCCGGCGACGGAGCAGCCGTCCGATGAGCGGGCTCGGCCGGTTCGCCCTGCGGCGGGCGCTGGGCCTGGTTCCGACGTTGCTGGTGATCGTCGTGCTGTCGTTCCTGGTGATTCGCCTCGCGCCCGGATCGCCGTTCTCGACGGAGCGCAAGGTGCCGCCCGAGGTGCTGAACGACCTGCGGGCGCATTATGGCTTCGACAAGCCGATGACGGTCCAGCTGATGAGTTACGTCGGCAAGCTCCTGCACGGGGATCTCGGCCTGTCGACGAAGTACCCGCAGCGGACGGTGAACGAGATCATCGCCGACGGGTTTCCCGCCACGCTGACGCTGGGCGGTGCGGCGTTGCTGTGGGCGCTGATCCTGGGCATCGGCGCCGGCATCGTCGGGGCCATCCGCCAGAACACGCGCTGGGACCACGGCATGATGGGCCTGGCCATGGTCGGCATCAGCCTGCCGACGTTCGTGCTGGGGCCGCTGCTGGTGCTGGTGCTGGCGCTGCGGTTCTATGTCCTGCCACCGTCGGGCTGGGGCAGCGCCGCGCACGTCGTCCTGCCGGCGCTGACGCTGGGGACGGCGTACGCGGCGTACATCGCGCGCCTGACGCGCGGCGGGCTTCTGGAGGTGATCCGCTCCGACTTCGTACGCACCGCGCACGCCAAGGGGCTGCCCGAGCGGCTGGTGGTGGCCCGCCACATGCTGAAGGGCGGGCTTCTGCCGGTGGTGACTTTTCTCGGGCCGGCGACGGCGAACATCCTGGTCGGCAGCGTGGTGGTCGAGAAGATCTTCGCCACGCCCGGCATCGGGCCCTACTTCGTCGACGCCGCCTTCAACCGCGATTACTTCCTGGTGATGGGGATCGTCGTCCTCTACTCGGTTTTTCTGCTGGTGATGAACCTGCTGGTCGACATCGCGTACGGATTCATGGACCCGCGGGTGCGGTACGAATGACGACCGCGCCCGCCTCCCTGCCCGCCGTGGCCGGCGACGCGGCGCTGGTCGCCGGCACGTCGCTGTGGCGGGACGCCTGGAAGCGGCTGCGCAAGAACCGCGCGGCGGTGGCGGGCGGCGTGGTGACGGTGCTGCTGATGCTGGCCTGTTTTTTGGGCCCGCTGGCGGTGAAGGCGCTCTGGGGCTATGGCTTCGCGGATCAGAACCTGGCCTACGGCGCGCGCGCCCCGTCCGCGCGGCACTGGTTCGGCACCGACTACTTCGGGCGCGACCTTCTGACCCGCGTGCTGTACGGCGGGCAGATCAGCCTGGTGGTGGGCCTGCTGTCGGCGACGGTGGCGGCGCTGATCGGGACGATCTACGGGGCGATCTCCGGCTATGCCGGCGGGCGCGTCGACGGGGCGATGATGCGCGCCGTGGACATCATCTACGCGCTGCCGTACATGTTCCTCATCATCATCCTGGCCACGATGTTTCAGCGCAGCCTGGTGATGCTGTTCTTGGCCCTGGGCTTCGTCGGCTGGCTGACCACGGCGCGCATCGTGCGCGGGCAAACGCTGAGCCTGAAAGAGCGCGAGTTCGTCCAGGCCGCGCGCAGCGTGGGAACGGGGGCGCGGGGGATCCTGTTCCGCCACCTCATCCCGAACGCGCTGGGGCCGATCATCGTCTACTTCACGCTGACGGTTCCGTCGATGATCCTGCAGGAAGCCTTCCTGTCGTTTTTGGGGCTCGGCGTGCAGGCGCCGCGGCCCAGCCTGGGCGCGCTGATCAGCGACGGCGCCCGCCACATGAGCGTCTTCTGGTGGGAGCTGGCCTTCCCGGGCGCGGTGATGGCGCTGTTGCTCTTCTGCCTGAACTTCCTCGGCGACGGGCTGCGGGATGCGCTGGACCCGCAGATGAAACGGTGACGGCGTGACGGCGGCGGCGCCAGCGGCGAAGGCCAAGGAGGCGAAGGAAGCGACGGAAGCGACCGAGGCGACCGTGACGGCGCCGGTCCTCTCGGTGCGCGAGCTGCGCACGTACTTCCGCACCGACGACGGCCTGGTCAAGGCGGTCGACGGCGTGTCGTTCGATCTCGCGCGCGGCGAAACCCTGGGCATCGTGGGCGAGAGCGGCTCGGGCAAGTCGGTGACCAGCCTGTCTTTGATGCAGCTTCTGCCGCGGCCGCCGGCCAGTCATCCCTCGGGCGAGATCATCTTCGACGGGCGCGACGTCATGCGCCTGCCGGAGGCGGCGCTGCGCGCCCTGCGCGGCAACCGGATGGCGATGATCTTCCAGGACCCGATGACGTCGCTGAACCCTTACCTCACCGTCGAGCGCCAGCTGACCGAGGTGCTGCAGCTGCACCGCGGGATGTCGCGGGCGGCGGCGCGCGCGCGCGCCGTCGAGATGCTGACCCACGTCGGCATCCCCGACGCCGCTCGCCGCATCGGCGATCACCCGCACGAGTTCTCGGGCGGCATGCGCCAGCGCGTGATGATCGCCATGGCGCTGCTCTGCCAGCCGCAGCTGCTCATCGCCGACGAGCCGACCACCGCGCTGGACGTCACCATCCAGGCCCAGATCCTGCGGCTCATCAAGCAACTTCAAGCCGAGCTCGGGACCAGCGTCATCCTCATCACCCACGATCTCGGCGTGGTGGCCGGCATGGCGGATCGCGTGGCCGTGATGTACGCCGGGCGCATCGTCGAGACCGGGCCGGCGGCGGCGATCTTCCGCGACCCGCAGCACCCTTACACGCGCGGCCTCCTGCGCAGCATCCCGCGCCTCGACCGGGCGCGCGACGGCGACACGCCGCTGCGCTCGATCCCCGGGCTGCCGCCCGATCTCTCGGCGCTGCCGCCGGGCTGTCCGTTCCGCCCGCGCTGCGACGCCGCGCAGGACCGCTGCGCGCGCGAATATCCGCCCGGCCTGACGCTGGGCCCGGCGCGCGACGTCCACTGCTGGGACACGCTGGAGCGGCATGGCGGTCGCTGAGGCCAGCCTCCCGGCGGAAGACGTCCTGCTGTCGGTGCGCGACCTGCGCGTGCACTTTCCCGTCGGGGGCGGCCTGGGCCGGCCGGCCGGCGTGGTGCGCGCCGTCGACGGCGTCAGCTTCGACGTCCGGCGCGGCGAGACGCTGGGCCTGGTGGGCGAGAGCGGCTGCGGTAAATCCAGCACCGGTCGGGCGGTGCTGCAGCTCCTGCGCCCGACCAGTGGCCAGGTCCTCTTCGACGGGCAAGAGCTGTCGGGACTGTGGCGGCGGCGCTTCGGCGCCTGGCGCTGGTCGCGGCCGCTGCGCCAGCTGCGGCGGCGGATGCAGATGATCTTTCAAGATCCCTACGCCAGCCTGAACCCGCGCATGACCATCGAGCAGATCGTCGCCGAGCCGCTGGTGAACTTCGGCGTCGCCAGCGGCCAGGCGCTGCGCCGGCGCGTGCAGGAGCTGCTCGCGCGCGTGGGCATGGATCCGCGTTACGTGCGCCGCTATCCGCACGAATTCTCCGGCGGGCAGCGCCAGCGCATCGGCATCGCGCGCGCCCTGGCCCTGTCGCCCGAAGTGGTCATCTGCGACGAGCCGATCAGCGCGCTGGACGTCTCGATCCAGGCGCAGATCCTGAACCTGCTGAAGGAGCTGCAGCGCGACCTGGGACTGACGTACGTCTTCATCGCCCACGACCTGGCGGCGGTGCGCCACATCTCCGACCGGATCGCCGTCATGTACCTCGGACGCATCGTCGAGGTGGCCGACGCCGAGACGCTGGTGCGGGCCCCGGCCCACCCCTACAGCCGGGCGCTCATCTCCGCCGTGCCGGTCCCCGATCCCGAGACCGAGCGCCGCCGCCAGCCGATCATCCTGGGCGGCGACGTCCCCAGCCCGATGACGCCGCCGTCGGGCTGCCGCTTCCACACCCGCTGCCCGCAGGCGTTCGACCGCTGCCCGCGCGAGGAGCCGGGCGCCCACGCGGGCGCGCCGGGGCAATGGGCCGCGTGTCATTTGCTGGATTCATCGGCGCCGGCGCCGGCGCCGCTGCTCCCCTCGGAAACCGGATAGCCGTGTCCCCGCCCCTTCCCTCTTTGCCGGCCGATGCCGGTGCAGCCGCCGATGAACGGCCGGCCCCGCTGGGCGCGGTGCTGGCGACGACGTTCTTCGGTTCCGTCAGCGGCGGCGCGTTCTGGGCCGGGATCTTCTTCGTCACCGCTCGGCGCTATGGGTTTTCGCCCGCGCAAAATCTGATCCTGGCCAGCGCGATGGGCGCGGTCTACGCGCTGGCGGCGCTGTCGGTGGGGCGCCTCCTGCGCGCGCTCGGCGGGCGCGTGCAGCCGCGCGCGGCGCTGACGACGACGCTGGGTCTGTGGGGCGCGGGCTCGCTGCTGCCGCTCCTCGGGCGCTCGTCGCCGGCGCTGCTGTGGGTGACGGCGCTGATCGGCGCGCTGTCGTCGGCGCTGACCTGGCCCATCGTCGAGAGCTATCTGTCGGCGGGGCGGCACGGCGCGCGCATGCGGACCGCCATCGGCCGGTTCAACATCACCTGGACGCCCGCGACCGCTGTGTCGCTGCTGGTGATGCCGCTGCTGGCGCGGGCCGACGTGCTGTGGACGATCGCGCTGTCGGCGCCGGTGAACGCGCTGGCCATCG
>DATKEU010000222.1:0-8022 GCA_035544495.1 Polyangia bacterium | reverse complement strand
AACAGGCGCGCGACGACGCGGCGGCGCATGGCCACGGCGAGCCCGCCGACGGTGTCGTACGCCTCCCAGAAGTGACAGCCGCGCGCCCAGGCTCCGACGATGTCGGCGACATAGTCGTGGCGGACGATGCGGCCGTCGCCGCCGAAGTAGAAGCGCTGCCGGCGGCTGTGCGTGGGCACGTCGGGCGCGAACACGACCTCCACGCCGGGCAGGCGGCGCCCGTGGCGCAAGAGGCGCACGAACCGCGTCTCCGGCAGCGTGAACGGCAGCGCGTGATAGTGCCAGAGCGCGTACCCGAAGAAGTAGAGAGCGTCGAGCGGACGCCAGCGCCGGTACTTGGCCAGCCCGTCGAAGGTGCGGCGGTGGCGCGCGCTGCTCTCCAGCACGGCGCCGTCGGCGGCGCGTTCGATGCTGACGTCTCCGTCGATGAATTGCCCGCGGCGATCGGCGTCGGGATACCCGTGAAAGATCGTCGTGCGTTGATGCGGGTGAACCTCGATCGAACGCGGGGCCGGGAAGGTGCGGCGGTATCCCTTCAAGGCCGGCAGCGCGCCCGCCAGCGAGCCGAAATCCAGGTGCAGCGCACGCACGTTCTTCCAGCGCGCCAGTCCCCCGTGGACGGCGATGGCCCGCTCGACGGCGGCCACCGCATCTGTCGGCCAGCCGTCGTAACGGGCGGCCCGCGCCGCGGGGGCGCTCATCAGCGGGGCGCGGCGGCGGCGCCGGTCTTCTGCGCGTCCTCCTCGGCGGCCTTCTTCATCAACGCCAGCCCCTGGTCGAAGTCCTTGCCGATGCGCGCGTCCATGTTCATCAGCAGCGAGAACGCCTTCCCCATGAAGTTATGCGGGCCGCTCATCGCCCAGTCGACGGCGACGCCCGACGGCTGCTGGCGGAAGGTGAACTCGGTGCGGTTGGTGGCGGTCCAGGGCTTGATGAACTCCAGCTTGATGACGATCGACTCGCCCGGCTTGCTGTCGGTGATGGTCATGCGCCCCTCGCCGACCTGGTTGTTGCCGACCCACGAGTAGACCGCGCCCGTGCCGGCGGGCGCGCCTTCGTGCGCGCGCTTGAGGTTGGGATCGCGCCCCTCCCACGGCGACCAGCGCGTCCATTGATGAAAGTCGTTGACCAGCGGGAACACGACGTTGATTGGCGCGCCGATGACAGTGCTGCGCTGGACGCGGAACTGATTGGGTCGCGTGGCGATGACCAGCAGAAGACCCACCACGATGACGAGCACGACCAGCAGGATTCCCATGACATCCCCCTCGTGTGTGAACTGCAGGCAGCGTGCGCCCGCCGCCCGTGGTTTGTCTACCCGTTCGCTCTGGGCGCGCTGGGCGCGCGCAAAGTGGCCAGGGCGTTCGACCAGCGCAGCAGCTCGTCCAGCATCACGGCGCCCGCCTTCTCGTTCGCCTCGGTCGCCTTGAAGACGCCCGCGTCCATCTGCTGCGCGAAGTTGGCGATGGTCACCGCCTCCGGCAGCGGCATCATGCGCACCGACGTCACCAGCATCTTCGCCATCTGCACCGATCGCATGCCGCCCGAGAGCCCGCCGTAGCTGACGAACCCCACCGGTTTGTAGTGCCATTCTGTAAACAGATAATCGATGGCGTTTAGCAGCGCGGGCGACGCGCTGAAGTTGTACTCCGGCGTGACGAAGACGAAGGCGTCGCTGCCGGCCACGGTCGCGCTCCAGGTCCGCGTGTGGTCGTGCTGGTATCGGCGCAGGCGCGGGTGCTCCGCCTCATCGAGGAGAGGCAGGCCGAGCGCGCCGAGATCGACCAGCTTGGTTTCGAACTGTCCGTGGCGCGCGGCGAAGCCGTGAAACCAGGTCCCGATGGGCAAGCCCGCGCGGTTGGGGCGGGTGCTGCCGATGACGATGGTCAGCTGTGGCATGCCGCATTCCTAGCAGCGCTTTCGCCGATCACCAACCTCCGGCTGAGCCGGGGGTGGGGGGCGGGGCGGACGCGCGTGTGTTCGCCATCGTCCGGATCACGTCGTCCCCGGGATCGGCGGCGGCCGGCGCGCGCACGCCCAGCAGCGCGGCCGCGGTGCGCGTGAACGTCGCCGCCGGCACCGGCGCGTCGATGACGGCGCCGGCCCGCACGCGCCCGGGCGCCCGCACCAGCAGCGGCACGGCGCGATCGTACAGGTACGGCGTACCGTGGCTGGTGCCGAACCCAGGCGTGTAATTGGGATCGAAGAACGTTCCCGGCGCTTGCAGCAGGTACAGATCACCGGGCTGGCCCGGGCGCGTGGCGGCACAGACCAGCGCCGCGCGCGACGACTCCGGTGGAGCGCACGCGCCGCTGTCCAGGTGAGCCAGATCCACGACCTCCGCGATGCCCAGCGGGGTAGCCACGCGGCGAACGACGTCGATCAGCTCCTGCCGCCGGCCGGCGTCCAGCGCGCGCGCCTTGGCGCCCAGGAACACCAGCGGATCGGCGATGCCGGTGACCCACGGTCCCGCTCCCAGCGCCGCCACCAGCGCGCCCTCCAGCGCCCTGGCCAGCTCGGCGGGGACAATGCGGTGGCGCGGGCCGCACGGGCGCTGCCATCGGTCCACGTCGTTCGCCGCCGTCGCGTTCTTGCGGCACCAGCGATCGGCGGGCGTGCCCGCCAGCTCGGGCAGCGGGCTGCCGCCGTGATCGCCCGTCAGCAGCACGTCGTATCCATCGGGTCCGAAGGCGCGATCCAGGGCGCCGAGAAACGCCGCCAGCCGCGCGTCCAGCTGGCGCAGCTCGTCCCAGGCCTCCCACGAGTCGGGGCCGAAGACGTGCGCCACGTAGTCGTGCGACGACAGCGACAGCGCCAGCAGCGTCGGCCGGCGATCGGCGGCGATATGGGCCAGCGCCGCCTCGGCCAGGCCGAACAGCAGCTGGTCGCCGGCCGGCGTGGCGCGCATCGCCTTCGCCGACGGGATGGCGTGCGGGAACGTGCGGCCCAGGCCCGCGTAATTTCCTTCGCCGCGCTGGTCGTCGGGCGTGGCGGCGTGCGCGGCCACCCAGGCGCGCGCGCCGTCGGACAGCGTCCAGCCCGGCGCCCGGGCGGCGGCGACCGCGGCCTGATCGCCGGCCGCGCGCAGCCAATCGGGCGTCGAGGTGGCGAAGGCTGTGGAGGTGACGAACGCGCCCGACG
Organism: Polyangia bacterium; assembly: GCA_035544495.1. Lineage (GTDB taxonomy): Bacteria > Myxococcota_A > Polyangia > Fen-1088 > Fen-1088 > DATKEU01. The sequence goes on along the minus strand of DATKEU010000222.1, from coordinate 4,881 downwards.
CCGGATCCAGCCACAGCACGGCGTCGGGGCGGCGCCCGCCGGCGAACAGCGCGCCGCGATCCTTCAGCGAGAAGCTGTACACCCGCGCGTCTCGGCGGCTGCTCTTGAAGACATCGGCCAGCGTCTCCACCTTCAGCGCGGCCAGCGAGCTGCCCGGGCGATCCAGGGGACCAGCGCCGATCGCGACCAGGCGCGTGCCGGCGTCGGCGAGGATCGACTCCGGGTCGCCACCGCCGGGGCCGATGATCTCGTTGGCGACGATGCCGCTTCCGCGCGGGGCCACACCGGTGAAGAGCGCGGCGTGCCCGGGTGCCGTGTCGGTGACGGCGTGCGGGTAGCGCAGCTCGCGCACGGTCAGCCCCTCGCGGCGCAGCCGCGCGAAGCCGCCCGCCGGATCCAGCTCGGGCCAGCGCTCCTCGGCCAGCCAGGAGCCCAGCTGATCGACGACGATCGCCACCAGCAATCGCCCGCTGGGGCCAGCCGTCGGGGGCGCCACCGGCGGGTGCGACGGGACGGTCTGGCAAGCGGCCGCCGCTGCCAGCAGCGTGCCGAGGACGAGGTGCGCGGCGCGGTCTTGATGCGGAGCCATGGTGCAGCCTTGCGTTTAGCGCGGTCCCGGGCGGCAGCGCAACCGGTGATTGGGGGCGCACGTGGGGCGACTGTCGTTTGTTTCGGATTGGCGTCTCTTTGGTGACAGTGACCGGCGCTCCGGACCGCGGGCGTGTCATCTGTGCGCGTGACGCGAAAGTGTTGAAAAGAGAGCACATTGATTTCACCCGGCCGCCACCGGCCTGTTTTTCGCGGCGTCTAAGATCTCCGCGTGCAAACAAGCAACGAGACGGGTCCCACCCCCTTGCTCAAGGCCATCCCCATCAAGGCGCGTTTTCGCCGTCCGGGGCCGGCCGCGCTGGACGCGGTCACCGATCTCAGCCCGCGCCTGCGCCGCCTGACGCTGGTGACGGATGCGTGGAAGCCCCAGACGAACGGCGTCGTGAACACGCTGGTCCGTCTGGTCAAGCACCTGGAAGGGTGCGGCGTCACCGTGCAGGTCATCGCCCCCGACGGACACCGCACGTTGCCGCTGCCGTCGTACCCGGAGATCCGCGTCGCCTGCGATCCCTGGAAGGCGATCGGGCGCATCCGGACGTTCCAGCCGGACGCCGTCCACGTCGCCACCGAGGGCCCGCTGGGTTTCTGGGCGGTGGGCTGGCTGCGCCGCGAGCGCATGCGGTTCACCACCAGCTTTCACACCCGTTACGCCGAGTACCTGAGCGCGCGGCTGCCCGTGCCTCTCGAGTGGGGGTATCAGCTGGTCCGCTGGTTCCACGAACGCGCCGACCACACGCTGGTCAGCTCGCAGACGCTGCTGAGCGAGCTGCAGGAGCGGCGCGTGGCGCGCAAGCTGGTGTACTGGCCGCGCGGCGTGGACGCCTCGTTCTTTCACCCGCGGCACCGGCGAGAGGACGTCTACGACCTGCCGCGGCCGATCTGGCTTTACGTCGGGCGCGTCGCCGTCGAGAAGACCCTGGACGACTTCCTCTCCTTGTCGCTGCCGGGGACCAAGGTCGTGGTGGGCGACGGCCCCTCGCGGGCCGACCTGGCGCGCCGCTTCCCCGACGTCGTCTGGCGCGGCTATCGCTTCGGCGACGACCTGGCGTCGCACTTCGCCAGCGCCGACTGCTTCGTCTTTCCGTCGCGCACGGAGACCTTCGGCAACGTCATCCTGGAGGCGCAAGCCTCGGGCTTGCCGGTGGCGTCCGTCCCGGCGCCCGGGCCGGTGGACTTGATCAACGAGGGCGTCAACGGCGCCGTCGACGACAAGCTGCTGCAGGCGTGCATGCGGGCCATCCGCTGCTCGCCAGAGACGGCGCGCGCCAGCATCCTCGGCCGCACGTTGCACGCGGGACACGAGCTGTTCCGCGCTCACCTGGTGCCTCTGCGGCGCGATTCGATCGGCGGCTTCGCCAGCGACGACGACGCCTTGCCCGACGCGCTGGTCGCGCCCGCCGTCAGCCGGCCCGCAGCAAAGGTTCTCCCATTCGGATGACGGCACCGGCGCGGACGCCCGGGCACAGCGCCAGCTCGCCTGGCGCGAAGACGATGATCGTGGAGCCGAGCTCGAACCAGCCCATCTCGGCGCCTTTCTGGTACGAAGCCTGGCACGCGAACCGGTTCGGCCCCTGATAGTCGAGGTGGAGGAGGCGATCCAGGCAGTGCAGGCGGATGCTGGCCACCAGGATCGACGCCACGGCCACCAACGTCACCATGTGCCCGCTGTCCCGCAGAACGGTGCGAATCACGGCGCGTTCGTTCTTGCAGAACAGCTTCTCCACGCGCTTGAGCGCGATGGGATTCGTGTTCCAGGTGTCACCCGAGACGTATGTGACCTCGTCGACGCGCAGGTCGTGGGGCGCGTGAAAGCGGTGATACATGCTGGACGTCAGGCGCAAGGTCACGTAGCGGCCGTTGCGGTAGTGATCGACCAGCGCCGGATCGGGCAGCAGCTCCGCCAGGGCATACGGGAAGCCCTTGGCCTGGATGACCTGGCCGTCCTCGACGGCGCCGCACGCGCCCACGATGGCGTCGCAGGGGCTGATCGCGACGGCCGGGTCGGTGTTGATCGGTCGGGCGCCCGGTTTCAGCTCGCGCACGAAGCAGTCGTGCAGGCTGCGGAACCGTGTCGTCTTGGCCTCGTCGAGGGCGGGATCGGCGAACAGCCGCCACGCGCCGATCGACAGGTCGCGCACCAGCGGATGCTCGATCTTGCCGAACCAGGCGATGAACCGGGTGGCCAGGTGGCGGGGAATCCGGTTCGTGAGCAGGAAGTTGACGTCTTCGTGGGCGGCGATCCCGGCCAGCGTGGCGCGGAGCCTGTCGATACGCGAACCAGGGAACCCGTCGAGAGTTCCCGTTCCCGTCAGATCTTTACTCGGCATCGGTGTACCTTTCGCGAGGGCGAATCATGAACATGCACATCGTCTGGTATGCGCTGGGAGCGGTGGGACTTTGGGTCGTGCTGCGGAAACTGTCGCTGCGCTTGCAGCTGTCGCGGGCCAAGCACCCGTCGCTGCGCGGGCACGCGCGCATCTCGCGCGTCGCCGCGCGTCTGGTGCGCTTCTATGAATACGACGACGCCCGTTACTTCAGCGCCGACGACGCGCCCGTGGAGATCGCCGAGCGCCGGCGCGCCGGTTTCCTGCGTCTCGGAGAGCTCTTTCAGCAGCGGTTCGCGCGTTCGATCCGCGCCACCGCCGACATCGAGCATGACATTCCCGACGTGCCGTTCACGTCGTCGTACCGCGTGCCGTTCCAGTTCCGGCGCCTCGTGCGCCAGCACCTCAAGACGGGTTCGTTCATGCAGGCGTCGTCGGGCGTGACGGTGACCGATCTCGACGGCAACCGATTCCTCGACCTCACCGGGTCCTACGGCGTGAATGTCTTCGGCTACGACTTTTACAAGGAGTGCATCGCCGCCGGGAGCGAGAAGGTGCGCGCGCTCGGTCCGGTGCTGGGGGCGTATCATCCGCTGGTCGCCGAGAACACCGCCCGCCTGAAGGAGATCTCCGGCCTCGACGAGGTTTCGTACCACATGTCGGGGACCGAGGCGGTGATGCAGGCGGTGCGCCTGGCTCGCTATCACACGCGGCGGTCGCACCTGGTGCGCTTCTGCGGCGCTTATCACGGCTGGTGGGGCGACGTGCAACCCGGCGTCGGCAATCCGGTGCCGGCGCACGAGACCTATACGCTCAAGGACATGGACGAGGACTCGCTGCGCGTCCTGCGCCGGCGGCGCGACATCGCCTGCGTCCTGGTGAACCCGCTGCAGGCGCTGCACCCGAACGGCGGCGCCCCCACCGATTCGACCCTGCTGGCCAGCGATCGCCAGGCGGGCTTCGATCGCGCGGCGTACGCCGACTGGCTCGCGCGCCTGCGCGCGGTCTGCACGGAGCGCAACATCGTCCTCATCTTCGACGAGGTCTTCGTCGGCTTTCGCCTGGCCCCGGGCGGGGCGCAGGAATACTTCGGCGTGCGGGCCGACATGGTCACCTACGGCAAGACGCTGGCCGGCGGTTTGCCCATCGGCGTGGTGTGCGGGCGCCACGATCTCATGAAGCGCTTCCGCGACGACCGCCCGGCCGACATCTGCTTCGCGCGCGGCACGTTCAACGCTCACCCCTACGTCATGGGCGCGATGAACGAGTTCCTGCGCCGGTTGCGCACGCCCGAGATTGCGGCGCTCTATGAAAACGTCGACGCCATCTGGAACGAACGGGCGGCCGCCTTGAACCTGCGCTTGAGCGATGCCTCGCTGCCGCTGCGGGTGGCGAACCTGGGCACGATCTGGACCGTCATCTACACGCGGCCGTCGCGCTACAACTGGATGCTGCAATATTACCTGCGGGCGGAGGGCCTGGCGCTCAGCTGGGTCGGGACGGGCCGATTCATCTTCAGCCTCAACTACACCGACGACACCTTCGCCGAGGTGGCCGCGCGGTTCGTCGCCGCTGCGAAGGCAATGGAACAGGACGGGTTCTGGTGGGCTGACGCGGCGCTGACCAACAAGTCGATCAAGCGCCGCGTGCTCCGCGAGATGTTGCTTGGAAATGTTACGCGTGCTGGTGCTTCGCCGGCTCAATCAACTCGCCGCGCAGCAGATACAGCGGCGACCGGTGGTACAGCATGATGTCGTGAACCGGGTCAGTCAGGATCTTGGTGAACCAGACCACGCCGGTCAGCACGTCGCGCAGGAAGAACAGGTGGATGGTGCGGAAGAGCAACGCGCCTGCCGCCAGCGCGATCCAGATCTTCGCCAGGTTGTGAAGGTAGCTGCCGAGGTCCGTGTACGCCGGCAGGATGCCGAAGAAGGACGGCGAGAAATAG
>DATKEU010000221.1:0-3328 GCA_035544495.1 Polyangia bacterium | reverse complement strand
ACGGGCGCCGCTGGCGCGGGTGGCGGCGACGGGCGTCGCCGGCGTGCTGCCCATGCACATGGGCCTGGGGCCCATTCCGGCCTCGCGGCGCGCGCTGGCGCGGGCCGGGATCCGCGCCGGGGATCTGGATCTGGTCGAGCTGAACGAAGCCTTCGCGGCCCAGGCGTTGCCGTGCATCTCCGAGCTGGGGCTGGATCCGGCGCGCGTCAATGTCAACGGCGGGGCGATCGCCATGGGCCACCCGCTCGGCTGTTCGGGGGCGCGCCTGATGACCACGCTGATTCACGAGCTTGCCCGGCGCGGGGCGCGCTATGGTCTCGCCACGATGTGCATCGGGGTTGGGCAGGGCATTGCCACCGTCGTGGAGAGAGGTTAGGGAAATCGGAATGGCAAACGACGATCTCAAGACGCCGCCCGCGGGCGGCGCAGGTGACGATCCTGCGACGCAGGAAACACTGGGGATGGTGGCCCACGAGATCAAGAACCTGCTGGGGCCGCTGGCGATGACGCTGCAGCTGTGCGAGCGGCGCGCCCAGCAGGGCGAGCCGGCGGGCAAGGACGATCTGGCGTTCGCGCGCGCGCAAGTGCGGCGACTGTCGGCTCTGGTGAACGATCTGCTGGACGTCACGCGCATCGACGCGGGCGGATTTCCGGTGCGCGTCGGCACCGTCGATCTGGGCGCGCTGGTGGCGGGCGCGCTGGAGGCGTTCCGGCGCGTGCACGCGCGGCGCGTGGTGACGGACCTGCCGACGGAGCCGCTGGCCATCAGTGGCGATGCCGAGCGCCTGGGCTCGGTGCTGGTCAATTTTCTCGACAACGCCGCCAAGTACTCGCCCGAGGCGGCGCCCATCGAGGTGCGCGTCAGCCGGGCGGGCGGGCGCGTGCGCGTGGCCGTCGTCGACGGCGGGGCGGGCATCAGCCCCGCCGATCAGGCTCAGCTTTTTCAGCGCTATTTCCGGACAGCGGCGGCGGCGGAGAAGACTCGGGGCGTGGGCCTTGGTCTCTACATCAGCCGCGTGATCGCCGAGCGGCACGGCGGCTCCGTCGGCGTGGCCAGCACGCCCGGGCGGGGCTCCACCTTCTGGCTCGAGCTGCCGCTCGGCCAGAGCTGACACGCGACAGGGCGGAGCCGGCGACTCGCCGGCGGTCTTGCCCGGCGCCGCGGCGGTCGATATTCTCTGCATTCTCGACGGAGTCCCAGAAGTTGCCACGCGATCCGAAGATCACCCCCATCACCCGCCACGAGCCGCGCACGTTCTACGCCACGCGCGTCACCCGCACGCAGGCGGGCGAGTCGTGGGATCTGTGGTCGGTCGAAGACGGCCGGCGGGTCGGCTTTCTCTCGGTCGTCGACGATGGGCACGTGGTCTACGCGCTGGCCACCGTCAAGCGCGGCACCGCGCACGAGGAGGTCGCCGATCTGGTCGAGGGCTTCTTCACCCCCTCGTCCACCGACGCCCACAACCGCGAGATCATCATCTCCGACTACGACGAAGAGCCCGAGATGCTCGAGTCCGACATCCGGCAGGCGTAAAGATCGCTCGCTGCGCTCGCTGCGCGGGAGGGCTGGGCCCTCAGCTTTGCACTCGGCACACCCGCGCCACCCACCCCACCCCCGCGCTTCGCGCGGGCCTCGCCGCGGGCCCACCCCGTCTTCGCAAGGTGAGCCGCGCGGGCAGAGCCCGCGCTCCTGGCTGAAACGGCGACGCTGGTTATACGGAAAGGGCGACTGCTCGGCGCGGGCGGGCGATCGCATGGCCGCGGGGCAGAGAACTCGTTTATGTTTGTCCATCGCATGATGGTCAACGCGCCGGTCTCGGGCCCCTTCCGCGGGTTCATCCCGTTCGACGAGGCGGGGGTCGAGGCCTTCTACGGGCGGCGCGAGGAGACCACCCGGCTGACGGAGCTGGTGCTGGCGGAGTCGAACCGGGTCACGGCGCTGACCGGCGACATCGGCGTCGGCAAGACGTCGCTCCTGCGCGCCGGGCTGTTGCCGGCCCTGCAAAAGCGCGGCGTGGTGCCCATCTATCTCGGGTCGTATGAAGACATCGACGCCGAGGTGCTGCAGGCGACCAGCCGCGCCGGCGTCGATCCTCCCGCGCCCAATCAGGAGGCGGGCGACTACCTGGCCCGCATCGCGCGCGAATCGCGCGCCGGGACGGTGCTGATCCTCGATCACCTGGAGGACGTGCTGGGGGACGAGCTGGGCGGCGCGGCCGATCTGGGCGTGCTGCTGGCGCGCGCGCTGGAGGGTGGCAGCAACCGGCTGCGCCTGGTGGTGTCGGTCACCGACGGCTGGTTCCCGCGGCTGGATCTGCTCTATCGCGCGGCGGGGATAAGCCCGCAGCCGGGGGCGTGGATGACGCTGGCGCCGCTGTCCGAGGGTCAGGTCACCGAGATCCTCGAACAGACGGCGCTGCAGTCGGGCGTCTTCTTCGAGAGCGGGCTGTCGGCGGCGGTGGCGGCGGACATGATCCGCGGGCGGTCGCGGCCGCTGGAGCTGCAGCTGGTGGGCGCGGCGATGATCGCCTTGCGCCTGACGTCGGTGCGCAAGTACCAGCGCAGCGGCGGGGCGGAGGTGCTGCCCGTCCTCTACCTCGAACAGGTGTGCGCGCAGGCCGGCGGCGCGCTGGCCCGGCGCGTGCTGCTGGACGTGGCGGAGGCGCGCGAGATCGGGATCGAACGCCTCGAGAACCGGCTGCGGCGGCCGCGGGCCCAGCTGATCGAGATCCTGAACGCGTTCAAGAAGCGCAGCCTGGTTCGATCGCGCCCCTCGCGCCGCGGAGATTTCTACGCGCTGATGCACCCGGGTCTCCGCGGGCCGATCGAGGAGTTCGCCGTCGCCGATCGCGCGCGCGCCATCGTCACGCGGCGGCGGCTGCGGCGCCGCCTGCACGCCGGCGAGCGCCTGCGGGCACGCGATCTGCTGGTCGTTCGCTGGCACCTCGGCGCGGCGCTGACCGGTGACGAGCACGCGGCGGTCGCGCGCGGCCTGCGCCGGCTGGGGATCCAGGTGGGGATCGTCGTGGCGCTGCTGGTGGCGCTGGGGATCTTTCTGTTCGCGGATCTGCGGCGGTCGTACACGCTGGGGTTCGATCCGCCGGGCGGCGGCGGGGCGGCGCGGGTGGTGGTGCGCCTCGGCCGATCCAGCCTGTCGCTGTTCAACTTCCTCCCCAACCGGCCGCGCTTCGGCGCCATCATCGCCGACACCGGGTTCTCGCCGGCGGGGCTGGTGGCCGAGGAGGCGGAGAAGATCGCCCGCGGCCGCGCGTCGGGCACGCTGGAGCCGGCGGGCAAGGCGCGCGCGGGTGACAGCAAGGCGGCGGCG
>DATKEU010000220.1:0-3482 GCA_035544495.1 Polyangia bacterium | reverse complement strand
GCCCGCGCCCGATGCGTCGCCCTACGCCGAGATGCAGCCCGATCGGCGCGGCATCCTGCGGCGGATGGCCGTGCTGTTCCGGCTGTCGCAGGGTTTCGCGCCGGCGGTGCTGGTGGCGTCGGCGTCGTCGCTGTTCCGGCGGGTGGTGCCGCGCGTCCCGTTCGATCGGCTGTGCGACGTCATCGAGGCGGGCTCGACGCTGGATCGCGAGGCGACGACGGCGATGCTGCTCCGGGCCGGGTTCTCGCGCGCGGCGGTGGTGGAGGATCCGGGGACGTTCGCCGTGCGCGGGGCGGTCATCGACGTGTTCTCGCCGGTGTATCGCCATCCGGTGCGCGTCGAGCTGTTCGGCGACGTCGTGGAGTCGATCCGGCTTTACGACGCGGCCACGCAGCGCACGCTGCGGCCTCTGGACGCGCTCTTCATCCACCCCGTGCGCGAGACGGTGCGCACCGAAGGGGCGGACGTGCGGGCCAAGCTGCTGGCGGCGGCGGACGCGGCCACCTACCCGTCGTCGAAGACGCGGCTCCTGCTGGAGCAGATCGACGAGGGCGAGCTGTTCTTCGGGATCGAGGCGCTGGCCCCGGCGTTTCACGCGCGCATGGTGCCGCTGTTCGAGTACCTGCCGCCGGACGCGCTGTTCGTCGTCGAGGATCCGGAGGCAGTGCTGGACGAGGCGCGGCGGCACGCCAGCAAGCTGCGCGAGAGCGCGGCGGCGCGGCGGCACGAGCACCGGCTGGCGCTGGACGCCGCCGAGTTCGTGCTGCTGGAGGACGAGGCGCACGCGGCGCTGGCGGCGCGCGCGCGCGTCGAGCTGCGGGCGGTGGAGATCGCGCGCGCCGACGCCGGTGCTGGTGGCGCCGGTGACGCGCCGCCGGCGCGCGTGCGGCTGGTCTGCGAGTCGAACACGACGTTGCGGGCCGAGCTGCAGCGGGCGCGCGCCGACGCCGGCGCCGAGGAGGACATCGGCAAGCCGCTGCGCGATCGCCTGAAGTCGTGGCTGGGCGAGGGGCAGCGCGTGCGCCTGGTGACGCCCAACCGCACGCACGCCGATCGCCTGGCCGGCGTGCTGTCGGCCTGGGGCCTGGCGCCGCAGGTGGTGAAGACGGGCGGCGCCGACATTCTGGATCTGGTGGCGGGCGGACAGGCGGCGACGGCGATCGGCGCGCCGCTGTCGGTGATGCACGGGCCGCTTCAGCGCGGGTTTCGCCTGGCGGCCGATCGCCTGGTCCTGATCGCGGAGGAGGAGATCTTCGGCCCGCGCTCGCACCGCGAGGCGCGCCCGGCCGCAGGCCCGGGGCTGGGCGAGCTGGGCGAGATCGCCGAGGGCGACGCCGTCGTCCACGACGAGCACGGCATCGGGCGCTACCGGGGTTTGAAGAAGCTGCAGGTGCGCGGCGTGTTCCAGGACTTCATGCACCTGGAATACGACGGCGGGTCGGTCTACGTGCCGGTCTATCGCATCAGCCTGGTCCATCGCTACAGCGGCGGCGAGGTGGACGCCGTCCGCCTGGACAAGCTGGGCGGCAAGACCTGGCTGGAGAAGCGCAAGCGCGTCTCGGCGGAGGCGCGCAAGATCGCCGAGGAGCTGTTGCAGCTGTACGCGCAGCGGGCCGCGCTGTCGGGACATGCTTTCCCGGCGCCGGACGCCGTGTTCCGCGAGTTCGAGGAGACGTTCCCGTTCGAGGAGACGCCCGATCAGGCGCGCGCCATCGAGACGGTGCTGGCCGACATGCAGAATGGCGTGCCGATGGATCGCCTGATCTGCGGCGACGTCGGCTACGGCAAGACCGAGGTGGCGCTGCGGGCCACGCTGCTGGCGGTGCTGGGCGGCAAGCAGGCGGCGGTGCTGGCGCCGACGACGGTCCTGGCGGAGCAGCACTTCGTGACGTTCTCCGAGCGGCTGGCGGAGTTCCCGGTGAAGGTGGCGGCGCTGTCGCGCTTTCGCGCCCGGGCCGAGCAGCAGGAGACCATCGCCGCGCTGGCGTCCGGCAAGCTGGACGTGCTGGTGGGGACGCACCGGATCCTGTCGAAGGACGTGCGTTTCAAGGACCTGGGCCTGGTGGTGATCGACGAGGAGCAGCGCTTCGGCGTCACGCACAAGGAGCGGCTGAAGGAGCTGCGCACGCAGGTCGACGTGCTGACGCTGACGGCGACTCCCATCCCGCGCACGTTGCAGATGGCCATGGGCGGGCTGCGCGAGATCTCGATCATCGCCACGCCGCCCGCCGATCGGCTGGCCATCCGCACCTTCGTCTGCCGGTTCGACACGGAGATCCTGGGCGACGCCATCCGCAAGGAGCTGGCGCGCGGCGGGCAGATCTTCTTCGTCCACAACCGCGTCGAGGACATCGCGGACTGGGCGGGGAAGGTGCGCGAGCTGGCGCCCGAGGGGACGCGCATCGCCATCGGGCACGGCCAGATGGCGGAGGGCGAGCTGGAGAAGGTGATGGTCGACTTCGTCGACGGGCGATACGACGTGCTGGTCTGCACGACGATCATCGAGGCGGGGCTGGACATCCCGCGCGCCAACACCATGATCGTCAACCGCGCCGATCGCTTCGGGCTGGCCCAGCTGTACCAGCTGCGCGGGCGCATCGGGCGGTCGAGCGAGCGGGCGTTTTGCTACCTGGTCGTGCCGGAGGAGGGGCGCATGACCGCGGAGGCGAAGCAGCGCCTGGCGGTGTTGCAGCGGTTCACGGAGCTGGGCGCCGGCTTCCAGGTGGCGACGCACGATCTGGAGATCCGCGGCGCCGGCGAGCTGCTGGGCGAAAAGCAGCACGGCTCGGTGGCGGCGGTGGGCTTCGAGACCTACGCCAAGATTCTGGAGGAGGCCGTCGCCGAGCTGAAGGGCGAGCCCATCAAGCAAGAGTTCGATCCGGAGATCACGGTCGACGTCCCGGCGTTCCTGCCCGACGACTATGTGCCCGACACCGGCCAGCGCCTGGATTTCTATCGCCGGCTGGCCCAGGCCGCCGACGAGGACGACGTGCGCGCCACGCTGGCCGAGCTGCAGGATCGCTATGGCCCGCTGCCCGACGAGGCGCGCCTCCTGGGCGAGGTGATGGTCGACAAGACGCTGGTGCGCGCGCTCGGCGCGCTCGGCTACGAGCTGGGCCCGACGCGGATGATGCTGTCGCTGGGCAGCGACACGCGCCTCGAACCGGCGCGCGTGCTGAAGATGGTGCAGAAGAAGGGGAGTCGCTGGAAGCTGACGCCGGACATGCGCCTCGCCTACTCGTTCGACGAGCGCGAGCGCGAGGATCGCCTGTCCGCGGCGCGGGCGCGGCTGCTGGACGTGCGCGCCTGCTTGATCTGATCTGATCTGACGCTCAGCCGCGCGCGCCCAGCGCCGCCACCGGCGGCGGCGGCAGGACGTAGTCGCGATAGTCGCCCGGGTTGCCGGACTTGCCGTCGATGGCGGCCAGCGCGATGTTGAACATCTCGCGCGCGGTGACGTAGTGCAGGTGGAAGCGCCGGCC
>DATKEU010000219.1:0-14126 GCA_035544495.1 Polyangia bacterium | reverse complement strand
GCAGCACCAGCGACGTCCCGGGGATGGCGTCGGTGACGGTGTTCGACTGGCGGGTGAACTGCAGGCCGTCGACGGTGAACTTGGCGTTGCTGGCGGTGTGCGCGCTGGCGAAGCCCAGGGCCTGCCCCTGCGTCGCCGCCGGATCGCTGGTCTCCACCAGCTGCAGGGCGCCGCTGGCGTCGGCGGTGGTGAAGCCGCTGTTCTTGTTGGTGATCGACAGGTACGTCGACCCCGAGCCGTTGCTCAGCACCGAGATGTTGATGGGAGCGCCGAGGCCGCGGACGTCGTTGGCGACGTCTTGCAGCGACTCGCCGTCCTTGATGGTGATGGTGCCGTAGTCCTGGCCTTGCACCTTGACCTGCAGCGTGCCGCCGCGCACCGCCGACGTCGGGTCGGTGAAGGCGGTGCTGCGCTGCTGGGCGGACGTGGCCAGATCCTGGACCGAGACGGTGTAAGAGCCGGCGGCGGAGCTGGAGGTGGCGGTGGCGGTGAAATCGACGTTGCTGCTGGTGGTCGCCACGCCCAGCGCGCCGTTGTCACCGAGCGCCTTCGCCGCCGTATAGAAGGTGTTGATCTTCGTGACCAGCTGGCCGATGAGCGAGACCTGCGTCTTGTACCCGGTCTGCTGCGCCTTGAGCTGATCAAGGGGCTGCTGCTCCAGGCTGACCAGCCCGTCGATGATGCTGTTCGTGTCCAGGCCGGAGGCCAGCCCCCCCGCTCGGAAGATTGGAGTGTTGGAAGACGTAGACGTGGACGTTGATGTCGATGTCGACGTGGACGTTAGTGGATCAGTCGCCATTTTCGTTCGGCTTTCTCGAGGGCGATGCCCAGGGGCTCATCACCACGGGGCGGCGTCGGACAAACCTTGTGACTCTTCATCGGCCCCCTGGCTCACCACCTTGAGGCCGGGATGGGGTGCGCGTCTGACATGGGACCGAGCGAGCGCCCCATGTCAGACGCGACCGTTGCGCGGCGGCGATTACCCGAGGAGCTTGAGGGCGACCTGCGGGATCTGGTTCGCCTGCGCGAGGACCGAGACACCGGCCTGCATCAGGATCTGCGCGCGGGACAGGTTCGACGTCTCCTGAGCCACGTCCACGTCCTGGATACGGCTCTGGGCGGAGGCCAAGCTGACCGAAGCCTGGGTGGCCGCGTTGATGACCGTCTCCATCCGGTTCGCCTGCGCGCCCAGCGTCGCGCGCGAAGACGAGATCGACTGCAGGGCCGCGTCGATGGTCGCCAGGGCGCCCTCCGCCGAGGTCAGCGTCGACAGCGACAGGCCGGTCACGCCCAGCGACGATGCCGTCGCGCTGGTCGTCGTCACCGTGATCTGGTCGTTGGCCGCCACGTTGCGGATGCCGACCTGGAAGGTCAGCGCCGTCGAGGCGTTGATCAGCGCCACGCCGTTGTACTCCGTCGAGTTGGCGATCCGGTCGATCTCGCTGGTGAGCGCGGTGACCTCGTTCTGGATGTAGCCGCGCTCGGTGTTGGACACGCCCGACGACGCCGACTGCGAGGCCAGCTCGCGCAGACGGGTGAGGATGTTCTGCGTCTCGTTCAGCGACGCTTCCGCCGTCTGGGTGACGTTCAGCGCGTCGTTGGCGTTGCGCACCGCCTGGTTGTAGCTCTTGATCTGCGCGCCCAGGTTGACGGCGATCGCCAGGCCGGCGGCGTCATCCTGCGCCTTGGTGATCCGGTACCCAGACGACAGCTTGGCCAGCGAATCGTTGAGCGACGACTCGCTCGACATCAGGTTCTTCTGCGCTTCCAGCGACGCTACGTTGGTCTTGATTGACATCGACATGACGAGTTCTCCTCAGCAACCGGTGTTGTCGAGCGGCATCACGTCGACCGCCCTCAGCGAACTGTGTCGTCACGCGGAAAAATTTCGTTAAGCCCCGGCGGCTCGCTTTTCCACATTCATCACACGCTCCGACAGCGACGGCGCTGGCAGGCGCGCGTACGCCCCGCTCGGTTGACGAAGTCCGCCCGCTGACGTATGCACCACAGGTTCCGCGCCGCGGCCCCGTAGCTCAGGTGGATAGAGCAACGGTTTCCTAAACCGTAGGTCGCCCGTTCGAATCGGGCCGGGGTCACAAGGGTCACGAACGGTATCAGGCGACAGTGTGCGACCGTTCCGGTTCCTGTGTGCCCGACATGCGCCGACGAGGCTCTTCTTGAGACGTTCATCCGTTGCCGTTGCGTTTCTTCTCGTGCGCGGTCCCTGGCTTGTCGCCATCGCCATCGCCATCGCCGCCGCCGTGGCGGCCTGCGAACCGTCCCACGGAACCTTCTGCTCGCGGCCCGGCTCGGTCGTCTGGACCGCGCGAGGTCCTGGGGTGGTGCCCGATGGACAGGTGACGGCGCCCGATCTTTCCTGGCTCCGGCTGCCACCTGGCTTCTGCGCTCACTACTTCGGCACGGTGCCCGACGCGCGCCAGCTGCGTTTCGCGCCGGGCGGCGAGCTGTTCGTGGCATCGCCGACGACCGCCACCACGGGAGGGCGACCGGAAGGTGCGCTTGGCGGCATCGCTGTTCTGCCGGACGACGATCATGACGGCGTCGCCGACGCCAACCTGACCTTCATCAGCGGTCTACCATCCATTCAGGGACTGCTGTTCGCGAACGGCGCGCTCTACTACCAGGACGACCCGACCATTCGGAGCGTTGTGTACCATTTGGGGGACCGGACGCCCTCGTCACCCTCCCGCGTCGTCACCACCATCACCGCACCGCAGGCGACCGAGCATTGGCCGAAAGTCATGGACATCGCCAGGGACGGAACGATTTACATCACGAACGGCGGCTCGGAGGCCGACGACTGCCTGTCCACGAATCCGACCCGGGGTGGAATTTTCTCTCTGCAACGGGACGGCTCGACGTCGCTCGTGGCGCGCGGCTTTCGCAATCCGATCGCGCTTCGGTGCCAGGCGAACCACGACGTGTGTCTGGCGGCCGAGCTTGCCCTCGACTACTCGGCGGTCGAGGGGGGGCGGGAGAAACTGGTCCCCATCCGACCCGGCGATGATTGGGGCTTCCCGTGCTGCGCAAGCCACAATCTTCCGTACCGAGATTTCACTTACTCCGACAACCATCAATCGCCCGATTGCTCCGGCGTCGCCAGCGACACCGATTCGTTCGTCGTCTCTCACACTCCCTTCGGACTCGATTTCGAGCCAGGCGCGTGGCCGGCTCCCTGGACCCGACGTGTCTTCGTCACGTTGCACGGCGAATTTGCCGGCTGGGCTGGCGCGCGCGTCGTGGCGATCGAAATCGACCCGAACACCGGGATGCCCAATCCAGCCACCGAGATCGGCGACGGGGGAGCCGACGCGGGCTCGCTGCTCGAGTTTGCGACGGGCTGGGACGACGGTGCCATGGATCATGGCCGGCCAGCGCCGATCACATTCGCGCCCGACGGCCGAATGTTCCTGGGCAACGACAACGACGGCATCATCGTGTGGATCGCGCCGGTCACGCTGAAGCAAAAGTGAGCGCGAGCGCCCCTGCACCTACCGCGGTCCGCGGAAAGAGCGCCTGCGTGTGGAAGGGTGCGCAGGTAGCACACCTGCACGCTCTGCCGCCGCCTGGGAACCGGCGTCGCCCGCTCAAGGGGTGGGTCGCGCCGTCGATGTTTCAAGGATGGCGGCCGCAATCGTTCGTCGCCGTCGATTGCGCGGCATGCTGACGGCAGATTTCAGCGCCCAATCGCCACACCGCGATTATTGTCTGTCGGACCCAATTTCCTTTAACGTGATAAAGCGGCATCCACTGAACGCCCCGAATCCATGGCCAGCCGAGACCGCAGTCCCAACAGGAGATGGGTGGTTTTCGCCGGCCTGGTGCTGGTGGGGGTGGCCATTGCCCTGGGCCTTGCGCTGCGGGAACCACCGGGCGGCCGCAGCGCCGGCGTCGCGAACGCGCCTGCTGGCGCGCCGGGGCCGAGGCGGGTCGATTTCCCCGTCAACGTCGGCGGCAGCACGAGCAGTCCCGCCGACGCCGGTCGCATCGCGGAAGCACCGCCGCCCGTGGAAAAGCAGGTCGAAACCCTCATGGGCATCTGGCGGGGCGGCATCGTGGCCCGGGACCCGGACGCCGTGGTGGCGGCCGACGGTGCCTTCGTGCACGAGCCTCAGAAATTCCGGCCGGCCCTCATGACGTCGGCGCAGACGGATCCCGATGATCGCGTGCGCGCATTCTCGACGCGCGTGCTGGGCAAGCTGAAGGATCCGGCCTGCGCGGCGGTGTTCCAGAAACTGCTCGCCGACCGCAGCGAGTACGTGCGCATGAACGCCGCCTGGGGCCTGGGCGAGCTGGCCAACACGCCGGAGGGCCGCGCCGTCGCCAAGCACGCGCTGCCCGCCCTGCAGCGCCTGGCCAAGACAGAATCGGCCAAGGACACCCGTGACGCCGCTTCGCTGGCGGCGAGGAGGTTGATGTGACGCCCGCGCATCACCGCCCCGTCCCCTTCCCCGCCCACCACACGAAAGGGTTCTGCCGTGGCTGACAAGGATCCGCGCCCGCAAAAAGCCGGGCCGTCCGGAAAGAAAAAGAAGTGGGAGCGGCCGCGCATCAAGACCGGCCACCTCTTCGAATCGAACAGCCTGGCCTGCGGCAAGAACGCGCCGCAGATCGAGCAGTGCCTGCAAAACCCGGTCATGTCCTAGACGATGGCCATGTCTCCCCGGCGCACGACCCACACCGACCTGATGCTCTCCGTGGGAGGAGCCGTGGGACGTCTGTCGCTGGGGGCGGCGCCGCAAGCGTTTCTGGAGCAAGCGACGACCCGTTACGATGCGTTTCGCCTGCCGACCGCCGACTGGGTCGATCGCACCTTTGCCTTGCGCGTGACGTTCGTCCCGGCGGCGGCGATGCGCGCCGACGGCCGCACCAGCGAAACGACGGCGCATCCGCTTTCCATCACGACAAGCGCGCGCGTCATCAAGGGCGACCGCTGGGACTTCTCGTTCAAGCTGACGCCCGATACGTTCCGCAACCGCCCGCGCTGGATCGGCCAGGCGCGCTGCGAGCTGAACCCCTTTGCGCTGGATTCCCTGCTGCGCGTGCTGTGGTCGACGTTCCTGTCGCTGGAGGGCGGCGCGCTGATTCACGCCTGCGGCCTGCGCCACGGCGACGGCGCGCTGGTGTTCCCCGGGCGCAGCGAATCGGGAAAGACGACGCTGGCCCGGAAGATGGCCGAGCCCGACGACGTGCTGTCCGACGAGATGGTGGCCCTGCGCCGGGGCGACGACGGGCAGTGGCGGGCGCACGGCACGCCGTTCTGGGGCGACTTTGCGCGCGGGGGCGTCTCCATGCGCAGCTGGCCGTTGCGGGGCCTCGGCTTTCTCAAGCAGGGCGGCGCGGTGAACGCCGCGCCGCTGACGTCCGCCGAGGCGACCCTGCGCCTCCTCGAGTGCCTGGTCTGCTTTCACGCCGACGAGGAGAGCGCGCGCCGCAACCTGGCCATCGCCGCCGGCCTTTGCCAGTCCACCCGCTGCTTCGAGGTCGAGTCGCGCCGCGAGTCGCCCGCGGCCGAGGTGCTGGCCCGCGTGTCGCCCCACGCGGGCGCCGCCGCCGCGCGGCGCGCCGCCGAGCCGCAGAGCACGCGCGAGATGATCTCCGAGTTCCGATCTTTCCTGCGCAAGCACAAGGCGTACGCCTTCAAGCCGAGGGGCAGCAGCATGCGCCCCTGGCTGAAGTCGGGCGATTCGCTGTTCATCCAGGCGGCCGGCGAGAGCGAGCTTGGCGCCGGCGACATCCTGCTCTACTGGAGCCCGGGCAAGCATCCCGACGAGGACGTGCTGACCTGCCACCGCATGGTGGGGCGCGTACCCGCGATGGGCGGGGCCGGCCCGCGCATCATCACGAAAGGCGACGCGGTGAGCAGCCTGCAGCACTTTGAAAACGGCCGCCAGTCCGAGGTGCTGGGCAAGGTCTCGGCGGTGGCGCGCGACGGAAAGACGTGGCCGATGCCGGGGCGCGTGGGCAACCTGGCGCGGCTGTTCGGCTCGCTGGTGGCGATGCCCATCCTGAAGATGGCGGGACGGTGATGACCGACTTCGACGAAGAGAGCGTCTGGCAGCGCGATCCCGCCCTGCCGTTCCAGGCCATGGACGACGAGATCGTCGTCGTCGATCCCGGCACGCGCCAGGTGCACCTTCTGAACGCCACCGCCGCGCGCGTCTGGACGTTGCTGGGGACGGCGCGGTCGCTGGCGACGCTGCTGGGGGCGCTGGAGGCAGAGTTCGACGCCGCGCCGGACGAGCTGCGAGGCGAGGTGGAGGCGCTGCTGGGCGAGATGCGCGACAAGCGGCTCTGCGCCGTCACGTCGGCGTCGGCGGCGGCGACGTGAGTACGGCGACCCACACGCCCGGCGCCGCGACGCCGGCCGCCCGCTGCCGCGACGACGAAGCCTTTGGCGGCGGCGACGGGCACGCGCTGATCAGCCACGTGCAGGCCTGGGCGCACGCCAACCTGATCCCTCTGAACGCCAGCATCGAGACCACGCTCCGGTGCAACATCCGCTGCCAGCACTGCTACAACTTCGACCGCGACGCCACCCGCTCGCCCTGCACCGGAGAAGAGAAAACCGCGTCCGCGCCCGGGCCCGAGCTGTCGGCGGACGAGATCCTGCGCGTTATGACCGACCTGCGCGCGGCCGGCTGCCTCTTCCTGTCGCTGACCGGTGGCGAGGTGCTGATGCACCCGCAGCTCGTCCTCTTCCTCGACCACGCCCGCGCGCTGAACCTCAGCGTCCAGCTTCTCACCAACGGGACGCTGCTGCGCCCGGGAATGGCGCGCCGCCTGGCCGGTTACCCCAACCTCCTCGGCGTCAGCGTCAGCGTGTACGGCGCCACGCCCGCGGTCCACGACGGGATCACGCAGGTGGCGGGGTCGTGGCGGCGGACCTGGGACGGCGCCGCGCGGCTGCGCGCGCTGGGGGTCGCGGTGCGCGTGAAGCTGATCGTCATGCGCGCCAACGCGCACGAGGCGGCGGCCATGCGCGCCATGGCGGCGGAACGCGGTCTCTCCTACCTGGTCGATCTGACCATCACCTCGCGCCACGACGGCGACGACAGCAGCCTGGCCACGCGCGTGACGCGCGACCAACTGGAGGCGCTGTACCGGGGACCGCTGCGCGATCTGGTGCCGACCGGCGCGCGGCCCGTCAGCGAGGAGAGCTTTCCCTGCAACTGCGCGCGGGGCAACGTCGCCATCTCCGCGCGCGGCGACGTCTACCCCTGCGTCTCCGTCCCGCTGTCGGCCGGCAACATCCGGAGCCAGCCGTTCAAGGACATCTGGGCCGCCTCGCCGGTCTTCCAGCGCCTGCGCGGCCTGCGCATCGCCGACTACGCGCAGTGCGCGCCCTGCCCCCACAGCCGCCACTGCGCGCGCGATCGCGGCGCCGCCTTCAACGCCTCCGGCAGCTACACCGGCGTCGATCCCTTCGTCTGCGCCACGGCGGAGATCGCGCACGCCCTGGCCGACGAAGCCGCCCCTGCCGCGGAGCCTGCCCGCGTCCGCCTCAAGGTCGCGGGCTGACGGCCGGCGCGCCGCCGCCAGCCCACGCCGCGACCTGCGCCCGCAGCACGGCCAGGCTGACCGCGCCGCTGCCCAGGACCACGTCGTGAAACGCGCGCAGCTCGAAGCGCGAGCCGAGACGCGCGCGGGCCTCATCGCGCAGGCGCAGGATCTCGCGTTGACCGATCTTGTACGCCAGCGCCTGGCCGGGCCCGCCGATGTAGCGATCGATCTCGTTGACGATGTTGTTGTCGGCCAGCGCCGTGTGGTCGCGCAGAAAGGCGATGGCCTGGTCGCGGCTCCACCCCAGGGCGTGCATGCCGGTGTCGACCACCAGGCGGCTGGCGCGCCAGGCGTCGAAGCTGAGCATCCCCAGGCGCGCCGTGGCGTCCGAATACAGCCCCAGCTCGTCGGCCAGCCGCTCCGCATAGAGCCCCCAGCCCTCGACGAAGGCGGTGACGCCCAGGTGCTTGCGGAACGCCGGCACGTCCGGCAGCTCCTGGGCCAGCGCGATCTGGATGTGGTGGCCGGGGATCGATTCGTGAAACGCCAGCACCTCCGCCTCGAAGCGCGGGCGCGTCGGGGGATCGAACGTGTTGACGTAGTAGGTACCCGGGCGCGAGCCGTCGGTCGCCGCCGGCTGGTAATACGCGATGGTGCTGTCGCGCTCCTCGAAGGGCTCGATGCGCCTGACCACGCAGGGGGTGCGCGGGCGGCGGCCCAGGAACGACGGCTCGGCGGCGGCGGCGCGCGCCAGCGCCGCGCGCGCGGTGGCCTCGATCTCGTCGCGCGTGGAAAAATGCAGCGCCGGATCGTCGCGCAGCCGGCGCTGGATCTCGGCGAAGTCCCGCACGCCCAGCGCCGCGGCGCCCAGGCGCTCCGTCTCCGCCCGGATGCGCGCCACCTCCTCCAGCCCGAAGCGATGGATCTCCTCGGCCGATAGCTCCAGCGACGTGTGCACCTTGATGAGGCGGCGGTAGCAGGCCGCGCCGTCGGGGACGTTCCCGATCCCGACGTGCGCCTGGTCGCGGGCGCGCGGCAGGATCTCCTGGCGGATGACCTCCCGGTAGCGGGCGAAGGCCGGACGCAGCGTGCGCGCGATGGCGTCGTCGATCGCGGCCGTGAACGCCGCCCGCGCCTCGGCCGGCCAGTCGGCGTGGACCGCTCGCGCGGGCGCGCGCAAGGCCCACTCGCCGTCGGGCTGGGCCAAGAGCGCATCCAGCTGGGCCAGCGTGCGCGTGACGTCGTCGCGCGCCGCCACCTTGCCGGCGCCCAGCGCCGCGCGCAGGTTGGCGATCTTCTGATCGATGGCCGGCCCCATGGCGTGCCAGCGCGCCGCCAGGGCCTGTCCGTCGGCGACGGTCGTCACCGACTGCCATTCGGCGAGGCGCAGGTACGCCACCTGCGGGCCGTCGCGTGGATCAACGGCCCACTCGTCGATGTGACAGGCAGCGCGCGCCAGATCGGCGTCGACCTGATCGAGCAGCAACGCCCGTGTCAGCGCGTCCGCCGGCCCGAGACCGTCCGCCGGAACCGCCGCCACGCGCGCGCGCAGCGCTTGCAAGCGCGCCACGTCGGCCGCGAAGGCCGCCGGCGACTCGTCGGGCATGCGATCGTCGTAGCGGCGATCGCCGGTCAGCGTGGCCTCGATCGGATCGGCCCGCATGCGCCCCTGCCAGTACTCGTCGGCCAGCGCCGTCACCGCCGGCACCGGCGCGGCGCCGCCCGGCGGCGCGCCTGCCCCCGCTGGCGCCGCGCCGCCCGTCTTGCAGCCCGCGTCCACGCCGGTCGCCATCACGGCGAAGACGACGGCGCCGAGCGCGCGCCCCCACGCGCCGCCCGGCGCGGCCGCAGCCAATCGAACACGCGCACCAGCATCAGCACCAGCAGGACGAGCCCGTACGCCAGCGGCTGGCGCAGGTCGGACTTCACCCGCCACGTGAAGTGCACAATTGCCAGCACCGCGGCGACGTACACCAGCCGGTGCAGCCGTTTCCAGCGCGGAAATCCCAGCCGCTTGACCATCTTGTTCGTCGACGTCACCGCCAGCGGGATCAGCAGCACGAAGGCCGCGAACCCCACGGTCATGAACTTGCGCTTGACGATGTCTTTCCATATCTCGCCAAAGTCGAAACCTTGATCGACCGCGATGTACATCGAAAAGTGCAGGCAAGCATAGAAGAACGCCTCGAGCCCCAGCAGGCGCCGCAGGCGCAGCGGGTAGTTCCAGCCGGTGAGGACCTTGATCGGCGTGCAGGCCAGCGACGCCAAGAGCAGGATCAGCGTCCACAGCCCCAGCTGGTTCAGCGCCTCCGCGATCGGGTTCGCCCCCAGCGCGTCCCGGTAGAACAGCCAGCCCAGGCGCGCCGCCGGCACCAGCGCCAGCGCGCCGATGGCGGCCTTGGCCGCTCGCTCTCGAAACGGTCGCGCCACCGCAGGTCTTCAGAAGTTCTTGGCCAGGTCCATGCCGGCGTACAGGCTGGCGACCTCCGCGCCATAGCCGTTGAACGGCAGCGTCTTCCGCCGCGACAGCTCGCCGATGCGGCGTTCTTTCGACTGGCTCCAGCGCGGGTGGTCCACGTCCGGATTGACGTTGGAATAGAAGCCGTACTCGTTCGGCGCGTAGCGATTCCACGCCGTGGGCGGCTGCTTCTCCACCAGGCGCACCTTGACGATCGACTTGATGCTCTTGAACCCGTACTTCCACGGCACGACCAGGCGCACGGGCGCGCCGTTCTGGTTGGGCAGCGCCTGGCCGTAAAGGCCCACCGCCAGGATCGTCAGCGGGTGCATCGCCTCGTCCATGCGCAGCCCTTCCACGTACGGCCATTCCAGAACCGGCAAGCGCTGGCCCGGCATCTGCTCGGGAGCCATCAGCGTCGTCATGGCCACGTACTTCGCGCGCGACGTCGGCTCCAGCCGTTTCAGCAGCGCCCCCAGCGGAAAGCCGATCCAGGGGATGACCATCGACCAGGCCTCGACGCAACGGAGGCGATAGACGCGCTCCTCGAGCGGGTTCTCCTTCAGCAACGTGTCGATGTCGATGGTGCGGGGCTTGGCGATCTCGCCCTCGAAGGCCACCGTCCAGGGGCGGGTGCGCAGCGTGTGCGCGTTCTGCGCGGGATCCGACTTGTCGGTGCCGAATTCGTAAAAATTGTTGTATCCGCTGACGTCCTTGAATGGCGTCTTGGCCTCGTCGACGGTGACGGCATTCGCCTTGTACGGAGGCAGCGCGATCGCCCCGGCGGGAGCCGGCGGCGGCGCCGGCGACGTCGACGTACCCGCCTGCGTCTTGCAGCCGCCGAGCTCGACCGCCAGCCCGGCCGCGGTCGCCGCGCCGCCCGCCAGGAAGTCGCGCCGGCGCAGGTAAAGCCCCCGGCTGGTGATCTCCGAGCTTCGAACATCGGATGGCCGTCTGATCAGCACGGGGCGCTTCTTTCCATTCAGTCCTACGCCTTTCCACGGAAAGGTTACGCCCAAACAACGGCGCCGCCCAGGCGCGCCGCCCCCGAATTTCACCGCCGGTGCGCGGCGAACCCGCATACTGGGCTTCGCATGACGTTGCCTTCCGTTCTGGAGATCAAACGCACGCTGGACGGACGCGAGAAGCGCTTCGCGTGCCGCCTGCTCACCGGCGACGACCAGCACCGGCGCGCCGTGGTCCTGTTCGTCTCCGAGGCGGCGATGCACGTGCACGGCGTGGATCTTCCGCCCGGCACGGTGACCTTCGGGTACTTCTGGAGCGACCGCCCGTACAACGCCTATCACTGGATGAACCCGCGCGGCGACACCATCGGCGTCTACTTCAATCTCTCCGACCGCACGCACATCGCCGAGGGCGTTCTGGAATGGCGCGATCTCGCCGTCGACATCTTGACCACGCCCGCCGGCCGCGTCGACGTTCTGGACGAGGAAGAGCTGCCGCCCGACCTGCCCGCCGACGTGCAGCGTGCGATCACCGACGGGAAGGCGGCCATCCTGGGCGGCACGGCGGCGCTGCTGGCCGAGATCGAAGCCGAGTCGCGCGCCCTCCGCCCCCTCGGCTTTTCCAGCGCGCCGACATGAAGACAGTGGTCCAGCGCGTCCGGCAGGCCGAGGTCACCGTCGACGGCGCCACGGTCGCCCGCATCGACAGCGGCCTGCTGTTGCTGGTCGGCGTCGCGAAGGGCGACGGCGATGCCGACGCCGACGCCACCGCGCGCAAGATCGCGGCGCTGCGCATCTTCGCCGGCCGCACGCCGATGGACCGCACGGTCGCCGAAGCGCAAGGTGCCTGCCTGGTGGTCAGCCAGTTCACGCTGTGCGCATCGCTCGCGAAAGGAAACCGTCCCAGCTTCGAACCGGCCGAGGAGCCTCGCCGCGCCGAGGCTCTTTACCTGCGCGTCGCCGACCAGCTGCGCGCCACTGGCCTGCCCGTCGCCACCGGGCGCTTCGGCGCCGACATGCAGGTCGCGCTGGTGAACGACGGACCGGTCACGTTCCTGATCCACACCGCGGCCGGCGCGCTGGTCAAAGATTGACCGCCGGCCCCGCGACGCCGGGTTCTGCACGACCAGCACATGATGGTCGCGCCAGAAGATCCTGAGCGCCGTGGCTGGTCAAGGAATGGCCGCCAGCAGCGCCTGCGCGTCGATCTCCACGGCGTCGCGCGCCACGCGGTCGAGCGCGAACGACGTCACCAGCGCGGCCGCCGCCACGCGCGTCGCCGGCGCTGCCAGGCCCGCCGACGCCGCCAGCGCGCCGACGACCGCCTCCGGCGCCGCGCCGCGCGCCCGCAGCTCGCCGAGCGCCAGCGGACGCGTGCGCTTGGCCAGGCGATCGCCGCCGGGCGCCAGCACCAGCGGCACGTGCGCGAAGCGCGGGATCGACAGCCCCAGCGCGCGGCCGAGCGCGATCTGGCGGGCCGTCGACGCCAGCAGATCGTCACCGCGCACGATCTCCGCGATGCCCATCGCGGCGTCGTCGACCACCACCGCCAGCTGGTAGGCCGCCACGCCGTCGGCGCGGCGGAGGACGAAATCGTCGGCGAGCTCGCCCGCGACCGGCCCGCGCACCCCGTCGGTGAACGCGATCCGTTCGCTGCCCGCGGCGAACCGCACGCTCGGCGCCCGCCCGAACGCCGCCGCGCGATCGAGCACCACCTGCGCCGGCAGCGCGCGGCAGGTCCCGGGATAGCGCGGCCCCTCCTCGTCGGCGGCGTGTGGCGCGGTCGCCGCCCGCGCCACGTCGGCCCGCGAGCAGGCGCACGCGTACGCCCGCCCCTCGGCGACGAGGCGCGCGATCGCCTGGTCATAGCGCTCGGCGCGCTCGCTCTGCCGATAGGGCGCCGCCGGCCCGCCGACGTCCGGCCCCTCGTCCCAGTCGATCCCCAGCCAGCGCAGGTCGTCGAGAAGGCGCGCCTCGGCTCCCGGCAGCACGCGCGCCCGATCGAGATCTTCGACGCGCAGAACGAACCGGCTGCCCGCCGCGCGCGCCGCCAGCCAGGCCAGAAGGGCCGTGCGCGCGTTCCCGAGGTGCATCGCCCCGGTGGGGCTCGGCGCGTATCGCCCCTTCACGGATCCCGCGGCGTCAGTACTGGATCAGCGACTCGACGGGAACGCCGTCCAGGCGCGCCCGCCCGTTCAGCAGCGCCAGCTCGATCACCACCGCCACCGCCTGCACGCGGCCTCCCTGCTGGCGCACCAGATCGACCGTCGCCGCCGCCGTACCGCCCGTGGCCAGCAGATCGTCGACGATGACCACCGGGGTCCCTTCCACCACCGCGTCGGCGTGCATCTCCAGCGAATCGGTCCCGTACTCGAGATCGTACGTCCGCCTGTGCGTCCGGAAGGGCAGCTTCCCCGGCTTGCGCACCGGCGCGAACCCGATGCCCAGCGCCGCCGCCACCGGCGCGCCGAAGATGAACCCGCGCGATTCGATGGCCACGATCGCCTGCGGCCGGTGCGCCGCGATCCGCTCGGCCAGAAGGTCGATGCAGCTCTTCAGCGCGGGGCCGTTGCCCATCATCGGCGTCAGATCGCGAAACAGGATCCCCGGCTTGGGAAAGTCGGGGATGTCGCGCACGCGCGCGCGCAGCAGCTCGATGCGCTGGTCGTGGGTGGTCGCTTGATGGCTCAATGGATGCCTCCGGTCCCTCCCGCCGAGGGAATGGCCCCCAGAAACGCCAGGGGGTCCCTCGGAATCTGCCCTTCCCTGACCTCGAAGTGCAAGTGCGGACCGGTGGCGTGCCCCGTCTGCCCGACCAGTGCCACCCGCTGGCCGGCGCGCACCGCGTCCCCCTGCCCGACCAGCAGCGTCGAGTTGTGCGCGTAGACAGTCAGCAGATCGCCGGCGTGTTGCAAGACGATGAGGTTGCCGTAGCCGCGGATGCCGTTGCCGGCGTAGATCACCCGCCCCGCCGCCGCCGCCAGCACCGGCGTCCCCACCGGCGCGGGCAGATCGATCCCTTCGTGCGGCCGCCCGTCGCGCCTTCCGAACGCCGACCCAACGAACGGGTTCGCCAGCGGCCACTGCAGCTGCCCGCGCCCGAGCCCCGGCGCCGGCCGCGCCACGACCACCCCCGGCGGCGGCGCCACGGCCGTCTCGCCCGCCGGGCGCCCTTCGAT
>DATKEU010000218.1:0-15160 GCA_035544495.1 Polyangia bacterium | reverse complement strand
AGTCAATCTAAAGACCGGCGGCCTAAAACCAAGAGGGCGTTCTGTGCCGCCTCTGTTACGGTGTGGGCCGGCACACTTTATTAGCCGCCCCGTCTCTCCCAGACGTCCAGCGCCGCCACACGGTACGCCTCGGCCAGTGTGGGAAAGTTGAAGATGTTCTCCACGAAAGAGTCGACGTCGGCGCCGCCCAGCATGGCCATCTGTCCGACGTGGATCAATTCCGTGGCGCCTTCGCCCACGATGTGCACGCCCAGCACTTTGCGGCCACCGGGGTCGGTCACCAGCTTCAGCAGGCCGTCCTGAATCGCCGAGATCTGCCCGCGCGCCACCTCGTCGAAGCGCGCGCGTCCGATGATCACGCCCGGCGTTCGCTTCTCGGCCTCCTCGGCGCCCAGGCCGACGCTGGCCATCTCCGGGATGGTGTAGATGCCGATCGGGATCAGCTCGCTCGACGTCCCGCGGCCCAGGCCAAGGGCGTGGCGCGCGGCCCGCCGCCCTTGCTCCATCGCCGTCGCCGCCAGAGAGGGCGGGCCGATCACGTCGCCGACGGCATAGATGTGCGGCACGGCCGTGCGGCAGTGTTCGTCCACCGCCAGGAGTCCCCGCGCCGTCGGCGCCAGCCCGGCGGCGCCGAGCTCCAGCCCGTCGATGGCCGCCACGCGCCCCAGCGCGACCAGCATCTTGTCGCTCTCGATTGTCTCGCCGCTGCCGAGGCGCGTGATCACCCTGGCGGCGCCGTCCCACTCGACGCCCCCGATGGTCTGCCCGCCCAGATACCGGCCGCCGTTGCGCTCGAACCCCTGCACGAACTTCGCGGTCAGCTCGGCGTCCATGAAAGCCAGCGGGCGCGGCGTCCGATCGATCATCGTCACCTTGACGCCGAGGTTGGCGAAGATCGACGCGTACTCGCAGGCGATGACGCCGCCCCCCAGCACGGTCAGCGACGCCGGCAGGTACAGCATCGAGAGAATCGAATCGCTGTCCAGAATGTTCTCGTGGTCGACGGGGATCTCCGGCGGCGTGCGCGGGCGCGACCCGGTGGCGATCACGACAATCTCGGCGGTGACCCGGCTCCGCCGGCCGTCGACGGCCAGGATCTCGACGGTGTGGGCGTCGACGAAGCGCGCCCGCCCGTGCCGCAGGTCGATCCCGTTGCGGGTCAGCTGCCGCCCCAGGTAGGCGCTGTTCGCCCGCACCACCTCGTCGAGGCGGCTCATCAGCGACGCCACCTCCAGATCCGGCCGCAGCGTCAGATCGAACAGCTCGGCCCCGCGACGCAGCCGCGCCAGCGACAGTGAAGTCTCGCGCAGCGTCTTGCTGGGGATGGTGCCGCGCTGGACGCACATGCCGCCCACGCCGCGCTCCTGATCGATCACCGCCACCCGCCGGCCCGCCTTGCGCGCCTGGATGGCCGCCTTCTGCCCCGCCGGGCCGCTGCCGATCACCACCAGGTCGAAGGCGTCGGCCGCCGGGGCGCTCATACCATCAGCGCGTCGACGGTGCGGGCGACGCTCTCCTTCTTGGCGAGGAGGGCGGTGACGTCGTCTGGATAGAGGTTGAGGTCGGCGAACACCGCGTGGTCGCGCACCGTCTCGTCGTCGAAGGCGTCCGCGACGGTCAGGTGGGTCGCCAGGCGATCGGCCAGGAACGTGACCATGATTTCGTGCTGGAACGCGCTGGCCTGGCGATAGTCGGCGTAGTGGGCGATCGCGGCGGCCACCGGTCTCGGCAGCTGCCACCTGGCGGCGACGATGGTGCCGACCCGCTGATGGCCGTCGTCGAGCAGCGTGAACACGCGCGCCGGCGGCAGGGTCAGGCGCAGCGCCTTGGCCGCGTCGGTCACCAGCTGCAGCATGGCGGGCCGGCCGACGGCGTGGAGAAGACCGCACAGGAAGGCGCTCTCGACGTTGGACCGGCGGGTGCGGGCGATCTCCTTGGCGAAGGCCCCCGAGGCCAGCGCGTGCCGCCACAGCTGCTTCAACACCGATTCATAACCGGGGACGCGAAAGACGCCGCTTTGAAGGGAGGCGGCGAAGGCGATCTCCGCCACCACCTGCAATCCCAGGCGCGCCACCGCCTGTTGCAAAGACACGATCGGCATGCGGGGCATGTACGCGGGCGAGTTGGCGATGCGCAGGACGTGACCGGCCAGCACCGGATCGCGGTGGATCAGCGCCGACAGACGGGCGGCGTCGGCGTCGGCGGTGCCGGCCATGATGCTGACCTGGCTGGCCACCTGGGGCAAAAGCGGGACCTCGAACGTCCCCGCGGCCAGGCGCTCGCCGACGGCGGCGCGAACGGCCGCCGCGTGCGCATCGGATTCGACGTCCGGCCGGGCGGCGTCCAGGGCGGCGGTGGGCATCTGCGATGAAAGAGGGGAGACGACCCCTGCTCTCATTCGGCCCCCGGGCCCAAAATCTTTAGCGAAGCACCGCCCCGAGCGGGCGGATGCGCGGCCGTCGATCAGCGCCCGCGGGCGGCCTCGCCACGCAGGACCATGCAGGTGCTGTAGGCGCGGGCCACCAGGCTGCCGCCCGGATCGGTGACCTCGCACTCGGCGAGGCCGAGCGATCGGCTGCGCTTGACCAGCTGGCCGACGGCGCGGATGCGCGCCGTCCAGATCGGCTTCAAGAACTTCACCGTCAGGTCCAGAGAGGTGAATGTCTCGTCATCTTCCAGCGTCGACGCCATCGCCATGCCCAGCGCGGCGTCGGCGACGTCGCAGATCACGCCGCCGTGAAGCGTGCCCATCGGGTTGGCGTGCTGGGGACCGGCGTCCAGCTCGAACACCGCCCGGCCGACATCGATGTCGACGCAGCGAAAACCGATCAGCTTGGCGATTGCCGGCGGTTCGATCTCGCCCCGGATCATCGCCCGGATGTGTTCGAGGTGCCGCGTCGTCTTCGGGCCGGGCAGCTCGGGCGGGGCGCTCACGAGGGACTCCTTCGTCGGTGCGCGATCATCGGGCGGTCATCGTATGACGATCATCATCTCAAGTCAATCGCCGCCGCCGTTTGGCCCCGCTGCCGCCGTCTCCAGCCGGGCAGCGCCCGTCTCGCGCGGGGCGGCGACGTCCAGCACCAGACGGCCCGGCACGGGCGCACCGGCCGCGCCCGGCCACTTGCGCCGCCGGGTGCGCCCCTTGCCGATCAGGTCGGCGAGCTCGGTGTCCGTGATGCGCTGGCCGCTGGCCTGGAACCAGACCACGAACGCGCACCCCTCCCGCCAGCGCGAGCAGCCCCAGCCGCGGTTTCCCGCCACCAGCGTCCCCTCGCGGCAGCGCGGGCACGTCAGCGCCGGCGCCGCCGCCGCGCGGGTGGTCGTGGGCGGCGCTCCCCCGTCGGGCTTCGCCGCCGGTGCCGCTTCCCCGCGCGCGCCGTCCCCGCTCGCCACGGTGATCGGCCGTCGGGCGACGGCGGCGACCAGCTCGCGGACGTACCCGGCGATGTCGTGCATGAACGCCGCCCGGGTCTCCTCGCCGCGCGCCACCCGCGAAAGGCGCGCCTCCCATTGTCCGGTCAGCTCGGGCGAGGCCAGGCTCTTGACCGGCAGCGTCCTGATCAGCGACGCGCCCCGCTCCGTCGCGCGCAGCTGCTTTCCGTCGCGCACGATGAACCCGCGCCGGATCAGGATCTCGATGGTCGCCGCGCGCGTGGCCGGCGTCCCCAAACCGAAGTCGCGCATCGCCGCCCGCAGCGTCTCGTCGGCGATCTCGCGCCCCGCGTACTCCATGGCGCCCAGCAGCGTCGCCTCGTTGTGGGGCGGCGGCGGCCGCGTCTGTTTGGCCGCGGCGTCGAACGTCCCGCCCAGGCGCTGCCCCTCGCGCAGCACCGGCAACGGCGGCGGTTCGCCGGGCGCGTCGCCCTCCTCGGCGCGCGGACCGCGCTTGCCGGCCGTGGGTTCCGCGGTCCGCCCCTCGCCGAGCTGGGCCACCGCCTGCCAGCCCGCCAGAAGGCGCACCCGCCCGCGGGCGAAGAACCGATCCGGCGCCGGCGGCAAGGTCTCGAAGACCGCTTCGTCGGCGCCGGCTCCTTCGGCGGCCGGCGGCGCCGCCGAAACGACGTCCGCCGCCGCCGCGCCCACGCGCACCACCACGTCGGTGAGCGCGAACTCCGCGTCGGGGTGAAACGCGCCCAGGAACCGCCGCGCCACCAGATCGAACACGCGACCTTCGTCGCGCGACAGCTCACCCAGCGCGATCGCCTTTCCGGTGGGAATGATGGCGTGGTGATCGCGTACCTTGCCGTCGTCGAACACGCGCCGCGGGCGCGGCCCGGGGCTCGCCAGCAGCGGCGCCGTGAGCGCCTGATAGGCCGGCAGCGCCGCCAGCGCGGCCGCGATCTTGGGCAGCTCGGCGCCCACGGCCTGGGGCAGGTGGCGGGCGTCCGTGCGCGGATAGCTGAGGATCTTGTGCCGTTCGTACAGCGCCTGCGCCGCCGCCAGCGTCGCCGACGCGGACAGCCCGAAGCGCCGGTTCGCCGTTCGTTGCAGCGAGGTCAGATCGAACAGCAGCGGCGGCGGCTCGCGCTGGCGCCGCTGGCGCAGCGTCTCGACCACCGGCCCGTCCGCGTCGGCGACAGCGCCGCGCGCGCCCGCTCGCCCCAGCACGCCGTCGGCCAGCGCACGCGTGCCCAGGCGCGATCGCACGCTCTTGCCGTCGGCGCCCGCCACGCCCCAGGTCGCCGTGAAGCGCGCGGCACCGCCGGCGGCCTCGCCGTCGCCGTCGCCGGCGGCGAACGTGCCGCGCACCTCCCAGTAGTCGCGCGGCCGGAAGTCGCGGATCTCGTCGTCGCGCTTCACGACGATGGCCAGCGTCGGCGTCTGCACGCGCCCGATCGAGTAGAGCGGCGCGTCCCCCGCGCCCGCGAACGCGCGCTTGCCGCCGCGCGGCCGGCCCGGCGGCGGTGGGGCGGGCGGCCGGTCGCGCGATGTCGCGAACCGCGCGGCGACGGTGACCGCGCGGGTGGCGTTCATCCCCACCAGCCAGTCCGCCTCCGACCGGCAGCGCGCGGCATCGCCGAGGGCGTCATAGGCGGCGCCCGGCCGCAGCGCCGCGAACCCGTCGCGGATCGCCTCGTCTGTCAGCGACGAGATCCACAGCCGCCGCACCGGCAAGCGGCTGCCCGCCAGCGCATAGACATAACGAAAGATGAGCTCGCCCTCGCGCCCGGCGTCGCAAGCGTTGACCACCTCGACGAACCGCCGGTCGCGCATCAGCTCGGTCACCGCCCGCAGCTGATCGCGCGTTCCCTCCACCGGCCGCAGCTTGAACGTCGCCGGCAACATCGGCAGCGTGTCCAGCCGCCACGGCTTCCAGCGGCTGTCGTACGCCGCCGGCTCCTCCAGCTCGACCAGGTGGCCGATGCACCAGGTGATGACGCGCGCCGGATTTTCGATGGCGGTCTTGCCGCCGCGGCCGCGCACGCCGAGGACCCGGGCGAGATCCCGCGCCACCGACGGCTTCTCCGCGACGATCAGTTGCACGACCATGGCAGCTTAGCCGCTTATCGGCGTTCGCTGCCGGCGGGTGCGGCGAATTTTCAGCGCGTCCGACGGCGGCGACTATACTCGCGCTCGCGCGCTGGCAAACGCGCCCGTCATGACCGCCACTCCTGCGACTGCCCCATCGGTGCCCGGCGCCAGGCCGTGGCTGGCCTTCGCCGCCTGCGGCGTGATCTGGGGCAGCACGTTCCTGGTGATCAGCCTGGGCAACGACACGCTGCCGCCGGTATGGGCGGCGACGCTGCGATTGATCCTGGCGACGCTGCTCCTGGGTGGGTTCGCGCTGGCGCGCGGGCTGGCGTGGCCGCGCGGCGACGCCCTGCGCGCCGCGGTCGGCTTCGGCGTCTGCCAGTTCGGGATCAACTTTCCTCTGCTCTACTGGGGCGAGAAGCTGGTGCCGTCGGGGCTGGCGGCCGTGCTGTACGCGACCATCCCGCTCTCCAGCGCGTTCATCACGCGCGCGTTCGGCCTGGAAAAGCTGACTGTGGCCAAGCTGGCCGGCGCCGCCATCGCCGTGGCGGGCGTGGCCGTGCTGTTCTCCGGCAGCTTTCGCGGGCAGGTGGCGCCGCTGGGCCTGCTGACGATCTTCATCGCCGCCACCATCGCCGGCTTCGGCACCGTCTTGCTGAAGCGCGGCCCGCGCCAGAACCCGATCGTCGCCAACGCCGTCGGCTGCGCCGTCGGAGCGGCGATGTCCGGCGCGATCAGCGCCGCCCTCGGCGAGACGCACCCCTTGCCGGCGACGATCGGCGCGGCGTTGCCTGTGCTGTACCTGACCGTCGCCGGATCGCTGGGCGCGTTCGTCATCATGTCGTGGCTGGTCAATCACTGGCCGGTCACGCGCACGAGCTATGTGACCGTCATCGTCCCGGTGATCGCGCTGGGGCTGGGCAGCGCCGTGCGCCGCGAGCCGCTGACCTCGACCAACGTCGCCGGCGCCGCGCTGGTCCTCGCCGGACTGCTGATCGGCATGCGCGGCGGACGAGGACACTGACGCCGTGGCGGCCGATAAACCCCAGGGCCTGCGCCGCAACCTCACCAGCACAGGCGATCGCGACTTCGCGCTCTACCTGCGCCGATCGTTCGCCCGTTCGATGGGGTACTCGCAAGATCTCCTCGATCGGCCCATCGTCGGCATCGCCCAGTCGGGCAGCGGCTTCAACAACTGCCACCGCCTGATGCCCGAGCTGGTCGAGGCGGTCAAGCGCGGCGTGCTGGCCGCGGGCGGCCTGCCGATCGACTTCCCGACAATCTCGCTCGGCGAGCTGTTCCTCAGCCCGACGAGCCTGATGTTCCGCAACCTGATGGCGATGGACGTCGAGGAGATGATCCGCGCCCAGCCGATGGACGCCGTGGTGCTGATCGGCGGCTGCGACAAGACGGTGCCGGCGCAGCTGATGGGCGCGCTGTCGGCCGACCTGCCGGCGATCGCGCTGGTCACCGGCCCGATGCTAGCGCAGCCGTTCCAGGGCGAACGCCTCGGGGCCTGCACGGACTGCCGCCGCTTCTGGGCGCGCTACCGCGCCGGGGCTCTCGACGCGGCCGGCATCGACGCGGTCGAGGGGCAGCTGGCCACCACCGCCGGCACCTGCGCCGTGATGGGCACCGCCAGCACCATGGCCTGCCTCGTCGAGACGCTGGGATTCGCCTTGCCCGACAGCGCCGCGGTGCCGGCGGTGCACGCCGATCGCCTGCGCGTCGCCGAGGCCAGCGGCCGGCGCGCGGTGGCGCTGGCCCTGGCGGGCGGTCCGCGCCCGAGCGAGCTGGTCACGCCGGCATCGGTCGAGAACGCCCTGCGCTTGCTGATGGCGATCGGCGGCTCGACCAACGCCGTCCTGCACCTGACCGCGATCGCCGGCCGGCGCGGCATTCCGCTGTCGTTGCGGCGCCTGAACGAGATAAGCGACGAGACGCCGGTGCTGGTGAACCTGAAACCGACGGGCGAGCATTACATGCAGGACCTGCACGCCGCCGGCGGTCTGCGCGCGGTGCTGTGGGAGCTGCGCGGGTCGCTGAACCTCGACTGCCCGACGGTGGAAGGGACCACGCTGGGCCAGCGCCTTGCCCAGCCGCTCGCCTGGGTCGACCGCGCCGTGGTGCGCCCGCGCGAGCGCCCCGTCGACGCCGTCGGCGGGCTGTGCGCGCTGTTCGGCAACCTCGCGCCGCGCGGGGCGCTGTTGAAGCGCTCGGCCGCCCAGCCGGCGCTGTTCGAACGCGAGGGGAGGGCGGTCGTCTTCACGTCGCTGGACGATCTGGCCGCGCGCATCGACGATCCGGCGCTGGACGTGGCCGCCGACGATTTTCTGGTCCTGCAACACGCCGGTCCGGCCAGCGCCGCCGCCATGCCGGAGGCGGGTTATCTCCCGATCCCGCGCAAGCTGGCCAAGGCAGGCGTCACCGACATGGTGCGCATCTCCGATGCGCGCATGAGCGGCACCGCCTACGGCACGGTGATCCTGCACGTCACGCCCGACGCGGCCTCGGGCGGCCCGCTGGCGCTGGTCCGTACCGGCGATCGCGTGCGCCTGTCGGTGCGCGGGCGGGCGCTGGACCTGCTGGTCGACGACGCCGAGCTCGCGCGCCGCCGCGCCACGGTGGCGCCGCCGCCGCGCCCGGCCCGCGGCTACGCCCGTCTCTACGCCGAGCAGATCACGCAGGCCGATCTCGGCTGCGACTTCGAATTTCTGCGCGCGTCCTCCGGCACGCCCTGACGGCGCCCTCGCCCGTCGTTTGGTTCAGGCTGGCGAGATGGGCGGCGCGCGTCTTCTCTTGCTCCAACGATTTACCAGACGCGCGCAGGGCCGGCGCGGGTCGGCCAATCGCACGCCCAACGCGTCAGTTGATTCGCGCCGGACGCGTTTTCGGGAAAGCTTTTTGCGAGATGCGGTCTCAAATCAGCCAGTACCGTGAAGGACCAGCGGCAGGATCGAGATCGCTCCTTGTGTGATCGCGCCTCAGCGGGTGCGCGGGGGCCGAGAATTGGTGCACCGCCGCCAGCGGCAGGTGAACCGCCGCTGGACGTCATCCGATGCTGGATTCGCGACGGCGCAACTCCCCAGGATCACACGCCATGGGCGTCTGTTTTTGGTCCAGCCGATTTGTGCGGCGGGGCAATTGGCGCCGCGCGCCACCATTCCTAAACATCTCCTATTTATGAAGAAAGCGTGAAAAGTCGACGAAAAGTGAGACTGTTCGCCACTCATTCAGGTATCGTGCGGAGAGCACACGGCGAGGTACCCCAGGTACACAAGGAGATCGCGATGTCAGCGACGCGTGTCAGGGCTTGCGCACCGTTCGTGACTGGTTCGACCGCCATTTTGGCGCTGATCTTTGCCGCGGGCGCCGGTTGTTCCGGCGAGGTGGGAGGCCCGATGGCGCCCACAGGCGGCGGCAACACCGGCCAGCCTGCGCCCGGCGGAATGCCCGTCGCGATGCCGGGCATGGGAATGACACCGACCGGAATGATGGGCACCGGCGAGACGATGCCAAAGCCCATCGGCGGCGGCCAGCAGACGCCCGGCGGAAGCGAGACGCCCACGGCGGCGTCCTGCAGCGCCGACGCCACCGTGCCGCTGGCTGCGGGGGCGCCTCCCCCGGCTTACACCGCTGAATGCGGCAGCTGCCACGGCGACACCGCCAGCGGCAAACTCTATTACCCGAGCCTGCGCACCAACCTGACGCTCGATTACGTCACCGCGACCGTGCGAGCCGGCAAGGTCAGCGACAAGACCACCATCACCACCGTCGAGGGCAAGACAGTCCCGGCGCGTATGCCGGTCTTCAGCCTGGGCCGCCTCAGCGACGCCGAGGTGATGGCGATCTTCAAGTACATCAGCACGCCGCTGGACCCGAACGCGACGGCTGCCTCGGAGAAGGTCCCGTTTTGCCTCTCGCGTCCCGAGGCGTCCTGGTCCGACGCCCAGGTCACGGAAGCTTACCAGCGTGGCCTCACCGCGTGGCGCAAGGCCGGCGAGGTCGACGGCCTCGCCTGCGTGTCGTGCCACGGCGCGGACGGCATGGAATTCGCCGCCCTCGGCTTCGCGGACGCTCAGCTGTACCGGCGCGCTTTCACGCACGCCAGCCAGGCCGTGGTCGAGGACGTCATCGACATGGTCCACGCGCTGCGCGCCCGGTTCCACATCAGCGCGCCGCCCAACCCGGCGACCACCCGCGTGTTCCAGCCGGGCGGCGAGGTTTTGCCAGGCAACAGCAACGTCGAGCGCGACAAGGCTTTCGGCGTCTACATGAGAGACACGCTGAAGCTGCGGCTGATGGGAGCGCCGATCAACAGCATCGCCGACTCCGACCAGGCCTGGAAGGAGCTGGCGGGGATCAACCTGCGCCAGATGCGCGTCGGCATCCCGTTCAACCACTACACCGAGGACATCTTCAACAACGCGGGCGCCACGCCCACCTGCACCGATTTCCACGCGTGCGACGACCACGGCACGATGGCCGACTGGATCACCGACGCGCCCGTGCTGACGGGCGGTGCCATGGGTGCGGTGCTGGCGGCGCACGATCAGTATCTGGCCAATCCGACGCTGGATAATTTGAAGGCGGTGCTGGCGGCGTCGCCGTCGGACAACACGTCGTGGTTCAAGAACAAGTACCTCTCGGTGCAGATCGCCAACTGGCTGTTCAGGCAGCAGGCGGGCGGCATGCCGATGCTGGACGCCCTGCCGCCGACGCCGTTCCCGGTCGAGAACGGACATCTCTACAACGCCATCTGGATGGTCGGCGCGAACCTGCGCGACTTCGAACACAACGTTGGCGCGGCTCTGCCGATCGGTGGCGGCAAGTTCTCGGTGCCGCCGGAGACGCTGAAGGGGCTGACCCGCAACGTCGCCAGCGAGCAGCTGCAGCGGATGATCGTGCCGTGGTTCTGGCTGGGCTTCACCTTCGATCCCAGCACGCTGAACGTGCAGGCCGATTACGTCGCCGAGGGTGACGAGTACTTCACGCAGCAGACGTTCCTGGACAACGGGGCGTACCCGCTCCATGCCGCCTTCATCGTCAGCAAGCGCAGCGTTTCGATCATGGCGTACCAGACGCTGCCGCGGGCGCCGAACGTCTTCCCGTTCTCTCACCCCGATCTCGGCCGGTACCCGGTGACGCCGATGACCATGCGCGCCGGTTATTTCCCGGAGCTGACCAACTTCGCCGAGGAGAAGAACTTCAACACCGTCAACCCGTACCAGCTGAAGTACATGCCGACCGACGCGGACCAGAAGGCGGTTTACGAGACGTACACGGCGAACATGTACCGGATGTTCCTGTGGCGGTTGATCAGCGAGCTGCAGCAGACGCCTTCGATCTGGAACCCGACGATCCTGACCGGGAAGATCAAGAAGATGGAGATCTTCCTCACGCTGCCCGAAGTGGCGGCGCAGAACGGTGCTCAGGATACGGCGCTGATCGCGCAGGCCCGCGACCTGGTCGCCAAGGCGACGGTCAACGGTCAGAAATAGCGTGGCAGCGCTGGCCCGCGCGTTTCGCTGCGGGCCAGCTGGGCTGGGCGCCTAGGACGCGCTCAGCTCAGCCTCTGCGGCCAGCCAGTCCTCGACGTCGTGGCCGTCATGCTGGCCGCGCGCGAGGTAAAGCTCGTACGACCGCTCCGCGATCGCGTCGTATGTCGGAGGCGCCTTCTTCGCGCCGGACTTGGTGGTCGTGATGGAGGGAGCCTTGACCGCCATCGGCGCTGAGGTCCTCCCCGTCTTGATCGTCTTCCGCCCCGTGTTCCTCATGCGACGAGGTATACGCCGGTCTGCGGCAGAGGCCAAAAAATTTTCGCTTCACTCCGACAGCGCGAACGCCGTTTGCTGCTCCTCGCGGAGCTCTTCCAGGATCGCGATCAGAAGACGCGTCGCCAGCTCGGCCGGTTTCGCGCGGGCGTCGCGCATCACCTCAGCCAGTGTGAAGGACCAGTGTCGATCCCTCTTCGCCCAGTCCAGGAATGCATGCGGTGACGGCAAGCGTCCCTTGACGATCTCGTGGGCCTGCGAGCGCCAGCGCTCATCCTGCCCGTCCAGCTCCGTGTGCAGCTCGCGAATCAGCCTCGGATAATCGTGAGCAACCAACATTCGCGACACCTCCGTCAGCGTTTACCAACCCCCAGACCCCTCGCGCTGGTCTCCCGGTACACCGTCATGGCTAGGCTAGGCCAAAGCGGAACAGGACACCCATTTGACCATTTCGCGCCAACAACCGTCCACCGGATTCGATCGCTTTTTTGGCGCCCCGCAAGGCTGCGAGCGCCGGCTAGCGGCCCGCTCGCGCGCGATCGCTAGCCGGCGATCGCGGCCTCGATGGCGTCGGCGCTCTTCGGGATGGCGGCCGTTAGCACCTCGCCGCCGGTTTCCGTAACCAAAACATCATCTTCGATGCGGATCCCGCGCACGCCGCCGAACCGGGCCAGGCGTTCCGGATCCAGGCGGCCGGCCGCCTTCTTCATCGCCGCTGGATTTTCCAAGATGGCCGGGACGAAGTAGATCCCCGGTTCGATGGTCACCGCCATGCCGGGCACGAGATCCCGGTCCAGGCGTAGAAATCTCAATCCAGGGTCTTGACTTCGCGTCCGCCCGGCCGCGTACCCGGCGCGATCGCCCAGATCCTCCATGTCGTGCACGTCGAGGCCGAGCAGGTGTCCCACCCCGTGCGGGAACAGCAGCGCCAGGACGCCGTCCGCCACCAGCTCGATGGGGTTGCCGCGCAGGATGCCGAGATCGACCAGTCCGCCGGCCAGCGCCTGCGACGCCAGGACGTGGATGTTGCGATAGCGCGCGCCCGGGGTCACCGCCGCGATGGCCTGTCGCTGCGCCTCCAGCACGACGTTGTAAAGGTCGCGCTGCACCGCCGAGAAGCGCCCGCTGACCGGCCACGTGCGCGTGACGTCGCCGGCGAAGCCGCCCCGGCTCTCGGCGCCCACGTCGCAGAGGAGCATGTCGCCGGCGCCGAGGAGGTTTCCATGCCCCTCGTTGTGCAGGACCTCGCCGTGAACGGTCACGATCGACGGGTAGGCGACCTCCAGATCGCGGCCGATGATCTCGGCTTCCATCGCCGCGCGCACCGCGGACTCGCGCACGCCGGGGCGGGTGGCGCGCATGCCGGCGCGGTGCGCGTGCGCGGTGGCCTCGGCGGCGGCGCGCAGCTCGTCGACGGCCGCGTCGTCATGGCGCAGCCGCAATTCGATGAGGGCGTCGGCCAGCGGCGCATCCAGCACGTCGATGACGCCGCGTCGGATCTCGCGTCCGAGGAGGCGGCCTTGCTCCGCGCAGGTGTCCAGATCGGGCGCCGGCACGGTGGCCACCGCGCGCCCGCGGACGTTCGCCGGCAGCCGGCCGATCGATCGCACGGGGCAGCCGGTGGTGGCGGCGATCTCCGCGAACGACGGCTGGGCGCCCTCCCAGAGCGCGTCGTCGGCGCCGGGGTCGGGCAGGAACAGCGTGAACCCGCCGCCGTCGTAGAGCAGCACGCCCCCGCGCA
This sequence comes from Polyangia bacterium, assembly GCA_035544495.1. GTDB lineage: Bacteria > Myxococcota_A > Polyangia > Fen-1088 > Fen-1088 > DATKEU01. Next base: position 2,173 of record DATKEU010000218.1, on the reverse strand, counting down.
GCGGCACGCCGACGAGATAGAGAAAATGGCTGCTGGCCCGATAGGGGTACAGGTTGGCGGCATAGTTGCGCGGCCGGGCGGCCCCCGCGGCGATCAACGCCGGCCGGTTGCCGAGGCGCGCCGCCAGCAAACCACGCCGACGTTCGAAGGCGTCCTTGTTGGGCAAATCGATCAGCACCGCGACAGTCTATCAGCCGTTGCCAGTGTCAGCGCCGCCCCCGCGGCGGCGGCGGTGGTGGAGGACTCGCGGTGGCGCCGTCCTCGGGCCAGCTGTGCCGGGGATAGCGGCGGCCGAGCTCGCGCCTGATCGCGGGGTAGTGCTTCTGCCAGAAGCTCTCCAGATCGCGCGTCACCTGCACCGCGCGCTGATTCGGCGCCAGGAGGTGCAGCGTCAGCGGAACGCGCCCGCCGCCCACCGTCGGACTGGCACGCATGCCGAAGAAGTCCTGCAGCCGCGACGCGATCCAGGGCGGCTGTCCGGGCTGATAGTGGATTGGCACCTTGCGGCCGCCCGGCAGGCTCAGCGACTCCGGAGCCAGCGTGGCCAGCGCGCGCTGCGCCGCGGGCGTGAACGTCCGCTGCAGGCTGGCCGTCAAGCCCGCCGCGCGCAGATCGGCGAATGAGGTGGCGCCGGCGGCGGCGGCGCGCAGGGCCGCGGCCAGCGCGTCGTCGTCGAGGGCGGGCAGATCGACGTCGGGTGCCGCCTCGCGCGCGAAGGCGACGCGCGCCCGCAGCCGCGCGAGGGTCTCTGGCTCGTCCAGCTTGTCCAGGCCGTGGGCCAGCGCCGCCGCGGCCAGCACCGCCGCCGTCTCCTCAGAGGGCGGCGCCGCGCTGATCGTCTCGTCCAGGGCCAGCGACTGATAGGCGAGGCGCCGGACGCGCACCACGCGCTCGCCGGCGGCGTCGAAGGAGAGCTCGTCGCTCTCGCTGACACCGCCGGCGGCGTCGTCGAGATCCAGCAGCCAGTCGGGCTGGATGGGCACGCCCAGGCGCACGACGGCGCGCCCGCCCGAGCGGCCGGGCGCCGTCGACTCCTCCGCGTCGACGGCCACCAGCCACTCGGCGTCCGTCGTGAAGCCCAGCTCGGCCGCGCCGCCGCCGGCCAGCAGCACCGTCCGTTCGCCGGCGCGCCGACGGCGCGCGACGCGATCGGGAAACGCGGCCAGCGTGGCGGTCGCCACCGCGCGATCCGTCGCCTCTTGGTCGCGCAGGCGATCGGCGTCGCGGGCGCAGAGTCGGCGCAGCTGGGCCCGCGCCCGCTCGGCGGTCTCGACCGCGCGCGGATCCAGCTCCAGGGCGCGCAGCCGATCGCGGGCGAAGCGGGCCGCGCGCGCCTCGGCGAAGCGATCGGCCAGCTCCAGGAGATCGATCCCGCGATCGTCGTCGCGCGCGCCGCCGCCGCCGCCACCGCCGCCGCCGCCGAACGAGGCCCGGGCGCGCTGGCGGATGTCGCGCTCGCCGATCAGCGCCGCCATCACGCAGGCGGCGTCGGCGGCGCCGCTGTCCTCGCCGGCGCACAGAAGCCGGGCCAGGCGCGGGTGCGTCGGGAAACGCAGCATTCGCCGGCCGAGCGCCGTCAGCGCGTCCGCTCCGTCGACGGCGCCCAGGCGGCGCAGCAGCAACTCGGCGGCGTCGAGCGCCGCGGGCGGCGGCGCCTCGAACCACTCGAAGCCGTCGCGCGGGTGCAGACCCAGGGCGTGCAGGCCCAGAGCGGTGTCGGCCAGATCGGCGCGCGCGATCTCGGGCAGCTCGAAGCGCCGGCGCGTCTCGAAGTCGTGGCGTGTATAGAGGCGCAGGGCCCGCCCGGGGCGCGTGCGTCCGGCGCGCCCGGCGCGCTGGATGGCCGCTGCCTGGCTGATCTTCGCCAGGCCCAGTGTTGGCAATCCGGTCCACGGTGAATGCGCCGCCACGCGCGCCAGCCCGGCGTCGATCACCGCCACCACGCCGTCGATGGTGACCGACGTCTCCGCGACGTTCGTCGACAGGATCAGCTTGCGCTGCGCCGCCGGCTGGACGGCGCGGTTCTGTTCGGCGAGGGGCAGCTCGCCGTGCAGCGGCAGCACCAGCCAGGACGCGAACGCCGGCCCCGCCGCCGCCAGCGCCTCCTGCGCGCGCCGGATCTCGCCGGCGCCGGGGAGAAAAACCAGCACGTCGCCGTCGGGGATCTCCCGCG
>DATKEU010000217.1:0-2605 GCA_035544495.1 Polyangia bacterium | reverse complement strand
CATCCGCGATCTCGGCCATCTGCCGCCGTACAAGCTGGTGGCGCTGGGCATCGGCCTTGGCATCGGGTTTCTCACGCAGGTGGCGCGGCGGCTGCTGGCGCGCTCTGCGCGCTGGCGCGCGGCCACCGGGCCGGGCGGACGCTGGTTCGCGGCTGGCTGGGTGGTGGACAGCGTGCTTCTGCCCAGCCCCTACGCCTCGTCGTTCGGCGGCTTCGTCGAGCTGGCGACCTCGGTCTGGTTCTCCGTCGGGGGCGCCCTGGCCTCGGCGGAGGCGATGCTGGAACGCCGGCGGCGGGCGCGGCTGGCGGCGCGCGCCCCCGGCGGTGACGCCGAGGTGCTCCCCGAGGACATGAGCACGACGTCGCTGGTGGGCGGCGGCCTCATCGCCGGCGAATCGCTGTACACGCTGGCGATCGGCATCATCAGCCTGCTGTCGCTGCGGCGCTGAGGCACGCGTGCGCCGCCCGTCGCTTCTTCTCGCTGCGCTGGCGCTGGCGCTGCTGCCGGCGCTGGCGGGGTGCGCCCTCGTCTGGCGGGCGCCGGTGCCGATGCGCGCGCTCGACTACCCGTCGCCGCGGGGGCCGGCGCGCTGTCTGGTCGTCTTCCTGCCCGGAATGGGCGACAGCGCCGAGGACTTCGCCAAGAACGGCTTCGTCGACGAGGTTCAGCAGCGCGGCCTGTCGATCGACATCGTCGCCGCCAACGCCACCATCGGTTACTACTCGCGCGGCGTGTTCGCCGAACGGCTGGCCGACGACGTCGTCGGGCCCCGCCGGGCGCGCGGCTATCAGCAGACCTGGCTGATCGGCCCGTCGATGGGCGGGTTCGGGACGCTGTTCTATTCGCGGCAGCACCTGCCGGACGTCACCGGCGTGCTGGCGCTGGCGCCGTTTCTCGGCGACCGGAAGCTGATCGACGAGGTGTACGCGGCCGGCGGTCTCGACCGATGGACCGGCCCGCCGCGCGTCGACAAGCTGACGCCCGACAATTATCAGCGCGAGATGCTGCGCTGGCTGCAAGCCGTCGCGCGCGGCCAGGAACCCGCGCCCATCATCAACGTCGGTTTCGGCCGCACCGACAAGCTCGGGCGCGCCGACGAGCTGCTGGCGGCCGTGCTGCCCCCCGACCGCGTCTACCGCACCGAGGGCGGCCACAACTGGATCCCCTGGCGCGCGCTGCTGCGCCAGTTCCTCGACCGCGGCGACCTGGCGAGGACCTGCCGCTAGTCGCGGCGCCGGCCGCCGAAGATCCGCAGCAGCATGAGGAACAGGTTGATGAAGTCCAGGTACAGCATCAACGCGCCCTGCAAGGCCGCGCGCTGGCCCGCCGCGCCCGACAGATCATTCTGCGCGGCCAGCGCCTTCAGCTTGGCCGTGTCATACGCCGCCAGGCCGGTGAAGACGACGACGCCCATGAACGTGGTCAGCCAGTACAGCATCGAGCTGCCGAGGAAGATGTTGACCACCGACGCGAGGATGAGGCCCCAGAGCCCCATCATGGCGAAGCTGCCCACGCCCGAGAGATCGCGCTTGGTGACCGCGCCATAGACGGACAGCCCCGCGAACGCGCCGGCCGTCACGAAGAACGTGCTGGCGATCGACGCCCCGGTGTAGGTCAAGAAGATGGAGCTGAAGGTGATGCCGCTCAGCGCGGCGTAGCCGAAGAACATCGCCGTCGCCGTCCCCGCGCTGACGCGCCCAACCATGGCGGAGAACGCCACCACCGTCACCAGCTGGGCGATGATCACCAGGAAGAACACGCCGCGATTGAGGACGAAGAACTCCAGCGCGGCCGGGCTGCCGGCCACCACCATCGCCACCAGACCGGTGACACCGAGGCCCAGGGCCATCAGGCGGTAGACCCGGCCCAGAAACACCCGCGTCGCGTCGGCGCCGAGGGCACGGCCGGCGGTGCCCGCGATGCCTTCACTCGGGACGCGCCTCTCGTTCGCTATCCATGCCATGTCGTGTCTCTTAGCACGAAAGTCGCGCCCGCGCCGGCCCGGACCAGAGTGGCCCGCCGCGATTTTGTTGCCTGATTGCGCCTCGATCCTCGTCTCTTCGACTGAGATGACGTCGTATCAGAGCCGTCTCGCGGTGCTGGTGTTCGTGGCCATGGGCGCGTTCGGGTGTGCCGCCAGCGAGAGCAGCGCCGGTCGCGATGGCGGTCCGGACAGCCCGGCCGGCGGATCCGGCGGCGCCGCCGCGCCGGACGCTTCCACCGGCAGCGGCGGCGCAGGCAGCGGCACCGGCGGCGCCCTCGCGGGCACGGGCGGCAGCCCCGCCGGCGACGCCGCAATCGAAGCCGCGCCCGACGCGCCACTGTCGAACTGCCGCTTGCAGGGCCTGGAGCTGTGCGAGGACTTCGAGAGCGGCGCCCTGGATCCCAAGGTCTGGGGCATGCACACGACGGCCGGCGCCTCCATCACCGTCGACAAGGAGCAAGCGCACGGCGGGTCGTACGCGCTGCACGTCAAGCTGGTGGCCGGCCAGCCCAACGTCGCCCAGATAACCGACATGGTCACCTTCCCGGCCAAGGACAACACGTTCTACACGCGCGTCTTCGTCTACGTCAGCCCCGACCTGCCGGCCGACAACGCGGGCGG
>DATKEU010000216.1:0-4735 GCA_035544495.1 Polyangia bacterium | reverse complement strand
CAGCGCCTCGCGCGCGTGGCCGGCGCGCAGGGCGCGGTCGGCGCGATCCTTGGCGTCAATTTCCTCGCGCGTCGCCATCGGTCAATTTTTCAACCGCTCGCCGCGTCCTCGACGATGTCCAGGGCCCGGCGCCGCTTGTCGGCGGCGCGCGACAGCGTATCGGCGGTCACCACCTGGTGGCGGTGCAGCCGCGATAGGTACTCGACGTCCAGCGGCTTCGACGGCTGGACGAAGATGCCGTACAGGTACGCCTCGCGCGCCAGCGCCTCGACCGTCGGCAGCGGGATGTGACACTCGGCGTGGGTGATGAAGGTGACCGCGACGTCGCGCCCCTGCTCGCGCCGCAGCCGCGTCACCTCGACCGCCAGGTCGCCAAACACGCGCGCGTAATTTCGCCCGCGCTCGCTGCGAAAGCAGAGCAGGCGCGGCAGATCGCGCCGCCCCGCCCCGCCGACGTCCAGGCGATCATAAAGACGGCTGTCGAAGAAGCGCACCCAGACCTCGCCGCCCATCAGCGAGAACTTCTTGGCCAGCGCCAGCGCCAGCCCGCGCGCGAACACCTGGCGCGTGCCGCGCATCGACGCGCTGGCGTCGACGAGCACATAGTGCAGCTTGCGCCCGCTGTCCTGCGGGCGCTCGTGCCCGTAAAACAGCAGATCGTCGGAGAGGGCCTTCAGCGCGAAGGCGTCGTCGTCGTGGGCCAGCTCTCCAGGCAAAAGCGCGTCCAGGCTGCCGCGCCGTTCGACCGACGCGTACCCGTTGATGGAGAAGCGCTGCGCGGCCGGGCGGCGTTTGGTCTCCAGCAGCGACGGCAGCAGCTGCAGCGAGAAATCGACCACGTCGGACGTCCCGGGCGTCGTCACCAACTGGTAGAGATCGGCCAGGTCGCCGAAGCCCGCGTCGACGGAGAACAACCCCAGCAGGCGCAGCGATCCGGCGTCGATCTGATCCAGGCGCGCCAGCACCGCGCGGTCCAGCTCGCAGAGGCGGTGCAGGAACGGCAGCGCCCAGCCGCCGTCACGCTCGCCGGCGGCGGTGGACGGCCGCGGCCGTTCGTAGAGCGGCGACGACGCCGGCAGCGTGTCGACCGCCGCGCCCACGCCGGCGACCGCCGCGCCCTGGCGTGGCCGCCCCGGCCAGCGCAGGTAGACATCGCCCATCACGCGCGCCAGGATCACCGCCACCGCGTCGTCGGGCAGCGGCGCCGCGCCCAGGTCCTCGATGATCTCCGCCGCCGCGACCTCCGACAGCAGCTGGTGATAGCGCGCGAGGACAGCCGCCGCCGAGGGTCCCTCGCGCCGGACCACCTGGCGGCCGCGCCGCTCGCGCCCGCGGGTCAGCAGAAGACCGAAGTCGTGCACCACCACCAGCGGCAGCTGGATCCCCAGCCGCGCCAGCATGTTCCACCAGGACGCCGCCGCGATCGCCTCGATCGGTCCCGAAGGCTGCACGCACGACAGCGCCAGCGTCGCCAGCTGGCGCGCCAGCTCCTGCTCTCTCGCGGCTTCGCCGTCGTCGGGGCGCGCGTCGGTGGCGGTCACCGTTCAATCTTAGCGCGGTTACCGCGCCCGACGGCGCGCGCTCTAGCGCTCGGCTTCCTTGCTGCCGACGACGGTCAGGTTCAGGCCCACCTGGACGGAGAGCGGCTTGCCGCCGACGGTGACCGTGGTCTTGCCGTTGTAGTACCAGCCGAACGATCCGGTCGAGAACTCGCGCTTGTCGGCCACCAGCTCCATGTTGCCGATGATGATCTTCACCGGCTCGGCTTGCTCCAGAAACTGCGTCTTCGTGAGGGGACAGGGTGATTTCGCCATGGCGCGGACGGTATCACGGCGCAGCGACGCCGGAGCGCCGGCGGCGACAGCGAATCAGATCGTCAGGGCTAGCGTTCGTTCATGCTGCGCAGGACGGCGTACAGGCGGTCGGGGGCGACCGGCTTGACCAGGTGAAAGTCGAACCCGGCGTCGCGCGTGCGGCGCCGATCGTCCTCGCGCCCCCAGCCGGTCAGCGCCACCATCACCGGCTGCGCCTCCAGCGACAGGGCGCGGACGTTGCGGCAGACCTCGATCCCGTCCATTCCCGGCAAGCCGAGATCGCAGAAGACGAGATTCGGCTGCTTCTCTTGCACGAGATCGACGCCGCTGCGGCCGCTGCGCGCCACCCAGACGCGGTGGCCGAGATCCTCCAGCCACAGGGCCAGCGTATCGGCGGCGTCGTCGTTGTCCTCCACCACCAGCACGCGCAGAGGCGCGCTCGCGCCGGCGTCGGGCACGCCGTTGCTGCGAGCGGCGCCGACCGCCGCCTCCGCCTTGAGCTTCAACGTCGGCAGCGTCAGCGTGAAGGTGCTGCCCTTCCCCTCGCCGGCGCTGGACGCCACCAGCGAGCCGCCGTGCATGATGGCCAGTCGCCGCGCCAGCGCCAGCCCGATGCCCAGACCCGGCTCCGTCGCGACGCCCGGACGCTCGACGCGCGCGAACATGTCGAAGACGCGCTCCAGCTGGTCCGGCGCCAGGCCGATGCCGCCGTCGACGACGCGGATGACGGCCTTGCCTCCCTCGGCATCCAGCTTCACCGTCGTGCGGCCCTTCTCGGGGCTGAACTTGGCCGCGTTGTGCAGGAGGTTGGTGACGATCTGGACCAGGCGCGTGGGATCGACGCTGGCGATGATCTCCTCGCCCTTGCCCGTGCCCTTCGCCAGGTCGGCGGCCAGCTCCTGCTGGCGGCGCTCGAAGAAGGGGCGCGCGTTCTCCACCGCGACCTGCAGCACCGACGACACCTCGACCGCCTCCTTCTTCAGCTCCAGGACTCCGCGGCTGATGCGCGAGATGTCGAGCAGGTCGTCGATGAGCCGCACCATGTGGTCCAGCTGGCGATTCATCGACGCCAGCGTGCGATCGACGACCGGCGCCGCCGCCGGCATGGTGGCCCGCTGGCGCAGCAGGATGTCCAGGCCGGTGCGCAGGGGCGCCAGCGGGTTGCGCAGCTCGTGCGCCAGCACGGCCAGGAACTCGTCCTTCTGGTTGGCCGCAGCCATCAGCGCGGCCTCCGATTTCTGCAGCTCGGCGGTGCGCTCGGCGACGCGTGACTCCAGCTTCTCGTTCAGCTCGGCCAGCTGGCGCGTCTTGCGGAACAGGTCGGCGAAGACGCCCACCTTGTGGCGCAGCACCTGCGGGTTCACCGGCTTGGTCAGGTAATCGACCGCCCCCGCGCCGTAACCGGCGATGACGTCCTGGTCGTCGATCAGGTACGCCGTCAGGAAGACGATCGGCGTCTCGCGGAAACGCTTCGTGTTCTTGATCATCTTGGCCAGCTCGAACCCGCTGACCCCGGGCATCTTGATGTCGAGGACGATCGCCGCGATGTCGTTCTCCAGCAGCAACCGCAACGCGCGGTCGGCGTCCTCGGCGCGCAGCAGGCGATAGCCGGGGTCGGCCAGGATCGCTTCCAGCGCGTCCAGGTTCCGGGTTTCGTCGTCGACCAGGAGGATATCGATGGGCGCGCGCATTTAGCGGTACAGCCAGACACGCAGCAGCGACAGCAGCTGATCGGTGTTGACCGGCTTGGCGATGTAGTCGGAGGCGCCCGCTTCCAGGCACTTCTCGCGGTCGCCCTTCATCGCCTTGGCGGTCAGCGCCAGGATCGGCAGCGTGCGCAGGTTGGGATCCTTGCGGATCTCGCGCATCGTTTCGTACCCGTCCATCTCCGGCATCATGATGTCCATCAGCACGACGCTGAGCTCCGGCGTGCTCTTTATCAACTCGATGGCCTGACGTCCGTTGGTCGCGGACAGCACCTCCATCTCGTGGTTTTCGAGGACCGTCGTCAGCGCGAAGATGTTGCGCGCGTCGTCGTCGACCACCAGCACCTTGCGCCCGTGCAGCGCCTCCGTCGATCCGTGCAGGCGCTCGATCATGTGGCGCTTGTCCTCCGGCAGATCGGCGATCACCCGGTGGAGGAACAGCGACGTCTCGTCCAGCAGGCGCTCGGGCGACTGCACGTCCTTGAGCACGACGCTCTTGGCGACCGTGCGCAGGCGCACCTCCTCGTCGGCCGTCAGCTCCTTGCCGGTGAAGACGACGATGGGGATGTCGCGCAAGGCCGCCTCGGCCTGCACCTGCTCGAGCAGCTCGAACCCGCTCATGTCGGGCAGGCGCAGATCGACCACGCAGCAGTCGTAGCGCCGGTCGCGCAGCTGCTCCAGCGCGCCCGCTCCCGTGCCGACGGCATCGACCTCGATGTCGTTGTGGCTCAGGAGCTCGACGATGCTGGCCCGCTCGCGGTCGTCGTCCTCGATGACCAGCAGGCGCTTGGCGTGCGGCGCCACGTACGTCCGCAGGCGATCCAGCGCGCTCTCGAGATCGACCGTCGTCGCCGGCTTGACCAGGTACGAGAACGCGCCGTGCGACAGGCCGTGCTGGCGCTCTTCCTCGACCGACAGCATCTGCACCGGGATGTGGCGCGTGGTGGGATCCAGCTTCAGGTTGTTCAGCACCGTCCAGCCCAGCATGTCGGGCAGGAAGACGTCCAGCGTGATGGCCGTGGGGTGGAACTCGTGCGCCAGCGACAGCGCCTGCTGACCGCGCTGGGCGACCACGCCCTTGAAGCCCTTGTCGCGCGCGATCCCCAGCAGGATGCGCGCATAGTGCGGATCGTCCTCGACGATCAGCAGCACCGAATCGCCGTCCGTGACCGCCTCGCGATCGTCGACGATGGCCTCCTCCGGCTTGGCCACCGT
>DATKEU010000215.1:0-4293 GCA_035544495.1 Polyangia bacterium | reverse complement strand
TCCGCCGGCGCGCCATCCGCCACCTGGAGAAAGGGCGCTTCGTCATCTTCGCCGCCGGCACCGGCAACCCGTTCTTCACCACCGACACGGCGGCGTCGCTGCGAGCGATGGAGATCGGCGCCGACATCGTGATGAAGGCGACCAAGGTCGACGGCGTCTTCGACAAGGATCCCGTCAAGCACAAGAACGCGCGCATGTTCCGCCGCCTGTCGTACCTGGACGTGCTGAACCGGAACCTGGGCGTGATGGACTCGACCGCCATCTCGCTCTGCCGCGACAACAACCTCCCCATCCTGGTCTTCAACATGACCCAGCCCGGCAACATCCGGCGCGTCTTGCTGGGCGAGCCGCTGGGAACGATGGTTCTGGACGAGCGGCGCGCGCCGCGAGGCGAAGCAAGTTAAAGTCAGCGCGGGGGAGGAGACCGATGCTGAGCGACGTGATCAAGAGCCTGCAAGGCGATCTGGACAAAGCGATCGACGGATTTCGGCGCGAGCTTTCCAAGGTGCGCACAGGCCGCGCCAACCTGGGCATCCTCGACGGCGTGCGCGTCGACTATTACGGCACGCCGACGCCGCTGAACCAGGTGGCGTCGCTGAACGTCGCCGACGCGCGCCTCATCACCATCAAGCCCTGGGAGCGCTCGCTGATCCCGGAGATCGAGAAAGCGATCCGCGCGGCGCAGCTGGGCCTCAACCCGCAGTCCGACGGCGAGCTGGTGCGTCTGCCCTCGCCGGCGCTGACGCAGGAGCGGCGGCAGGAGCTGGTCAAGGTCGTCAAGAAGATGGCCGAGGAGGCCAAGGTCGCCCTGCGCGGCGCCCGCCGCGACGCCAACGAGATGCTGAAGGAGTTCCTCAAGGACGGCAGCATCACCGAGGACGACGAGCGCAAGGGGTTGAAGAGCGTGCAGGAGACCACCGACAAGGCGGTCGCCAAGGTCGACGAGCTGGTCGGAAAAAAAGAAGCCGAGATTCTGGAGGTCTGAAGCGCGCCATGGCCCTGATTTTCAAGGAGGCGCACGCGGCGCCCGACCGCAAGAAGATCAACGAGGAGTACTTCGTCCTCGAAAACACCGGCGCCAGCGCCATCAGCACCGGCGGGTTGCAAGTGATCGCCGCGCGCAAGGGAAAACGCGGCTCGCTGCTGGGCGTGATCGATCCGGGCTTCACGCTGCAGCCGGGCGAGAAGATCATCGTGGCCAGCGGCATGCCCGGCAAGAAGTCGCACGGCGAGCCGCCCGCGCGCGAGGGGCTGCGCACCTATCACCTCTTGCAGCGCGAACCGCTGCTGGGCGGCGAGGGGACCATCATCCGCCTGTGCATGAACCAGTTCGAGGTGTCGCGCCTGCTGTTCGATCCGGCGGCTCCCGACGGCGTGGCCGGCGCGGCCGCGTCATCGTGACGCCCGGTGTACTGGACATGGGCGGCGCTTATCGCTAGATAAGCGGCGATGCCCAAGTACGAAGTCGACGTCCCGCACGCGCTGTCACCCGAGGAAGCGCGCGCCCGCATCGCCCGCGCCACCCCCAAGCTGGAGAACGAATACGGCGCCACCTGCACCTGGAAGGGCGAGCGCGAGCTGGTGGTGTCGCGCAAGGGGCTGGACGCGCACCTGGCCATCGAGCCGTCGCGCGTGCACATCGCGCTCAACCTCGGGTTCCTGCTGACGCCGCTGGCGGGCGCGATCAAGTCCGGCATCGCCAAGGAGCTGAGCGGCATCCTGTCGGCGCCGAACCCCGCTCACTCGTAACGGGCGCGCGCCAGGGCGGCCGCGGCGGCGGCTTCGTCCCCCGTGGTGTCGGCGGGACCGACGACGACGACCGGGGTCTTGGCGGGCAACTCCTCGCGCTTCGTCAGGTCCGCGTCGCGCTCGCCCAGGCCAGGCAGGTAGCCGACGTCGGCACCCACCGCGTCGTTCTCGACGACCAGCGCCGCCGCCGCCCGCAGCGCGGCCACGCGCCCGTCGGACACGGGCAAGCCCAGCGCCCGCATCGTCATCAGCTTGGCCGGGTCGAAAGCGAGCCCGATGGCGCCCCCGCCGAACAGGGCCAGCAACTCCAGCGCCTCGCGCGGGCTGGGCACGGTCCAGGGCGTCGGCCCCAGCTCGACCGCCAGCGTGATCCCGCGCCGTTCGGCGTGCGGCAGCAGCCCCTCCAGCGACCAGCGGCAGGCGTCGACCAGCGCCCCCCCGCGACGGCGGCGCTCGCGCAGCGCCGGACCGAGCGGCCCGTCGTCGACGTCCTCGTCGTCGTCGCCGGAGGTGAGCTCGCGGCGGGCAAAGAGGCGGACCGCCGCCGCCAGCGGCGCCCCCAGCGCCACGGGACCGAAGTCCAGCGCCACCACGGCCATGCCGACGCCCCCCGCCAGCTCCAGACAGTGGCGCCCGAGCGCGATGGCGGCCGCCCGCTCGTCGGGATCCTCCGCTCCCAGGCGCGGCAGCCGCTTGCCACGCGCCAGCGCCGCCTCGCCCAGCGGCGCCGCCATCACCCCCGGCGCAAGGCCCGCCCGCAGCGCCGCCGCCAGCAGCTGACTGGCCTGCGGCAGCAGGCACGCGCGCCCGATCCCGATCCCGTCGAACCCCGCCTCCGACGCCAGACGGACCAGCGGATCCACTCCCCGGTCGCCGGGCGGACACAGGGAGCTCCCACACAGAATCACGACGGCCAGGATACTGCTTGGACAGTGATCTTGACGCTGATATAAATGGCCCGCGATTTTTCTGCCCGCTTTCGGCGGAACTTTCAAAGACTTGCGCTCTCAGGCTGCCACGGAGGTCTCGATGTCGGTTCGCCCAGGCCGGATCGTCCTATCGATCGCCCACCGGATCTTCCCGATCGTCGCCCTCGTGGTCGTCGCGCTTGGCTTTGCCTCCACCGCTCGCGCGCAGCTCAAGACCGCGCCGCTGGACTTGCAGATCTTTCGCCCGGCGATGGATTCGAAAGGGTTCATCACGCTCAACTCATCGGGGGTCCTGGGCCAGCTCGATTTCTCGTTCGGCCTGGTGACGACCTACGCGCGCCGCCCGCTGGAACTGAGCGGCAACAAGCAACTCGGGACGCCCGCGCAGGGTAACCAGTTTCGCGTCGGCACGCTGGTCACGCCGTCGCTGCAGGGAGCGATCGGCGTCGTCAAGCTCAAGCACTTCGGCATCGAGGTGGGCGTCGTCATCCCGATGACAGTCCTGTCGGGCAAGGGCGATCCGACCGATCCGGGCACCGCGGCCACGCCGGGCAGCGACTACAACTTCACGCGCCAGGGCCTCGGCGACATCACGCTGCACCCGAAGATCCGGCTGCTGAACGCCACGCGCACCGGGTTCGGCATCGCGATCATCCCCAGCGTCGTCCTGCCCACCGGCGACAAGAACGCCTTCATGGGCGAGGGCAACCTGATCTTCCAGCCCACTCTCGTCGCCGACAGCGAGCTCGGATACCTGGGTCGCTTTCGCGCCGCCATCAACGGCGGCCTGCGCCTGCGCAAGGAGACGAGTTTCATCGACGACGGCGTCACGTACACCGAGCCGCGCGCATTCATGGGCACGGCCATGACCAACACCGGCCAGGGCGTGCGCGCCAAGCAGGAGCTGATCGGCGGCGTCGGCCTGGCGTACGGAATCGTGCCGCAGAAGTTCGACGTCGTCGCCGAGGCCTACGGCTTTTATGGCCTCGGGTCGAAGAAGATCGCGAACGGCGCCGACGACGGCAACCTGAAGCCGGGCGCCGAGGTGATCGGCGGCATCAAGCTCTACCTGGCGCACAACTCGTTCTTCGAGGTCGGGGGCGGCTGGCGCATCGCCAACGGCTACGGCGGCGGCGCGCCACGCGCGTTCATCGGCTTCATCTTCGAGCCGTCGATCGGCGATCGCGACGGCGACGGGTACAAGGACGACGTCGACAAGTGCCCCGACGATCCGGAAGACTTCGACGACTTCGAAGACGAGGACGGCTGCCCCGATCCGGACAACGATCGCGACGGCATCCCCGACAAGCTCGACAAGTGCCCGAACGAGCCGGAGACCAAGAACGGCTTCGAAGACGAAGACGGCTGCCCCGACTCGCTCGATCTCGATCGCGACGGCGACGGGATTCCGGACAAGGTCGACAAGTGCCCCGACGATCCGGAAGACAAAGACGGCTTCGAGGACGAAGACGGCTGCCCCGATCCCGACAACGACAAGGACGGGATCCCGGACGTCGACGATCTCTGCCCGAACGATCCGGAAGACAAAGACGGCTTCGAGGATCAGGACGGCTGCCCCGATCCAGACAACGACAAGGACCGCATCCTCGACAAG
>DATKEU010000214.1:0-10118 GCA_035544495.1 Polyangia bacterium | reverse complement strand
GCGGTGATGTCACCGACGTCGAGGACGCTCTTCCACCCGAACGACTCGCGCAGAAGCTCGGTCACGCGGCCCTTGGCGCCGGCGTCGTTCCCGCAGATGAAGAGATCGTGCTCGCCCGGGACCAGGCCGGGGTTGACCATCACCGTCGCCGACAGCGTGTTCAGCGCCTTGACCACCTTGGCGTCGGGGCAGGCGCGCTGGATCTGCTCGCCCAGCGAATCGGTGTTGCACACGGTCAGCGACGGCGGCATCCCCTTCGAGAAATCCAGCGGATTGGCGACGTCGATCAGGATCTTGCCGGCCAGGTTCTTCGGCCCCGCCGCCTGCACCGCGGCCACCGATCCCGTGCCGGCGGTGCAGTTGAGCACGATCTCGCCGAACGCCGCCGCGTCGGCGAACGTCCCCTGCGACGCCCTGTCGCCCGCGCTCTTGGCCCACGCCACGGCTTTTTCGTTGTTCGCCACCCGCGCGCCCATCTTCACCTCGTGCCCGACCTCGACGAACTTCTTGCCCAGCGTGCTGCCCACGATGCCCGAACCGAGAATGCCCAGCTTCATGATCATTGCCTCCGCGCCAAGTGAACGTGCGAGACCAGGAGCATGATGCCGATCGCGCGGGCTGGTTACCCCACCCACACCCGCGCGTTGCGGAACATGCGCATCCACGGGCTGTCCTCGCCCCACCCCGGCGGTCTCCACGACAGCTGCACGCTGCGAAAGACGCGCTCCGGGTGAGGCATCACGATCGTCACGCGGCCGTCGGGCGTGGTCAGGGCCGTCATGCCGCCCGGCGAGCCGCTGGGGTTGTCGGGATAGCGCTCGGTCACCTTCCCGTGGTTGTCGACGTAGCGGGCCGCCACCAGGCCAGACGCCTCCAGCGCCTCGCGCTCGGCCGGTGAGCTCAGCTCGGCCCGCCCTTCACCGTGCGCGACGGCGATGGGCAGACGCGACCCCGCCATGCCGGCGAAGAAGATCGACGGGCTCTGCTGGATCTGCACGGTCGCCAGCCGGGCTTCGAACTGCTCACTCCGGTTACGCACGAAGCGCGGCCACGGCTCGGCGCCGGGGATGATCTCCTTGCACGCTGCCATCATCTGGCAGCCGTTGCAGACGCCCAGGGCGAACGTGTCCGGGCGGGCGAAGAAGCGCGTGAACTGGGCGCGCGCGCCGGCGTGAAACAGGATCGACTTCGCCCACCCTTCGCCGGCCCCCAGCACGTCGCCATAAGAAAACCCGCCGCACGCGGCCAGGCCCCGGAAGCCAGCCAGGTCGACGGCGCCGCTCAGGATGTCGCTCATGTGCACGTCGACGGCCTCGAAGCCGGCGCGATCGAAGGCGGCCGCCATCTCGACCTGACCGTTCACCCCCTGCTCGCGCAGGACGGCGACGCGCGGGCGCGGGCGCGCCGCGAGAAACGGCGCCGCGATGTCGGCCGCGGCGTCGAACGTCAGCGCGACCTGCCGCCCGGGATCGCCGGCGTCGCAGCGGCCCGCCTGCTCCCGGTGGGCGCAGGCGGCGTCGTCGCGCAGGGCCTGCATGACGTGCGTGGTCTCCGACCAGATGGCGCGCAAGCTGGAACGCGCCCCCTCGTACACCAGCGCGCCTGCCTGGCGCACCTCGATGCGCTCGCCGGCGGTCGGCCGTCCGATGCGCGCAACGGCGCCCGGCAGACCGTGGCGCGCGAAGGTGCCAGCGACCGCGCCAGCGTCGGCTGACTGCACCTCGACGACCGCGCCCAGCTCCTCGCTGAACAGCGCCGCCACGACGTCGCCGGGCGGTAAGTCAATCGCCAGGCCGCAGCCGCCGGCGAAGGCCATCTCCAGCAACGTCACCAGCAGGCCGCCGTCGCTGCGATCGTGATAGGCCAGCAACGTCCCGGCGGCGCGCAGCTCGGCCACCGCGGCGAAGAACCCGCGCAGCCGATCGGGGCTGTCGAGATCGGCGGGCTCGGCGCCCAGCTGGCCGTAGACCTGAGCCAGGCACGACGCCCCCAGGCGGTTCTTGCCGCCGCCGAGATCGACGAGCAGGAGCTCCGTGCCGGCGCCGCCCGCGCCCGAAAGCTGCGGCGTCAAGGCGGCGCGCGCGTCGGTCACCGGCGCGAAGGCGCTGACGACCAGCGACAGCGGCGCGGTGACGCTGCGGGTTTCGCCGCGCTCCTTCCACACCGTGCGCATCGACATCGAGTCCTTGCCGACGGGGATGGCGACTCCCAGCGCTGGCCCCAGCTCGACCCCGACGGCGCGCACCGCTTCGTAGAGGCGCGCGTCCTCGCCCGGATGGCCGGCGGGCGCCATCCAGTTCGCCGACAGCTTGACGTCGGACAGCCGCGCCACCGGCGCCGACGCGATGTTGGTGATCGCCTCGCCGACCGCCAGCCTCGCCGACGCCGCCGCGTCCAGCAGCGCCACCGGCGCGCGCTCGCCCATCGCCATCGCCTCGCCGGCCGTGGTGTCGAAGCCGGCGCACGTCACCGCCGCGTCGGCCACCGGGACCTGCCACGGCCCCACCATCTGGTCGCGCGCCACCAGCCCGCCGACGGTGCGATCGCCGATGGTGATGAGGAACGTCTTGTCGGCCACCGTCGGCAGTCGCAGCACGCGCGCCACCGCGTCGGGCAGCTCGATCCCCGCGGTGTCAAACACCGGCGCGGGGGGCCCGGCGCGCCGCACGTCGCGGGTCATCCGGGGCGGCTTGCCCAGCAGAACGCCGAGCGGCATGTCGACCGGCGTGTCGCCGAAGTGCGCGTCCTCCACCACCAGGCGGCCGTCGTCGGTGGTCACGCCCAGCACGGCCTGCGGACAACGCTCGCGCGCGCACAGCGCCTGGAAGGCCGCCAGGCGATCGGGCGCGATGCCCAGGACATAGCGCTCCTGCGCTTCGTTGCACCACAGCTCCAGCGGCGACATCGACGGCTCGTCGCTGGGGATGGCGCGCAAGGAGAACCGCGCGCCGCGCCCGCTGTCGTTCACCAGCTCCGGCAGCGCGTTCGACAGGCCGCCCGCGCCGACGTCGTGGATGGCCAGGATCGGATTGGCGGCGCCCAGCGCCCAGCAGCGGTCGATCACCTCCTGGCAGCGCCGCTGCATCTCGGCGTTGTCGCGCTGGACCGACGCGAAATCCAGATCCTCCTCCGACGCGCCCGATGCCAGCGAAGAGGCCGCCCCGCCGCCGAGGCCGATCAGCAGCGCCGGCCCGCCCAGCACCACCACCGGCGCCCCCGGCGGCAGCGTCGCCTTGCGCACGTCGCCGGGCCGGATGGTGCCGAAGCCGCCGGCGATCATGATCGGCTTGTGATAGCCGCGCACCTCGCGCGCGCCGGCCGCGCCGGCCGCCGGCACCTCCATCTCGAACGTACGGAAGTAACCGGCCAGGTTGGGGCGCCCGAACTCGTTGTTGAACGCCGCCCCGCCCAGCGGCCCGTCGATCATGATCTCCAGCGCCGAGGCGATGCGCTCCGGCTTGCCGTGGTCGCGCTCCCACGGGCGCGGCGCGCCGGGCAGGCGCAGGTTCGACACCGAGAACCCGGTCAGGCCCGCCTTCGGCTTGGCGCCGCGGCCGGTGGCGCCCTCGTCGCGGATCTCGCCGCCCGACCCGGTGGCCGCGCCAGGAAAGGGCGAGATCGCCGTCGGGTGATTGTGCGTCTCGACCTTCATCACGATGTGGGCCGGCTCGCGCTCGAAACGATAAACGCCGGTGGTCGGATCGGGGAAGAACCGTCCCGCGGTCGCGCCCTCGATCACCGCCGCGTTGTCGCTGTACGCCGACAGCACGCCGGCGGGCGAGGCCTCGGTGCTGCGGCGGATCATCTTGAACAGCGAGGCGGGCTGGGGCTCGCCGTCGATGATGAAGTCGGCGTTGAAGATCTTGTGGCGGCAGTGCTCGCTGTTGGCCTGCGCGAACATCATCAGCTCGACGTCGGTGGGGGCGCGGCCGAGCGCCCGATAGCTGACCAGGAGGTACGCGATCTCGTCGGCCGACAGGGCCAGACCCATGGCGGCGTTGGCCCGCTCCAGCGCCGCCCGCCCGTCGCCGCCGAGCTCGATCACGCCCAGCGGCCGCGGCGGCGCGTGCTGGAACAGCGCCGCCGCCTGCGCGCCGCCCTCCAGCACCGACTCCGTCATGCGGTCGGCGATCGCGCGGCGCAACGCCGCCGCGTCGGCGATGTCGCCGGCGACGGTGTAGTAGACGCCGCGTTCGATCCGACGAACGCGGGCCAGGCCGCAGATGCGCGCGATCTCGGTCGCCTTCGACGACCAGGGGGAGATCGTCCCGATGCGCGGCACGACCAGAAAGCGCTGCCCGGTGACGGCCTCGCTGCGTTCCGGTCGCGGGCCATATCGCAAAAGGCGCACCAGAACGGCGCGCGCTTCCGCGTCCAGCTCGCCATCGGTGTCGACGAAGTGCACGAACTCCGCGGCCAGCGCGCGCACGCCCGGGTTGCGCGCGCGGATCGCCGCCAGGCGCTTTTCCAGACGGGCCGGGGTGAAGGCGGGCGCGCCGCCGATCTCGATCATGGGAGTTGGCCGTCAGCCTGCCGTGCTCTCCGCACGGATGCAATCGTGGCGTCAGGCCGGCGCCGCGCAGCCGGACCCGTCGGCTCGACGAGCCTAGCGAATGACCAGACGGCGTCCGGCGGCCGCGTGATGCGCGGCCAGGATCGTCAGGGTCGGGTGCGCGGCCCCGTCGTCGTCGTCGCCGCCGGGGTCCTCGTCGGTCTGGGCCAGCTCGTCGTTGTGCCAGCACGACAGCGCCGCCTCCAGCGGCAACCCGGCGCCCAGGCAGTCGGCCACGGCGTCGACGAACTCGGCCTCGTCCTCCTCCATGGCCGCGGTCGGCGACATCCAGGCCTCCGCCAGCGGCTCGCGCGCGTCGGTGGGGTCCATGCCGAACTTCGCGCGCACGCGCGCCAGCTCGCGCGCCAGGCGCTCGCCGTCGTTCATCGCCTCGCCGGCGGCCGTCCCCGCTTCCCCCTCGCCCGCCCCGCTGCCCCCTGCTGCCGCCGCCCCGGCGACCACCTTCGACCCTCGTTTGGTCCCCATCGAGCGCCTCCTTCCCAGCGCGAGTCTAACGCCGTTGCCGGGCTGGGGGCGGCGAAAAAAAGCGGAGAAAAAAACGCACGCACCGACGGGCGGCGCCCTGGCGCGATCGCTACTCCGACCGGTACCAGTCGATGCGGTGACGGGCGTTCGGGTTGTTCGCCGACAGGGGAGGTCGCGTGGCGTTCAGCGCCAGCACGCCGGCGCCCGCCAGCACGAGGATGATGATGGTGACCAGACCGTTGCGCAAACGGCGGCGCAGGCGGCGCGCCCGGCGATTCCGCCGCCGCGCGGCCGACGAGGAGGTGCCTTCGTAAGGTGATTCCGTCAGCTTCTTGCGCTCCGCCGGCGGTGGAACCGTCGGTAGGTCGGAGCCCTTCGTCTTCTCGGCCATCGCCTCGTGAAAGCCGCGCGAATACTGCAAGAGCAGGGCTTCCTTCACCGCCCCCACCAGCTCGCTTTCGCCCTCCAGCTTCTCGACGCGCAGGACCTGTCGCAAAAGCTCGCGCGATTGCGGCGACAGGTACAGCGTCTCTTCGTCGTCGGAGGGCTTGGCTCGGTACATGGTTCGCGTGCGCTCACCGTCGATCATCGGATGGCGGCCGCCCTGCTTGAGAACGCGCGGGGACGCGGTGCTCGGTTTCCCACCTTTGGCCGCCATGGCCGCCATTGCCGCGCTTGTGGGCGTGGGTTAGCCTCCGCGCGGCGTTCACGCCACCGGTCATCGGCAGGGGGAGATCATGGAAAAGTATCTGTTCATCGAATCGCGCGATCCGTTCGAGTCGCGGGACGTCGAGCAGTCGTACGATCTGGCGGCGCAGCTGGCCCGGGAAGGCAAGACAGTCACGCTGTTCCTGGTGCAAAACGGCGTGCTGCCGGCCCGCAAGAGCGCGGCCTCGGCCGGGCTGGAGAAGGCGGCTCAGGCCGGTGTGCAGATCCTGGCCGACGGTTTCTCGCTGCGCGAACGCGGCATCGGCGAGGGACGCCTGACCGCCGCCGTGAAGCCGGCGCCGCTGGACGTGGTCGTCGATCAGCTGGCCGAAGGGCGCAAGGCGATCTTTTTCTAGGAGGGACCGATCATGGCCACGCCGACGACGGAAAAGAAGACCCTCACCTTCGCGCTGATGGACGCGCCCTACGAGAACGAGCGCACCGTGACCGCGCTGCGCCTCATCGACATCGCCGCCCGCCGCGGATACAACCTGACCGTCTTCGCGTACGAAGGCGCCGTCAGCCTGGCGTTCGCCAAGCAGGCCCCGCACGCCAACGCCGTGCACGGGCGCGACGCCGCCCAGGAAGATCACCCGATGCCGCGCGACTGGATCGCGGCGGTGCTGGCCGTCGCCGAGAAGAACGGCGGCAAGATCGACTGGATCAACTGCGGTCTGTGCGTCGACGAGCGCGGCGTCGGCGAAGCCATCCCCGGCACCCGCCGCGGCAGCCCCGCGGACCTGTGGAAGGCCGCCGAGGCGTCGGACAACACGCTGGTCATCGGGACGCGGTAGGGAGAATTCGGAAGGGAGGACGACCATGGCGCGCAAGGTGCTGCAGGTGATCGCGACGGCCTACCGTTGCAACGTCGAGGAGCAGGACGATCCGATCGTGTGGATCACGCACGCGATGAAAGGCGCCGGCGCCGACCTCGCCGTTCTGTTGCGCGGCAACGCCGTCAACTATGCGGTCAAGGCGCAGGACGCCTCGGGCCTCTCGTTCGGCGAGCGCGCGCAGACCCAGCCGCCGCGCATCGCCGAGGACCTGGCCAAGCTGGGCGGCAAGGGCGTCGACGTGTTCTTCGTCGAGGACGACGCCGCCCTGCGCGGGATCGAGCCGAACGAATTGATCGAGGGCGCCCGGGCCGTGTCGCGGGCGGCGCTGCCCAAGCTCCTGGCCGGTTACGATCAGATCTGGCACTGGTGAGGAAAACGCCGGCCGAAAAAGCGCCCCTGCGCGAGGTGGCCGTGGTGCGCGTCATTTACGGCGACACCGACCAGATGGGGATGGTCTACTACGCGAACTACCTGCGCTACTTCGAGGTGGCGCGCAACGAATACATGCGCGCGGCCGGCGCGAACTACCGCGCCTTCGAGGAAGCGCACGGCCTTTATCTGCCGGTGGTGGAAGCCCACGTCGCGTACAGGCGCCCCGCCCGCTATGACGACGAGCTGCGCATCCTGGCCGGACTCTCGCCGGTGGGCGCCGCCTCGGCCCGCTTCGATTACGAGATCCGCCGCCGCGTCGACGACGAGCCGCTGGTCACGGGGTACACGCTGCACGCCTGCATCACCGCCGACGGTCGCGTCGTGCGCATCCCGCCCGAGATGCGCGCGGCCCTGACGGCGCCACGGAGTTAGCCTAGAATCCGGCCCGAGGCTGCGCGTTGCTCCGGCTTCGGGTCCAACCGCTCCTGCTCGTGCCGCTGGCGTGGGCGCTGCACTGCCTGGCGGCTGGGTCCGCGCGAGGCAACGGCGCGTTCCCCGACGCGCAGAGCATCCTTGCGCCCGCCGAACGCGACGGCGAGATCTCGCTGGCCACCAACTTTGGACTGGTGTCGACCACCGACGGCGGGGCGACCTGGATCTGGGCCTGCGAGCTGCCTGATTCTAACAACGGTTTTCTGTACCAGGTCGGCGCCGCGCCCGCGCGCCGGCTTTACGCGCTGTCGCCGCCGCTCGGCAGCAACGACAGCCGCCTGGTTTTCAGCGACGACCGCGCGTGCGGCTGGCAGGCGGCGGGCGGGCGGCTCGGCGGGACGGTGGTGCTGGACGCATTTCCCGATCCCACCGCCGCCGCG
Organism: Polyangia bacterium; assembly: GCA_035544495.1. GTDB lineage: Bacteria > Myxococcota_A > Polyangia > Fen-1088 > Fen-1088 > DATKEU01. The sequence continues at coordinate 2,292 of DATKEU010000214.1, read as the reverse complement.
CGCGTGCTGGCCATCGCCAGCACCGGCGGGACGGCCGGGGCGGTCGCCCACGCCCTCTACGAATCGCGCGACGGCGGCGCCACGTTCACGGAGACGCTCTATTCCGCGCCGGCCGGCGACCTCTTGACCGGCGTGGAGATCGCACGGAGCGATCCCCGGACCATCTATCTCACCGTCTCGAGCGGCGCCCAGTTCCTGCCGCGGCTCTTGCGATCGACCGACGGAGGTGCGCACTTTGCGACCATCGATCTGCAGCCGTCGCTGGGCGGCACCAGCGTTCGTCTGATCGCCGTCGATCCCGATCGGCCCGAGCGGGTGTTCCTGCGGGCCAGCGGGGCCGAGCAGGACCAGCTGGCGGTCGCCGTCGTCGACGCGATGGGTGGCGTCTCCGTGCGCGTGGTCCTGACCGCCACCGCCGGGCGCCTGGCGGCGTTCGCGCGCCTGCCGTCGAAGACGATCCTCACCGCGGGCGCGCTGGGCGCCGACCTGGCGCCGGCCCTGTTTCGGTCCACCGACGGCGGCGACACGTTCCAGCCCGTCCCGGGCGCCCCCCACCTGCGCGCGCTGGCGGGGCGGGGCACACAGGTCTTCGGCGCCGCCGATTTCCAGCAGGACAATTACGCGCTGGGCGTGTCGACCGACGACGGTCTGACCTGGCGAGCCCTGATGCGGTTCGACCAGGTCGCCGCCATCAAGGGCTGCATCAGCGCCGCCTGCCAGTTGAGCTGCCAGACGCAGGTCGACAACAATCTCTGGCCGCTGGCGATGTGCGGTGCTCGCGACACGACCACCGCCGCCGGGCCCGACGGCGGCGCGGCGCCGGCGCCACCGCCGGGCTCCACTGGCGGCGGCGGCTGTCAGATCGGCGGGCGCGCCCGCCGCGGCGTCGCGCTCGGCGCGCTGCTGCTGCTCGCGGCGCTCGCTCTGCGGCGTACGCGGTCGCTGTCACAGAACCGTCACGCGAACGTCGCTGCCCGTGCATGGGCCGCTCGCCATAATCGAGACTGGACAAGCCTGGAGAGCGAATCATGTTCGACTTCGACACCTTGCGACCCGGCATCCTGGTCGAACCCGAAGGGCTGATCGCGCGCCGCAAGGATCTGCGCCGCGCGGCCTTCACGACCGCGGTGGGATCGCTGCCGCGCAAGCCGGCGCTGATGCTGGCGCCCGAGACCAGCGTCGCCGCCGCCGCCCGGCGCCTCGCCGACAGCGGCACGGGCGCGGCGCTGGTGATCTGCAGCGGCACGCTGCTGGGCCTGCTGGGCGAGCCCGACGTCGTGGCGTGCGTGGCCAGCGGCGCCGACCTCGGGCACACCTCCGTCTGGCAGGCGATGTCGCCCGAGCCGCCGTTCTGCCTGGACACCGACAGCATCGCCAGCGCCCTCCGCATCATGAAGACGCACAATGCGCGTCACCTGCCGATCCTGCGCGCCGAAGGTCCGCCGGTCGGCCTGCTCGACGGCGCGACGATCGGACGCTGGTTCTCCGATCAGCTGACCGCGCTGATCCTGGATTGACGTCGGGCTGATCTCCGACTGACGTCGGGCGCCCGCGCGGCGCGCGGTCAGTGCACGAACGCGGGGCGGGCCAGCGGCTGCGGCATGATCCCCAGCGATTGCAGGTGAGGCAGCACCCAGCGCGGGATGGCGCTGACCACCGCCGCGCAGGTCACCTCGGGCGAGACGATCCCCAGCGCTTCCGCTTGCCGCTCGGCCGGGTGAGCGCCGCGGCCGTTGCCGTTGGCCGCCCGGGGCAGCGGCCCGCCCAGTCGCCGCTCGACCGCCTCCATCCTGGCCACGCAGTCGGGCCACAGCGCCTGCCGTTCGGCGCTGGACCAGTCGCGGATGACCCAGCCGGCGGCCTGGGCGCCGAACGTGCCGTGGCGGGACTCGTCACGCAGGAGCTCCGTGAATCCCCACGCCACAAACGGTTCGCGCGCCAGCGAGCGCGCTGCCGCGAACCCGGCGGCGGCCAGCGCTTGGGTGACCGTGAACCCGGTGACCAGGGCGCGGGCACAGCGGGTGTCGATCGACTCGCCCCGGCCCAGGTTCGACCGCGTCGTCTCGGGTGCCGGCGGTCGCGCCTGCGCGCCGACCGCGTCCAGCACGCGCCCGCAAACCTCGATGTGGCGGATGTTGTCCTCGATCACGCGGGCCGCCTGGGCCAGGATTGCGGGCGGCGCGCCCAGTCGCGCCAGGTCGGTGGTGACCAGCGTGGCGGCGATCAGCGCGTCCTGCTTGTCGAGATAAAGCCGTTGCCAGAGGTCGGCCACCCGCACCAGCAGGGCCGGCG
>DATKEU010000213.1:0-17597 GCA_035544495.1 Polyangia bacterium | reverse complement strand
TTCTGCACGTGCTGGTGGGCGAGCTGGGCGCGCAGGCGGCGGGCGAGTCCGACCCGCTGGCCCTGGCGCGCGAGCGCTGCCGGCGCGATCCCGCGATGGCGGATCACTGGCTGGACGTGGCCGAGCTGCAGGAACGCGGCGGCCGCGAGTCCGATGTCGACGAGACCCTGGCCGCGGCGCTGCGCGTGGCGGTGCCGCCGACGCCGGCGCTGTTGCTGACCGTCGGGATGCGCGCCGTGCGCGGCGGCGATTGGGTCACCGCCGAGCGCGCGTTCGAGGACGCCATGGCGCTGGAGCCGCTGGCGGCGCGCGACGACGACGCGCGCCTGGACGCGGCGGCGCTGGTCTTCACGCTGGCTACCGAGCGCGGCGACGCGGGCGGCGTGGCGGCGGCGCGCCGGATCCTGGGCGCGGCGGCGACGGCGACGGCGGCCTTCTGGCGCGCGGAGGCGCTGGCGGCGCTTGGCGGCGGGCCGTCCCCGCCGGTGACGGGGGAGATTGGCCTGCGCATCGTGCGCGCGCTGGTGCCGGAGGATCCGGATGCGCGGCGCCTGCAGACGATCGACGCGGCTCTGCGGGCCGCGCTGACCACGCTGCAGCAGGCGCGCGAGGCGCTGGAGAGCGGCCAGCCGGATCAGGCGGTGCGCCTGGCGCGCACGGCGCTGGAGGAGCCGCAGGCGGCGGCGCTGGGGATCGCGCAGGCGCTGCTGGCCGAGGCGCTGAACGCCAAGCGCGACCGCGAGGCGCTGGAGGTGGCGCGCCGGGCGACGACGTTGAACCCGTTTCTCGTCGAGGGCTGGCGGGAGCAGGGCGACGCGCACCTGGAGGCGGGCGACCTGCGCGGCGCCGAGACGGCGTTTCGCCGCGTGGTGGAGATCGACAGCACGTATGGCCTGGGGTTCGCGAAGCTGGCCCAGGTGCTGCTGGAGCAGGGGCGCACGCTGGAGGCGCTGGAGGCGATCAGCGCGGCGACCGAGCGCGGAGGCGATCCGTTCTTCCTGGCGGCGATCCGCGGCGACATCTATGCCGAGATGGAACGCCACCCGGAGGCGGCCGAGGCGTATGACCAGGCGCTGTCGATCGAGCCGGAGGATCACTGGGCGCTGCACCAGGCCGCGATCGAGCACGGCCACGCCGGCAACTCGCCGCGCGCCGTCGAGCTGTTCGAGGCGGCGCTGCGCCATGATCACGACGGCTGCCACCAGACGCTGGTCGACTATGGCGACCACCTGCGCCGGGTCGGCCGCATCGGTGACGCGGTCAAGCTGTACCGGCGCGCGGTCGCCGCCGTCCCCGCCGATCCCGAGTGGCGCCAGACGCTGCGCGACGCGGAACGCGAGCTTTTGGCGGCGCCCAATTGAGCATGCGACGGCGACGGCCGTGAGGTAAAGTCCCCCGCGTTTTCGCAATGGACCACCTGAGCGAGCTGGAGCAGCAAAGCGTTTACATCTTTCGGGAGGCGTTCCGGCACTTCGAGCGGCTGTGCATGCTCTGGTCGATCGGCAAGGATTCGACCGTGCTGCTGTGGCTGGCGCGCAAGGCGTTCTTCGGCCACATCCCGTTCCCGCTGGTGCACGTCGACACCAGCTACAAGCTGCCGGAGATGATCGCGTACCGCGACCGGCTGGCGTTCGAGTACAAGCTGCAGATGATCGTCGGACAGAACAAGCAAGCGCTGGCCGAGGGCGACACCTTCCCGATCAAGCTGGCGAAGAACCCGCAGATGTCGAAGGAGGAGCAGGCGGCGCTGCGCACCGCCTGTTGCGGGCGCCTCAAGAGCGACGCGCTCGGCGCCACGCTGCACGGCACCGGCGTCCGCATGCGCATGAACCTCGAGACCGGCAAGTACGAGGTCGATCCCGACCGCGAGCCGTACACGGGCGTCATCGTGGGCGCGCGCGCCGACGAGGAGGGGAGCCGTTCGAAGGAGCGTTACTTCTCGCCGCGCGACAAGAACGACAACTGGGACGTCGGCGATCAGCCGCCCGAGTTCTGGAACCAGTTCAAGACCGACTTCGCGCCCGGCACGCACGTGCGCATCCACCCGCTGCTCGACTGGACCGAGCTCAACATCTGGGAGTACATCCAGCGCGAGAACATCCCGACCGTTTCGCTGTACTACGACCAGGGGAGCGGCACCCGCTACCGCAGCCTCGGCTGCGGGCCCTGCCAGGCGCCCATCAAGAGCACGTCGAAGAACGTCGCCGAGATCATCGCCGAGCTCAAGAGCGGGGCGCTGAAGAACATCGCCGAGCGCTCGGGCCGCCTGCAGGACGGCAAGCACGGCCTCGAGGAGCTGCGGCGAAAGGGTTACATGTGATGAGCGCCGAGGCAGCCGTCGCGGCGCCCGCCCGCGATCAGATGAACGTGGTGATCGTCGGCCACGTCGATCACGGCAAGAGCACGGTGGTCGGCCGCTTGCTGGCCGACACGGGGGCGCTGCCCCAGGGAAAGCTGGACGCCGTCCGGCGCGAGTGCGAGCGGACGGGGAAGCCGTTCGAGTACGCGTTCCTGCTGGACGCGCTGGAGGACGAGCAGGACCAGGGGATCACGATCGATACGGCCCGCTGCTTCTTCAAGAGCGCGACGCGCGATTACATCATCATCGACGCTCCCGGGCACATCGAATTCCTGAAGAACATGATCTCGGGGGCGGCGCGCGCCGAGGCGGCCGTGCTGGTGATCGACGCCAAGGAGGGCGTGCGCGAGAACAGCCGCCGCCACGGCTATATCCTGTCGATGCTGGGCATCCGCCAGGTCGTGGTGTGCGTGAACAAGATGGACCTGGTCGGCTTCTCCGAGACGCACTTCCGCCGGCTGGAGAGCGAGTACCGCGCGTTTCTGGAGGGCATCGGCGCCGTCAAGCCGCGCCAGTTCATTCCCGTGGCGGCGATCGCCGGCGAGAACCTGGCGGCGCGCGGTCGCAGCACGCCGTGGTACGACGGGCCGACGCTGCTGGAGACGCTGGACGCGCTGACCAAGGCGCCGCCCAAGGTCGATCGCCCGCTGCGCATGCCGGTGCAGGCGGTCTACAAGTTCACCAAGCAAGGCGACGACCGCCGCATCTTCGCCGGGCGCATCGAAGCCGGGCGCGTGAAGGTGGGCGATCGGGTGGCGTTCTCGCCATCGAACAAGACCAGCACCATCAAGTCGATCGAGGCGTTCAACGCGCCGGCGCGCACCGAGATCGAGGCTGGCTGGTCGACGGGGTTCACGCTGACCGAGGAGGTCTATGTCACGCGCGGCGAGGTGATGAGCCACGCCGACCGCCCGCCGCCGGTCAGCACGCGCCTGCGCACCAACATGATCTGGCTCGGCAAGAAGCCGTTCGTGGCCGGGCGCGATTACAAGCTGAAGCTGGGGACGATGGCCACGCCGGTGCGCATCCACAGCATCGTCAAGGTCATCGACGCCTCCGAGCTGGGAGCGACGCTGGAGAAGGACCACGTCGGTCGTCACGACGTCGCCGACGTCGTTCTGGAGACGCGGCAGCCGGTGGCGTTCGATCTGATCGCCGACTGCGACGCCACCGGGCGGTTCGTGATCGTCGACGGGTACGACGTGGCGGGCGGCGGCATCATCACGGCGGCGGTGTCCGACGAGCTGCGCGACCTGCGCGCCGAGGCGCGCACGCGCGACTTCAACTGGGTGCAAGGCGGCGTCAGCGCGGGCGATCGGGCGCAGCGCTATGGCCACCGGGCGGCGCTGATCATGTTCGTGGGCAAGGCGGGCACGGGCAAGCACCGCTACGCGCGGGCGCTGGAGAGGGCGCTGTTCGATCGCCAGCGGCAGGTTTACATGCTGGACGGCAAGAACGTGCTCCTCGGCATCGACCACGATCTCTGGGTCGACGCCGCCCAGTCCGAGCTGGTGCGGCGGTTCGGCGAGGTGGCGCACCTGCTGCTGAACGCGGGGATGCTGGTGGTGTCGACGACCAACGCCATCGGGCTGGCCGACGCGCGCGCGGTGCAGGCCCTCATCACCGACACGCCGACCATCCTCATCGACGTCGATCCCGACGGCGGCGATCACGCGTCGTCGGATCTCGTGATCCGCGGCAACGAGCCGGAGGCCGAGGTCGTGGCGCGCATCGCCGAGCTGCTGGTGGCCCGGCAGATCACCGGTGCGTAGCCTTCGTGGGCGGGCGAGCCTCGTGCACGGACTCTGTTGGGCAGCGGCGCTGGCGGGCGTGCTGATGGCCGACGCGTCGGCGGGCGCGGGCGATCCGGACGATGCGTACGTCCGTGAGCTCGAGCAGCACCGAAAGGATCGCGAGGCGCGCCTGCGCGGCGAGCGCGGCTGGCTGTCGCTGGTGGGGCTCTCCTGGCTCGAGGACGGCGCCAACCGCCTGGGCAGCGACCCGCGCGCCGACATCGTGCTGCCGGCCGGAGCGCCGGCGCACGCCGGGACGGTGACGGTGCGCGACGGGCGCGTGAGCGTCGAGCTGGCGAGCGGCGTTTCGGGGGCGATCGACGGCAAGCCCGTGACCCGCGCCGAGCTGCGCCCCGATGATCCGGGGCCGCCCGACGTGCTGATGCTGGGCACGATGTCGCTGCAGGTGATCAAGCGGGCCGGCAAGCTGGGCGTGCGGCTGAAGGACAGCGCCAGCCCGGCGCGGCGCGCGTTCACCGGACTGCGCTTCTTCCCCATTCGACCGGCGTACCGGGTGCAGGCGCGCTTCGTGCCTCACGCGCGCCCGGTGTCGATCACGGTGCCCAGCGCCGTCGGACCGGCGCAGACGATGGAGAGCCCGGGCGCGGTCGTGTTCACGCTCGACGGACACGAGCTGCGCCTGGACGCGGTCCTCGAGGCGCCGGCCGACACCGAGCTGTTCTTCGTCTTTCGCGACCAGACCAGCGGGCGCGAGACGTACGGCGGCGGGCGGTTCCTCTATACGCCGCTGCCGCGCGACGGTCGGGTCGAGCTGGATTTCAACAAGGCGTTCTCGCCGCCGTGCGCGTTCACGCCTTACGCGACGTGCCCGCTGCCGCCGCCACAGAACGGCCTGCCCGTGCGGATCGAAGCCGGGGAGCTGGCGCCGCAGGCGCATCCATGACGCCGACGGCGCGCGATCGTTTTCAATCTCGAATCGCCGCCTCCGGTCTGACAAAGTAGCGCGTGATGGATGTGGAGGCGAAGTCCGCGCCCGCGACGGTACCTCCGCCCGCGCGCGACGTCGCCAGCGGCCCGTTCTCGCGCGAGGCGCTGGCCCGCGAGCTGAACTCGGCGCAGCTGGAGGCGGTCGTCTATCCCGGCAAGCCGCTCCTGGTCGTCGCCGGCGCGGGGTCGGGCAAGACGCGCGTCATCACCTTTCGTCTGGCGCGCCTGATCGCCGCGGGGGCCGATCCGCGCCGGATCATGGCCGTCACCTTCACCAACAAGGCGGCGGGCGAGCTGCGCGAGCGCGCCGGGCGCCTGCTTGGCGCGAAGCTGAATCTCGGCACCGCCGGACTGTGGGTGGGGACGTTCCATTCCATCTCGGCGCGCCTCCTGCGCCAGTGGGGGCAGGCCATCGGGTTCAAGCGCGACTTCGTCATCTACGACGACGACGATCAGAAGCGATTGATCACGCGCGTGCTGGCGGATCTGAAGGTGCCCGAGCGGATGTTCCCGGTGCGCCAGGTGATGTCGGCCATCGACAGGGCCAAGAACCAGGGCACGGCCGCCGGCGATTACCAGCCCGGCGACTACTTCGATGACGTCGTCGCCAAGGCGTACAAGCTGTACGAGGAGCGAATGGCCGCGGCCAACGCCACCGACTTCGGCGGCCTGCTGATGACGGCGCTGCGCCTGTGCGCCGCCGACGCCGCCGGCACGCACGAGATCCTCGACCGTTTCGATCATGTGCTGGTCGACGAATTCCAGGACACCAACAGCGTGCAATACCGGCTGGTGCGCTACCTGTCGCGCCGGACCGGCAGCCTCACCGTCGTCGGCGACGAGGACCAGTCGATCTACAAATGGCGCGGCGCAGACATTCGCAACATCCTGGACTTCGAGAGCGACCACCCGGGCGCGAAGGTGGTCAAGCTGGAGCAGAACTATCGCTCGACCGGCAACATCCTGCGCGCCGCCAACGCCGTCATCGAGCGCAACACCGAACGGCGGCCCAAGCGCCTGTTCACCGAGGCAGGCGACGGCGCGCCCATCATCATGTTCGAGGGCGAGACCGAGCGCGACGAGGCGGAGTTCGTTGCCGCCCGCATCGCGGCGGCGCTGCAGGAGGGATCCAGCCCGCGCGACTTCGCTGTCTTCTACCGGACCAACGCCCAGTCGCGCGTTCTCGAGGACGCCCTGCGCGCGCGGAACCTCCCCTACATCGTCGTCGGCGGCACGCGCTTCTTCGATCGCGCGGAGATCAAGGACCTGATCTGCTATCTGCGCGCCATCGCCAACCCCGCCGACGGGATGGCCCTGCAGCGGATCATCAACACGCCGCCGCGCGGGATCGGCGACAGCACCGTCGATCGCATCACCGGCCTCATCTACGAGAAGAAGGTGCCGGCCTGGACCGCGCTGACGGAAGCGACCACCGATCCGGGCATTCTCGGCTCGGGCCCACGCAAGAAGGTGGCGGCCTTCGTCGAGCTGATGACCAAGCTGCGCACGGAAGGAGCCGACCTGGGCCCGGCGGCGCTGGCCGAGAAGGTGCTGGAGGAGACCGGCTATCGGGACAGCCTGGCCGCTGAATCCTCGCTGGAGGCGGAAGGGCGCATCGAGAACCTGCTGGAGCTGGTGGCGCAGATGCGCGAGTACGAGAAAGAGGCCGAGGAGCCGTCGCTGTCGGGCTTCCTCGAGCGGATCGCGCTCGCCTCCGACGTCGACGGGTACGACCCCGAGAAGGGCGCCGTGTCGCTGATGACCGTGCACACCGCCAAGGGTCTGGAGTTCCCGACCGTGTACATCACCGGCCTGGAAGAGCGCATCTTCCCGCACGCCCGCAGCGTCGACGACGACTCCGCCGTCGAGGAAGAGCGCCGCCTCTGCTACGTGGCCGTCACGCGCGCGCGCCAGCACCTGACGCTGTCGCGCGTGCGCCGCCGCCGTCTGTCCGGCCAGGAGCTGCCGGGCGTGCCCAGCCGCTTCTTGCGGGAGCTGCCCGAGGACTGCATCGAAGCGATCGTGATGGAGCGCCCGGTCGGTTATTACGGCGACAGCGAAGGGCAGGGCCCGTGGGGCGGCCGCTGGAGCCGCGACGGTGGCGACGAGGCCGGCGACCGCAACCGCTTCGGCAGCAATGCCGGCATCCAGGCGCGCCGCGTGGCGACCGGCCGGCCGGCGGCCGCGCCAGCCCCGGCCAAGCGCGCGTCCGCGCCCGGCGAGATCGTCGTCGACTATGACCACGAGGCCGAGCCGAGCGGCCTGCGGATCGGCGCCAAGCTGCGCCACCCGCAGTTCGGCGTGGGCGAGGTGCGCGGCTGGCAGGCCGCCGGCGCCGACATGAAAGTGACCATGCGATTTGCCACGGTGGGCGTGAAGACCATCCTCGCCCGCTTTCTCACCAAGAGCTGACAAGGAAACGGCGATGAAACTCTATGGCTCCACCAACCTCCGTTCGTTCAACACGCTCAAGCTGCGCGCGGCGCTGACCGAGGCCGGCGTCCCGTTCGAGCTCGTCCCGGTCGATCTGGCCAAGGGCGAGCAGCGCCGCCCCGATTTCGTGGCCGTCAACCCGCACGCGAAGATTCCGGTCCTCGTCGACGACGACGGCTTCACGCTGCCCGAGTCCGACGCCATCCTCTGGTACATCGGCGAGAAGTATCCCGAGGCCAAGCTGCTGCCGCCCGCGGACGGCACGCCCGCCACGACCCAGGCCCGCGCCCAGGTGCTGCGCTGGTGCGACTTCGCGTCGACGGGCCTTTACCCCGCCTACGCCGACTACTTCAACTTCGGTCCCCTCGGCGACGAGGCCAAGCGCGTCCCCTGGGCCGCCGAGGCGGCGCTGCAGAAGATCGCCCGCGCCGTCAGCGTGATGGAGTCCGTGCTGGCCAAGCAGCCGTATCTGGCCGGCGCCTTCTCCCTCGCCGACCTCTCCAACGCCGCCATCATCACGTCGCTGAAGCTCCGGCTCCCCGGCGACCCCTTCGCCGACCGCCCGCACGCCGCCGCCTGGTTCCAGCGCGTCACAGCCCGCCCAGCGTGGGCCGCAGTGATCGCCAACACGAAATAAATCGGCGCCCCGGCAATTTTACAAACGCAGACTTGACCGGCCAGGCCCGTCTGGCATTAATTCGCCCGTCGTGAGCAGGGGAGCGCGGGCGTCCTGGGGTATCCGGGCGTTATTCGCCATCGGGGCGGTCGGGCTGGCCGCCCGCTTCGTGTTGGCCTGGCTCTCCGTCGGTTGCTACGACATCACGCTCTGGCAGGGCCATGCGCGGGCCATCCTCGATCAGGGCATCCGTCAGACCTTCAAGACGCGCGCGCTTTACAACCACCCGCCGCTCGCTGGCTACTGGGCGGCGCTCTCCCTCGCGCTGGCCAAAGGCAGCACCTACCGATTCAGCATCTGGCTGAAGCTGCCGGGGTTGCTGGTCGAGGTGCTCTCCGCCGTGCTCATTTATCGGATCGCGGCGCGGAAGGACCGGCTCGCCGGCGCAAAGGCGTTCGCCGCCTACGGGGTGAGCCTCACCGCGATCCTCGTGGCCGCGTACCACGGGAACACCGACGCGGTCTATGCCGGATTGACGCTGCTCGCAGCCTACGCGATCGAGGAGAGCGCGCCGTTCTGGGCCGGCGCCGCGATGGCGCTGGCGATGAACGTCAAGCTTCTCCCGATCTTTCTCGTGCCGCCGTTCCTCGCCTGCTGCCGATCGTGGCGGGCGATGGCCCGCTTCCTCGCGGGTCTCAGCCTGGCCGTCATCCCGGCGCTCCCTTTTCTCCTCACCATTCCGCGCACCATGTTCAAGAACATGGTGTCGTACAACTCTGTGCGGGACGAGTGGGGGCTGGGCGCTTTCTTCAACTACGGCGCCCAGAGCGGCAAGAGCGCGCCCCTGGTGGCGGCTATCGCCAAGGCATACATCCCGAACGGTCGCTTCGTGATCCTGGCCAGTGTCGTCGTCATCGCGATCGCCGCACGCCTGCGGCCCCGCTGGACCGCCTACGAGCTCGGCGCGCTCGCCTGGGCCATGTTCCTCATCCTCACGCCCGGGTTCGGAATCCAGTACTCCATCTGCATCGTCCCCCTGCTCTTCGCATCCGACGTCAAAACGGCGCTTGTCTACTCGACGTTGAGCGGCTTTTTCTTGGCCGGCATCTACGTCGCGTCCCTGAACTGGGTGCTGCCGCTGCGCGCGGACATCCACGCCCCCTACGCCAAGGTCTCCGTCCTGTTCGGCGTGCTGGCCTGGGCCGGCCTGATCAAGTTCGTCGTCGTGACGTTTGTGCGGCGGCTGCGCCCGTCACGGCTTGGGGATCCGCAGCGTCTTGCTGATCATCGCGCTGCCGTGCAAAGCGAACAGCAGCGCGAAGGGGTGCAGGGTCAGGGGGCCGAGGTCGACGCTGCCGCCGGGTAGCGCCTCCTGCCAGCGGTGGAGCCCGGCCAGCGCCGCGATGATCCCGGCCAGGAGGAGACTGGTCGGGATGGGGAAGCCCTCGAAGTGCGTCACCTTGCCGGTCTCCGCCGCCAGCGACGACGCCGTCACGTTGTAACGCGCCAGGCGCGAGATCCCGCAGCCCACGAAGTACATCAGGATGACGATGTCCCAGCCGCCGCGCAGACCGGCGGCGTAGGCCATCGCCGCCGGCGCCACGCCGAACGACACGACGTCGGCCAGCGAGTCCAGCTCCTGCCCCAGCGGCGACGCGTTCTGCCGCCAGCGCGCGATGCGGCCGTCGAGGACGTCCATCACCAGCGCCACCGGAAGAAGAGCGCTGCCCAGCCAGAAGAACCGCTTGTCGTGATCCAGCAGGAAGCGCATGAACGCCAGGACGGCGCCCGTCCCGGCGAACCCGTTCAGCAGCGTGAAGGCGTCCGCCAGATGAAACTGGCGAATCATCGAGAAGTGCTGCCGGGGTCTGGGGCTGGTGTCCACGACTCCCCCTCCTCCCTTCCTGATCGCGCTCAGCGAATGGTCGTCAGCTTGGGGCTCCGCTTGCCACTGCCGGGCGCGCCGATGTTGCGCACCGACAGCTTGCAGGCCACCGCCCGCGCGATGTCCATGAACGTGCGCGCCACCTTCGACTCCGGATCGCCGATGACGACCGGCAACCCGTCGTCGCCGCCCCGGCTGATGGTCTTCTGCAGCGGGATCTCGCCCAGGAACGGAATCCCCTCGCGCTCGGCCAGCTTTCGCCCGCCGCCCTGCAGGAAGACGTTCTCGTGGTGGCCGCAGCTCGGGCAAACGAAGCCGCTCATGTTCTCGACCAGGCCAAGCACCGGCACCTCGACGCGTTTCCACATCCCCAGCGCCTTCTCGACGTCGATCACCGACACCTCCTGCGGCGTCGTCACCATCACCGCGCCGGTGATGGGCAGAAGCTGCGACAGCGACAGCTGCGCGTCGCCCGTCCCCGGCGGCAGATCGATCACCAGGTAGTCCAGCTCGCCCCACTGCACGTCCTCGATGAACTGCTGCAGCAGCTTGCCGACCATGGGGCCGCGCCAGATGACGGCGCCCCCGCGCTCGACGAAGAACCCGACCGAGATGACCCGCATGCCGTGGTGGATGGCGGGGATGATCTGGCGGCCGCTCTCCGCGCCCGCCGGCACCTCCGGCACGCCCATCATCTGCGGCACCGACGGGCCGTAGACGTCGGCGTCCAGGATGCCAACCTCGGCGCCCAGGCGCGACAGCGCCGCCGCCAGGTTGGTGGCGACCGTCGACTTGCCGACGCCGCCCTTGCCGGCGGCGACGGCGATGATGTTCTTGACCCCGGGCAGGCGCGGGTTCGAGGGATGGTTGGGGCGCCCGACGACCGTCGCCGACAGCGTCACCTCGACGGAGGCGACCCCGGCCAGCGCACTTACCGCCGTCTCGATCGACCGGCGGATGGCGTCCCTCGACGGGCAGGCGGGCGTGGTCAACTGGATCGCGACGCGCACCTTGCCGCCGTCGACGGCGACGTCCTTGACCATGCCTGCGGTGATGAAGTCGGTCTCCAGCGCCGGGTCGTTGACCTTGGCCAGCGCGGCGCGAACGGCGTCGACGGAGACGATGTCGCTCACGGACGCTTTCGCGCCGACGGCAGCGCGTGCAGGCGCACCGGGTGTTGGTCGGGGTGGTGGCCCATCTTGCGGCGCTTCACCGCCAGGTAGTCGGCGTTGTACTGGTTTTCACCCACCCAGTGCGCGATGCGGTCGCTGACCTTGACGCCCGCCGCTTTCAGCCCCGCCACCTTGAGCGGGTTGTTGGTGAGCAGCCGGATCGACTTGACGCCCAGGTCTTGCAGGATCGCCGCCGCCAGATCGTACGAGCGCTCATCCGCCTCGAAGCCCAGCGCCAAGTTCGCCTCGACGGTGTCGGCGCCCGCGTTCTGCAGCGCGTACGCCCGCACCTTGTTCCCAAGGCCAATGCCGCGTCCCTCCTGGCGCAGGTAGACGACCACGCCCGTTCCTTCGGCGGCCACGCGCTCGAGCGCGGCGTCCAGCTGTTCGCGGCAGTCGCACTTCAGCGAGTGCACGACCTCCGACGTCCAGCACTCGGAGTGCACGCGGCAGAGGACGTTGCTGGCGCCGCTGACGTTGCCGCGCACCATCGCCACGTGCTCCTCGGCGGCCGGCCCGGTGGCGTCCCCGGCGCGATAGACGTACAGGCGAAAGGGCCCGTGCGCGGTGGGGATGTCGGCCTCGGCGTACCGGGTGAGGTTGCTGGTCATCGCTACTTTGATGGGCGCCTGGCCGGCAAGTTACGGACGGGCTTCCGCTTTGTCAAACCCTTCCACCTCGCGCGAGCTGCAAACGCCGGGCCGCCGGGCCAGTTCTTGATCGCCGATTCCTCAAATGTCATGGTTAGCGCGCATGGCACAGCGGCAAATCCTGCGTTATCCCGACAACCGGCTGCGCCAGACGTCCGCGCCGGTCACCGACTTCGACGACGACCTGCGCCAGCTGGTGGCTGACATGACCGAGACGATGATGGCCGCGAACGGTGCCGGGCTGGCCGCGATCCAGGTCGGCGCCCCGCTGCGGATGTTCATCGTCGACGGCGAGGTGGCGGGGGGCGCCGAGGGCTCGGCGCCCAGGGTCTTCGTCAACCCGGAGATCGTCGAGATCTCGAAGGAGTCGCAGACCGGCGACGAGGGCTGCCTGTCTTTTCCAGGCATCTACGTGCCGGTCAAGCGCGGGCTGCGGGCCCGCGTGCGCGCGCAGGACGAAGGCGGGCAGACGTTCGAGCTGGAGGGATCGGAGCTGCTCGCGCGGGCCCTGCAGCACGAGACCGATCACCTGAACGGGCGGCTGCTGATCGATCAGGTCGGCCCGGTCAAGCGGGAGATCATCAAGCGCAAGCTGCGCAAGGACGCCGAGGCCGAGGCCGAGGCGGCCGACGCTGAAGAAGACGACGCCGCCAGCGCCGGCTGAGCGGCGCACCGGATCGGACGGGCTTCCGTGCTGACGATCAAGCTCTGCCGGGTCGGCTTCGAAGGACGCCACGGCGCCACCGCCCTCGAGCGCAAGACCACGCGCAAGTTCGAGGTCGACGTCGAGGCCGACTTCGACGCCCTCCCCGGCGAGACCAGCGATCGCCTGGCCGACACCGTCGACTACACGATCCTCGCCGACGCCATCGTCAGCATCGGCGTCGGCGAGCCGCACCGCCTGCTGGAATCGCTGGCCCGCCGCATGGTGGCCGCGCTGCGCGCCCGCGTCCCCGCCGCCCGCCGCCTCCGCCTCGAGCTGCGCAAGCTGCACCCGCCCAGCTGCCCCGGCCACCCGGACTACTCGGCGGTGCGAATCGACGAGTAGTCCGGTTCGCGGCGTCGCTACGTCGTCGCCAGGCCGCGCGTCATCAGGATCTTGCCTGACCGCACCAGCTCCACGAGGTTGTAAGGGGCGAGCAGCGTGAGGAACGCGTCCAGCTTGTCGCTGACGCCGTAGACGCGGACGATCAGCGACTCCGGACTGTAATCGACGACCTTGGCGCTGTACTGCTCGGCGATCTGCAGGATCTCCGTGCGCTGGTCGATCTTGCACTGCAGCTTGACCAGCGCGATCTCGGTCTCGATGACCGCCTGGCCAGTGTGGTCGAAGGCGGTCACGACGTCGATCAGCTTGGTGACCTGCTTGATGATCTGCTCCAGCGTCTCGGGATCGCCGCTGCAGGTGATGGTCATGCGCGACATCTGCCCGTCCGACGCCTCGGGGCTGACGACCAGGCTCTCGATGTTGTACCCGCGCCGCGAGAATATCAGCGCGACGCGCACCAGGACGCCCGGCTTGTTGCGAACGAGGATCGACAGCGTGTGCAGCCGGGCGGCGGGCGCCAGGCTGATGGGCGATACGGCTGCGGCGGACATCTAAGTGCTCCCTTCCGGCTTGGCCATCTTCTGTTTCGGGCGCTCGATGATCATGTCGCGCAGGGCGGCGCCGGCGGGGATCATCGGGAACACGTTGTCCTCCTTGATCACCTCGGCCTCCACGACGCACGGACCTTCGTCGTACGCCATGGCGGCCTTCAGGATGCGATCGACCTCCGCGGGCCGCTTGATGCGCCAGGCTTTGATGCCATAGGCGCCGGCCAGCTTGACGAAGTCGGGGTTGCCTTCCAGGTCGACGCCCGACAGCCGATTCTCGAAGAACAGCTCCTGCCACTGGCGGACCATGCCGAGATAACTGTTGTTGATGATCAGCACCTTGACCGGCAGCTTGTGGATGGCGGCGGTGGCCAGCTCGGGCATCGTCATCTGGAAGCCGCCGTCGCCGACGATGGCCCACACCTTCTTGCCCGGCTGCGCGAACTGCGCCCCGATGGCGGCCGGGAAACCGTAGCCCATTGTTCCGGCGCCGCCCGACGACAGCCAGTGGCGGTTCTTCGTGGTCAGGCAGAACTGCGCCGCCCACATCTGATGCTGGCCCACGTCGGTGGTCAGGATGCAGTCGCGCCCGCCGAGCTCGTCCAGGCGATCCAGCACGTGCTGCGCGCGCAGGCCGCCCTTCTTCGGGTACTTGAGCGGGTACTGCCGCCGCCATTCGCCGATCTGCTTCAGCCAGTCGGCGGTGTCCAGCTTCGACACCAGCGGAATCAGATCCTGAACCGCCAGGCGCGCGTCGGCCGCCAGCGAGACGTCGGGCTTGACCACCTTGTTGAACTCGGCGCGGTCGATGTCGATGTGGATCTTGGTGGCGCCGACGCAGAACTCGCTCAGCTTGCCGGTGATGCGATCGTCCCAGCGCGCGCCGATGGCCACGATGCAGTCGGTGTTCATCACCGCCTTGTTGGCGTACGCCGTCCCGTGCATGCCCAGCATGCCCAGGTGCAGCGGGTGGTCTTCGCGGCAGGCGCCCTTGCCGAGCAGCGTGTTGACGATCGGCGCCTGAAGCTTCTCCGCCAGCGCGATGATCGCCTCGCCGGCGCCGGAGATCACCGACCCGTGGCCGACGTACAGCACGGGTTTGCGGCTCCTGGCCAGCAGCGCGGCCGCCTTGCGCACGCCGTCCGGGTCCGGGTGCGTGGGCACGACGTACCCGGGCAGATCGACGGTGTCGACGGCGGGCGCCGTGCACGGCGCGGACGTCACGTCCTTGGGCAGGTCGATCAGCACCGGGCCGGGGCGGCCGGTGTTGGCCAGGTAGAACGCCTCGCGCGTGATGCGCGGGATGTCGTTCACGTTCTTCACCAGGTAGGAATGCTTCACCACCGGGTAGGTGATGCCGGTGACGTCCGCCTCCTGGAAGGCGTCCTTGCCCAGCATGGGCGTGATGGTCTGCCCGGTAAGGACGACCATGGGCGCCGAATCCATCAGCGCGGTCAGAAGGCCGGTGACGGTGTTGGTGGCGCCCGGGCCCGAGGTCACCAGCACGACGCCCGGCTTGCCGGTGGCGCGCGCGTAGCCGTCGGCCATGTGCGTGGCGCCCTGCTCGTGGCGAACCAGGATGAGCTTGATCTTCGAATCGACGAGCGCGTCGAAGATCGGCATCGCGGCGCCGCCCGAGAGACCGAAGATGTACTCGACGCCTTCGCGTTCAAGGGCGCGGATCAGCGCCTCGGCGCCGGTCTGCGCTTTCTGCAATGCCGGCGCGGCGGGCGCCTTGGGCGCGGGTGTGGATGAAGGGGCCTTGGTGAGCGGGACGGATGGAGTCGACACGGCAGTCTCCTGTTTGGTGGCGAAGGACGGCTACGCTAGTGCGCTTTCGCCGGAAAGTCGACATAATTCTGATGTACGATAAAGCCTACACGGAGAATTGAAACAAATTAACGCAATGTTCGCATGGTCAGTTCAGACGCGTTGGACTCTTTGATGGCAAAGAACAGCGTTTTGCCTTCTGCGTCAATGTCGAAAGGTGCCCAGGACCTTACCGATTCCACGCGCAGGCCAGCCTCGGCGAGGGTGGATCTGATGACCGGATCGGCGAAACAGCGTTCGGCGATGGCGGCCCGGCGCGCGATGCCTTTTTCTTCGATGACGGTGACGTCGGCCAGGCCGGTGCCCGTGCTGCCCGTGGCGGCGGCTTCGGCGTCGCTGGCCGCCGGGTGGTAGGCCATCTCGACGCGAACCTGCCAGCCAGCGCCGCGCCACGTGCGATTGCCCGTCCACCAGCGCCGAAAGCCGAGCGCGTTGGTGACGTCGAAGACGAACAGCCCGCCCGGCACCAGGAGGCGGGCGACCGCGCGGAAGGCGCGCGCCAGCGCCGCCCGATCCGGCAGGTGGTTGAGCGTGTCGTAGAAAGCCCCGGCGGTGTCGAAGCGTTCGGTGCCCAGCGCCTGGTCGGCGCGCTCGAGCGCCGACGCCCGCCAGGCAATGCCAGCGGCGTTCGTCTTCGCGCGCGCGACGGCCAGCATCTCGGCCGAGGCGTCCACTCCGCACAGGCGCCAGTTTGGATGGCGCGCGCGCAGCGCCAGCAGCAGCTCGCCCGTGCCGCAGCCGAGATCGACGAACGAGGCGACCGACGTCGCGCGCCGGTGGCGGGCGAGCGCCGGTTCCAGCTGCGCCAGCGCCAGATGAGAGAACGGCGTTCCGTCGCTGGCCTGCCAGCGATCATAGACGGCGGCCAGCGCCGCGTAGAGCGCCGCGCTGGGGACGGAGGCGCCGGTGCCGCCGTGCTCGCCGCCGCCGCCGCTCATGCGGGCCGCCCCTCAGTCCTCGCCGGAGCGGACGTCCGCGCGCGACGCTTTCTTGCGCGCATGCGCGTGCTTGTCGGCCAGCATTCTCTGTTTCGCCCGGCGCGAGCGGCGGCGCTTCTGCCTCCGGATCTTCTCTATCTCCTGCTGCCGCGCGCTGGCCCGGCCAAGCTGCGCCTCTTCGATCTTGTCCGCCAGTCGCTCGCGCGCGAGCAAGCGGTTCGCGCCCTGCGTGCGCTCGCGCTGGCATTTGACGGCGACGCCCGACGGGCGGTGCACCAGCACCACGCAGGTCGCCACCTTGTTCACGTTCTGTCCGCCCTTGCCGCCGGCGTGCACGAACGTCTCGTCCAGCTCCTCGTCCCGCACGCCCAGCATCGCCAGCCGTTCGGCGATAGCCCGCGCCCGTTCACCCGACAGCGGCATCGCGGGATCTCGGCGGCGCGCTGCTCAGGCGACGGACTCCGCCTGCGCGGCGCCAGCGCCGCGCCCGCGCGATTCGGCGGCGCGCGCGTCCAAGGCGGCTTGCAGGAATTTCTTGGCCTCGTCGGTCCAGACGTCGCCGTAGGTCTGGCTGTAGACCAGCGCCTCCTCCAGCGAACCGGGTTGTGTCCCGGCGATGTTCTCGACGCGGCGGCGCACGCGCCCCAGCACCGTCTTGCCATAGTGCGGGTTGGCCTGCAGCGCCTTGTCCAGCGCGGCGCTGGCCTGTTCGTTCGCGCCGGCGGCGAAGTGAGCCAGCGCCAGCCCCATGTTCACGCGGCTGCTGGCGTCGGCGGTGCCGGCGGCGGGCTCCAGCATGGCGATGGCGTCGGCGGGGCGCCCGAGCTTCATCAGCGACTTGGCCGAGATGAGGCGCGCCTCGGTGCCGACGGCGCCTTCGTCTATCTGATAGACGCGCTCGAGATCCTTGAGCGAGTCTTCGAAGCGGCTTTGATCGTAGGCGAGGCAGCCGAGCGCGTGGGCGGCGCGGATGAGCGGCTGCGCCTCGGGGCGGTTGAAGGCGTCCTTGACCTTCTCGTCGCGCAGTCCGGCCAGCTTCGGCTCGCCCTCGGCGATTACCGCCGACAGCTCTTCCTTGGCCCCGTCGGCGTTGCCGGCGGCCAGGCGGGCCATGCCGATCCCGACGCGGGCGTCGACCAACCCGGGCTCGATGGCCAGGGCGGCGCGAAATTCCTTCTCGGCGGCGGCGGGGCGGCGCTGCTCGAACAGGCGCCAGCCGCCAGCCAGCACGTCCTTCGCGCTGGGCGGCGCGGGCGGCGGCGCGGCGGCGGCCTCGTCGGCCTGCAGGTGGCACTTCTTGTACTTCTTTCCAGAGCCGCACGAGCAGGCATCGTTGCGACCCAGTTTCTCCAGGCGGGCCTTCGCGTCGGCGGTCTT
>DATKEU010000212.1:0-8691 GCA_035544495.1 Polyangia bacterium | reverse complement strand
GCAGCCGTCAGCGAGGCGCCGCCCGGTGGCGCGTGGATGGGGGCCGCCGTCGGCCGGCCTTGATTGCCGCCGTCACCGAGCTGGCCGTCGTCGCCGCGCCCCCAGCAGGCGATGGCGCCGTCGGTGCCGAGGGCGCAGGTGTGCGCGGCGCCGGCCGCGACGTCGGCGGCGGCGGGCAGCGCGCCGACGACGGCGGGCATGGCCCGATCGACTGTCGTGCCGTCGCCGAGCTGGCCGTCGCCGTTGCCGCCCCAGCAGCGCACGGTGCCGTCGGCGCCGACGGCGCAGCTGTGCTGATCGCCGGCGGCCAGGCGGGCGCTGTGGGCGGCGGCGGGCACGGCGCTGGGGACGGGATCGTCGAACAAGGTGGCGCCGCCCAGCTGCCCGCTGCCGCCGCGGCCCCAGCAGAAGACCTCGTCGGCGGTGCGCGCGCACGAGTGGTCGGCGCCGCCCGCCACCTGCTCGGCGGCCAGCGGCACCTTGATGGCGGCGGCCAGCGAGCGATCGACGGTGGTGTTGTCGCCGAGCTGCCCGGCGCGGTTGCTGCCCCAGCACAGAAGGCCCGCGCCCGGGGCCACCGCGCAGCTGTGCGCGCCGCCGGTGGCGATCGCGGTGGCGCCCGCCACGCCGATCACGCGAGCCGGCGACGGGCGCATGATCGCGCTGCCGATGCCCAGCTGTCCGCTGCGGTTGTCGCCCCAGCACCAGACGGTGCCGTCGCGGGCCAGCGCGCACGACGCGGTGTCGCCGGCGGCCAGCGCGGCGGCGGGGGCGAACGTGGTCACGGGCACGGGAACGGCCAGGCTGCTGGTGGTGCCCTCGCCCAGCTGGCCGTCGTGGTTGTCGCCCCAGCACCAGACGCCGCCGTTCTTGCGCAGGGCGCACGTGTGATGGGCGCCGGCGCTGACGTCGACGGGATCGCTGACCACCGGCAGGCGCGCCGGGAGCGGTCGCGGCGTGGCGTCCGTGGTCGCGCCCACGCCCAGCTGTCCGCTGTCGTTGCCGCCCCAGCACCACAGGCCGTCGGCGCGCGTGGCGGCGCAGGCGTGCGTGGCGCCGGTGGCGATGGCGATGACCTGATCGACGCCGTCGACGCGGACGGGTCGCGGCTGGCTGGCGGCGCCCGAGCTGTCGGCGAGCTGCCCCTGCTGGTTGTCGCCCCAGCACCACACCGTCTGATCGTCGCGCAGCGCGCAGGCGTGCCGGCCGCGCGCGGCCAGCGCCCGCACGCCGCCGAGCGCGAACACCGCTTGCGGGCCCACCTGCCCCCGGCTGCCGTCGTCGCCCAGCTGGCCGACGCTGTTGTCGCCCCAGCAGCGCACGCCGCCGTCGGCGATGAGGGCGCAGGAGAAATCGGTGCCGGCGGCGACGTCGGTGGCGTCGCTGATGCCGGGCACGGGCGCCGGCGAGGAGCGCGCGGTGGTGGTGCCGTCGCCGAGTTGGCCGTGGTCGTTGCCGCCCCAGCACAGGACGGCTCCGCCCGCGACCGCGCAGGTGTGGCTGTCGCCGAGCGCGACGGCCACGGCGCCGGAGACGCCGCCGACCGCGACGGGCGACGAGCGCGGCGTCGTCGTGCCGTCGCCAAGCTGGCCCTGATCGTTGCGCCCCCAGCACAGCACGCCGCCGCTGCCGCGCACCAGGCAGGCGTGCGCGGCGCCCATGCGCAGGGCGATAACCGGATTTTGCGGGCAGGCATCGCCCACGCACCGATCGGCCAGCGCGGATCCGGCGTGGTGGCGATAGCGCCGTCCCGACGCGCAGGTAGCGTCGGCGGTGCTGCAGCGGCCGCTCGGCTCGCAGTATCCGCTGGCGCCGCAGTCGTCGCTGGCGTGACAGATGAAATCACCGGGGGCGAGACAGCCGGCGGTCAGCGCGGCCGTCAGCAACAGGGGCCAGCGGATCAAAAGCGTCCTTCCAGCGACACGCCGCCGAACGATGGCCCGGCGGCCACGCTGATCGCCGCCGCCGACTCGGCGGCGCGCAGGCGCTGATAGCGAAAGACGCCGGCGCCGGCCAGCACCGCGCCGGCCGCCAGCGCGACGGCGCCGATGTTCCAGCGTCGTTCGATCGACGCGCGCTTCTGGCTGTAGTCGTCGTAGGTGACGCCGGTGTTCGTCGCGTCGGCGGCCGAGATGACCAGGCCGGCGCCGACGCCAGCCGCGACGATCCCAGCGCCGAGGAGCACGCCGCCGGCGGCGTCGCGATACCAGGGTCCCCGGTCAACCGAGGGCGCCGGTACCGCCGGCGCGGGCGTCGGGATCAGCGGCGCGGGCGGCGGCGCGGTGGCCATCTGCTGCGCGCAGCGGGCCAGGCCCACCTGCGCGGCGGAGACCTGGATGGCCGGCGGCTCCGTGGCCAGGAAACGTTGATAGAGCGCGACGGCGCCGCGACAGTCGCCCCCCAGGCGCTGCGCCTGCGCCTCGGCGAACAGGAACTCGCGCCGCGGCTCGATCGCGAAGCCGGCGGCGAGCTCAGCGATCGCGGCGCGGTAGTCCTTCGCGGCGAAGAGGGCCAGGCCGCGATCATAGTGGGCGCGGGCGGCTTCGCTCATCGGCGGCGCCGCGTCGGCGGGCGGGGCCTGCGCGACCGTGACGGCGGCGCGCGCGACGAGCCACGCGCCGATCACCAGCGCGGCGGCGAGCGGGCCTCTGGACGGGCGATCACCTGGGCGGGACCGCCGAATCGGGATCCCAGGCGCCCAGGCCGTGCGCGGGCGCGGCGGCGGCCTCCGCGCGGCGGCGGCTGCCCCGTTTGCTGCGCGTCTTGGCAGGATGCGACGGAGGCGGATGGCCACTGACAGTAAGCGCAGCCCGCCGCGCTGTCGAGGTGACAGCCGCGCGTGCGGGGGGCGCCTGCGCCGGCGAAGGCGTCGTCGCGACGGCGGACCGGGCATGGACGTCCGCCGGAGCCGGGCGCGACACCGCCGGTGGTTCCGGCTCCGACCGCTTGATCACGGTGGCGGCCAGCGCGACGAAGAACAGCGTGCCGGTCAGCACGGCGGGCCGCGCGCCCGTCCAGCGCGACGCGCGCCCCGTCGGGGCGGCGGGCGTTTCCCGCCGGCCAGCCACCGCCCCGGCGTGAATGTCGGTCGCGGTGCGCGGATCGGCAGCCGCCTCGGCCGCCGATCCATCGGGGGCGCGGTTCGCGGCGCCCAGGTGCTCGCCCAGGGTCCGTCCCGCCCGTCGCGCCGCCTCCCAGGCCGCGATGCGATCGCCGAACAGCCCGCGCATGTATTCGGCCAGGCTCACCGCCGACAGCGACAGTCCGTGCGCGCGGGCGAACTCCTCGAGATCCAGCTGCAGCGCCTGCGCCGTCGGGTAGCGATCCGCCGCCGCCGGGGCCAGCGATCGCAGGACGATGCGCGCCAGCGCCGGCGGATAGGGCGCGCCCGCGCGCGCCGGCAGCGGGACGGGGGCGGTGGCGGTGGCGATCTGATTCAGGATTTCGTAATCGCTGGCGCCGCGAAACGGCGGCGCGCCCGCCGTCAGCTCGTAGAGCAGCGTTCCCAGCGAGAAGACGTCGCTGCGCCGGTCGACGGGCTCGCCGCGGCACTGCTCGGGCGACATGTACGCGAACTTGCCCTTCAGCGCGCCCGCCTGGGTCTGCGTGCGCTGCGACGACCACTTGGCGATGCCGAAGTCGGTGACCTTGACGGTGCCGTCGTACGTCACCAGCACGTTCGACGGTGAGACGTCGCGATGAACGATGGACAGCGGCTGCCCGTCGGTGGCGCGCTTCTCGTGCGCATGGTGCAGCCCCGCCGCCGCCGCCGCGATGATGCCGATGGAGACCGCGTCGGGCAGCGGCCGCGCGGCCGCGTCGTCGGCGTCCGCGCCCGCCCCCGTGCCGGCGTTTGCGCTGTCGCCCGCGCTCGCGCGCGCCGCCTCCGCGCGCAGGATCTCGCGCAGGTTGGCGCCGTGCACGTATTCCATGGTGAAGAACGGCGTCTCGCCCTGAAGGCCCACGTCGTACACCTGCGTGATGTTCGGGTGGTCCAGCGTCGCGCCGAGGCGCGCCTCGTCGAGGAACATGCGCAGAAGCTGGGGGTCCAGCGCGTGCTGCGGCAGGATGCGCTTGAGCACCAGCAGCTTCTCGAAGCCCGAGATCCCGTGCGCGCGCGCGAGGTAAATCTCGGCCATGCCGCCGACCGCCAGCCGCCCCAAGAGGTCATAGCGCCCCAGGTATCGGGCATCGAGGGTGGCGTCGCGCGGCTCCAGCATCGGGGGCGGCACCAGCCTAAACCGGTTTTGCCGTCACCGGTTGCGCAACCGCGGCGACTCTGGCGAAAGCCCTGATTTCTCGCGATTTTCGCCGCCCACCTGGCGATTGACAGCGGAATTCACGCGATTTCCAGGTTGCGCAACATCGCCTCGCCGGCGGCGACTCCGCCGCGGAAAACCGGCCCCGACCGCGCGCCGGCCCGCATTCCGTCGTGGCCTTTTTCTTGCTGCCCGTGGTCCCATGGCCAAACCAATCAGCAGGACGGGGACAATCGCGGCGGCGCTGTTCGCGGTCGGCGCGGGCGGCGCGGGCTGCTCGGGCGGGTCGACGCAGAACGCGCTGGGCGGCGACGTGCACGCGATCATCTTCCTGCAGCGCCCGCTGCGCAACGACGGCGGCAACGTCTTCGACTACACGTCGTACAAGGCCGGCGGCCGCCTGGTGACGCTGGAGCCGCCCGCCGCCGACGGCAAGCTGACGGTGCTGACGTCCGACCCGATGTTCAAGGACGCCGACATCATGTCGTACGACGTGTCGTTCGACGCCAAGTCGGTGGTCTTCTCGGCGCGGCTGTCCGACATGGACAGCTTCCACATCTACTCGATGAACATCGACGGGACGAACGTCAAGCAGCTGATCGAGGGCCCGAACGATTTCGTCTATCCGATCTTCACGCCCGGCCAGCAGATCCTGTTCATGACCAACAAGAACGTCGAGCCCGACGCCAATCAGTTTCGCGACGAGTACGAACGGGCCACCACGGCGCAGGTCGGCACCATGAACATCGACGGGTCGAACGTGACGCTGGGCGCGCGCAACGTCTCGCACCGCGTGTCGCCGATGCTGCTGCCGAACGGCCGCGTTGTTTACACCGAATGGCGCCACATGGGGCCGGTCAACGACGGGCACCTGCGCATGATGGACGCCGACATGACCAACATGCGCGAGGCGTTCGGCGGCGAGCAGGGCGGCGAGGGCGGCACCAACAGCTACCTCAAGGCGCGCTATGTGCAGAGCAGCATGCTCGCCGACGGCACCGTCGACTACCAGCTGATCGCGGTGGCGACGTCGCGCGACCGCACGTTGCAAGCGGGCAAGCTGTTCCTGATCGATCTCAACGGCACCGAGGCGAAGTCGACCTTCACGGACCTGACGCCGCTGGTGCCGGGCGACCGCACGCCCAGCCCGGTCAGCCTCGACCTCCCGGTCGGCCGCTATTACGACGCCGAGCCGGTGGGCGACGTGGCCGATCAGCGTTTCCTGGTGTCGTGGTCCGACGGCCCGGTCGAGTCGGAGGTCCTCGACGCCGCCCACTCGTTCGCCAACTTCGGCCTCTACGTCCTCGACGGCAAGACCGGGCTCCGCTCGCCGGTGTACGACGATCTCGCGTACTGGGACGTTCAGGCGCGTCCGATCAAGACGCGCCCGGAGCCGGCGGTGCTGGCGGCGCCGGTGCCGGCCGGCGAGCTCGTGACCACCGTCGGGGCGCTGAACGTCTACGACTCGTCGGTGCTGACAATCCCGGCGGACAGCGTGGTCAAGGCGCGACTCATCGAGGGGTTCTCGGGCGAGGAGGGCGTGCGCACCTTCGGCACGACGGAGTTCGACGGCCAGTCGATGTACGGCGAGATCGACATCGCCCCGGACAAGTCGTTCGCCGCCAAGGTGCCCGGCAACGTTCCCTTCCACATCCAGCTGGTCGACAAGTTCGCGATGAGCATCGCCAACGAATCGATCTGGGTCAGCGGCCGCGCCGGCGAGCAGCGCGTCTGCGGCGGCTGCCACGAGGATCGCTCCAAGACGACGCTGGTCACCCCCGGCGTCACCGACAACTTCCTGCGCGGGGCCGTCGACCTCTACGCGCCGCGCGCGATGCGGAAGTGGGCGGGGCCGTGGGATGGGCTGGCCACCGCGAACTACAACAACGTGCGCGGCGTGCCCTGGGACAAGGCGCTGCAGCCGATCTTCGACGCCAAGTGCACAAGCTGCCACGACGGCGACGCCACCAAGCCCGGCAACCCGACCTACACGGTCATGGACATGACCAGCGGCCTGTCGCAGACGTTCACCTTCGACCTGCGCGGGCAGAAGGTGATGGTCAACGTCGGCGAGAAGATGACCGGGTCGTTCAGCGCTTCGTACCTGTCGATCATGGGCCTGGGCGAGCTGCTGGGCGAGCACGTCGTCACCATCACCGGCACGGGCAAGCCGGGTGGTTACGCCGTGGGCGGCTCGGCGCGCGATTCGGACGTGATCAAGAAGCTGAACCCGCCGCAGCAGTACCCGGCGGCGACGCCGGCGACGCGCGCCTTCCCGGGCGTCATCCACCCCGTCGACGCCGGCGGCATGGAGCTGGCGCCCGGCGAGTACTACCTCTTCATCCTGAACCTGGACATGGGCGGCCAGTTCTTCTTCCGCGAGAACCTGGACAGCGCCGCGTCCGACCCCTACCAAATGGGAGGAATCTGAAAATGGGCACGCGCAACGCAACGGTCACGGGTTCGCTCTCGCTGGTGCTGGGATTGGCGCTGATGGTGGCGGCGGGGCCGGCCCAGGCCGGACGCGGCGGCAGCCCCGAGCTGATCGGCAGCGCCATCGCCGCCAACTCCGTCGACGCCATCCAGGCCGAGCTGGAACGCAGCGAGTACCTGGTCTGCGCCGCCTGCACCGACCTGGTGCTGCCGCTGGTCGATCACGCCGACTATCGCGTCCGCCGGGCGGCGGCCTGGTGGCTGTCGCGGCGGTCGAGCGGCCGGACGGTGTTCGTCGGCATGCTGAACCGGCTGTCACAGCCCGATTCGGCGAAGGCGGCCAACGCCGCCGACGTGCTGGGCGAGTTCGGATCGGCGGCGGCCATCCCCGCGCTGTCGGCGGCGCTGTCGAACCCGATCTTCGACGGCAACGCGCGGGCGGCGATGGCGCGCGCGCTGGGGTCGATCGGCCGGCCCGCGGGCGCGGCGGCGCTGGTCGGCGCGCTGGGCGCGTCCGAACCGGCGGTCAAGGTGGCGGCGCTGGGGGCGCTGCGCGAGCTTCGGACCTTCAACGGCGCGGGCGCGGTCCCGGCGGCGGCGCTGCTCGGCGACGCGGACGCGAACGTGCGATCGCAGGCGGCGCTGACGCTGGGTGCGGCGCACGCCCCGGCGGGCGTGGCCGAGCTGCTGCAAGTCCTGGGTGGTGATCCCAGCGCCGATGTGCGCAAGCGTGCGGCCTGGGCGCTAGGTGAGATGGGCGCGCCGGCGGCGCAGGCGGCCGACGGCCTCGGCCGCGCGGCCCAGAGCGACGCGAGCCCGCTCGTCCGATCGCTGGCGGAAGTGGCTATCGGGAAGCTGACGCGCTGATATCATCGGCGACGATGGCCTATTCGCGCCTCGCGCGCTCGGTGCGGCTGCGGCCGGCGTGGACGTCGCTGCTGCTGGTGGTCGGGGCGGCGGTGCCTGCCTGTCAGAAGAGCGCCCCGCCCGAGCAGCACTTCTACGACCTGCACGTCCAGCCGGTCTTCAACACCTTCTGTGTCGGCAACACGTCGCCGTGCCACCGCATCGATCCGGCCTCGGGCGTGGCGCTGGGCAACCTGGACCTGTCGTCGTTCGAGGGCGTGCAGAGGCGGCGCGACGTCCTGCGCACGTACGGCAGCTATCCGCATCCGGTGCTGCTGCTGAAGGCGGTCCCGGAGATCGCGGTTTACATTCCATACCGGCAGCGCCTGCTGCAAAGCGAGATTCGCCACGCGGGCGGCAAGCCCATCGGCGCCAGCACGGAGGCGTTCCAGGAGGTCAAGCGCTGGCTGGACAACGGCGCCAACCGCGATGCGCTGTTGCCCGAGCCGAAGGCCAACCAGGGCGTGGGCGGGTGCAACACGACGGTGCCGGCCGCGCCGGCGGGCAACCCGCGACCCGCCGTCGACGTGAACAGCGCCGCCTATCGCGACTTCGTCACGGTGCTGCAGCCGAAGATCCTGGCGTCGTGCGCGTATGCCACCTGCCACAGCTCGCCGCAGTCGGATTTCTACATGACCTGTGGAGGGGACGACGGGCAGCTGGCGTTCAATTACCTGCAGGCGGCGGGTTTCGTGGCGCCGACGGGCGTCGCCGTCGAGCAGAGCGAGATCCTGCTGCGGCCGCTGGCGCCCGAGGGGGGCGGCGTCAGCCACACCGGCGGAACGTTTTTTGTCTCGCGCGACGACAGCGGCTGGAAGGCGTGGCGCGACTGGGCGCTGGAGGTGCAGGCGGCGGCGCCGCCGGCGCCGGTGAAGACCGCGGGGCAGACGTTCTTCGAGGAGAACGTCATGCCACGCCTTCTGCAGCGAGGGTGCGCGCTGGAAGGGTGCCACAGCCCGGCCGGCTTCAACGACTACCGGCTGCGTTCGGGGGCGCAGGGGTTCTTCGCGGACGCCGTGCTGGCGCGCAATTATCAGACGACGCTGCGAGAGTTCATGGCGCTGGACACCGTCGACGTGCGCCCGTCGCGCGC
>DATKEU010000211.1:0-6358 GCA_035544495.1 Polyangia bacterium | reverse complement strand
CGCCTCGGGCGGCTTTGGCGTGTTCCACGTGCGCAAGGGCGATCCCAACACCGGCGCCATCCTCGAACAGGCGACCAACCTGGGGCGGCGCTGGACGGTGGCGCAGCGCTACCTGCCCGACGTGCGCGCCGGCGACAAGCGCATCCTGCTCTGCGACGGCGAGCCGCTGTGCGCGGTGCTGCGCGTCCCGGCTCCGGACGACGCCCGCGGCAACCTGCACGTGGGCGCGCGTCCGATGGCGACGACGCTGGAAGATCGGGACTGGGCCATCGTGCGCAAGGTGGGCCCCTGGCTGCGCGAGCGCGGGCACTTCTTCGTCGGGCTGGACGTCATCGGCGGCTGGCTGACGGAGATCAACGTCACCAGCCCGACCGGCATCCTGGAGGCGAACGTCCTTTACAGCGCGACGTACGAGGTCGCGGTGATCGAGACGCTGGAGAAGAAGATCCTGGCGGCAGCGGCCGCGCGCTGAGAATTATTTTCACGCGAGGCGGGAACCTCGCGCGCGCGGTGATTGTCCGTGCGGTGTACGTCGAAGCGCCGGGTTCGCGCGCTTCGGCAGGAAGGACGCCGCCGTGGAAACCAGCGCCGTGGCCGTGCAGTCGTATTTTCGTGGTCTCTTGATCGACGCCCGCTACGTCGACCGGCGGCGGCGCTGCTATCGCATCGGTTCCAGCCGGCGCGTGCAAGCTCCGGCGGCCGAGTCGCTGATCGGCGGCGCCGAGCACGCGCTGGTCACCGTCGACGAGCGCGGCGCCGCGGCGCTGCACCTGACGCCGGCGATGATCGGGCCGGCGCGTTTGCCCGCGCATGGCGACGCGGAGATCCGTTGCGGGTCGATGACGTTCCGGATCGCGCACGCGCCGCCGCCACCGACGCTGCCCGCGCCTGCGGCGCGCTGGAGAGGCTCCGAAGCCCGGGCCAGCGCGGGCGTCGGGCTGGCGACAATCGTCGCGCTCGGGGTGCTGGCGCTGGTGCCGCCCGATCGCAAGGCGCTGTCGCTGGACGTCGACCAGACCTTTCATCGCCGGGCCGCCGTGCGCATCGTTCCGCCCGTGCTGGCGACGGCGGCGACGACAGCGGACCAGCCCGCCGGTGAAGGTGCTGCGAGCGACCCGCGGACCACCGGGCGTCCCGGCATGGCGCGCGCTGCGAAAGCGACGAAGCTGACCGTTCGCGGAATCAGCCAGCGCCGCCAGCCAGCGGTGAGCCCGGAGCCGCTGACCATGCTGAGCCTCATCGCCCGCGCGCGGTCGGCGTCCGTGCGCGCCACCTTCGCGCGCGGCCAGGCGCTGGGTCCCGACGCCGAGACCGTTCTTGGCAGTCTGAACGGCGACGGCGTCGCGGCGGCGTGGGATCGCGGCGGGTTCGGCGTGGTTGGAACGGGCGCGTACGACGCTGGGGCCGGCGACCAGTTGATCCGTGAAGGTGACCCGCTGGAGACAATCGGCGGGCGCAATCCGTTCCTCGGCAGAGCGCACGGTCCGCCCGTCGCGGCTCTGACACCGCGACCACGGATCGTCCCGATCATCGACGTCGTGCGCGAACGTCTGACGAGCAAAGGCTCGCTGGACAAGGAGATCGTCCGCCGCATCATCCGCGCACACCTGAACGAGATCCGCTACTGCTACGAAACCGAGCTCGCGCGCCGCCCGACGCTTGCCGGGCGCGTGGTCCTGCAGTTCGCGATCGCGCCCAGCGGCCAGGTGCTGTCGTCCGTGGTCCAGGACTCGACGCTGCACCTGGTGCCGCTGGAGTCGTGCATGACCCAATCAGTGCGCCGCTGGATCTTCCCGCAGCCAGCCGGCGGCGGCCTGACCGTGGTCAGCTACCCGTTCGTCCTGGCGCCCGCCGGAAACTAGCGCGCGCGCCCGCGCCGGCCGTCATCTGCGCAGGCGCCCGAAGAAATCGCGCAGCAGCGTGGCGCCTTCCGTGGCCAGCAGGCCGGGCACCACCTCGACCCGGTGGTTGAGGCGGCGATCATCGAGCAGCTGATACAGCGTGCGCACCGCGCCCGCCTTGGGATCGTCGCAGCCGAAATAGAGGCGCCGAATGCGCGCGTTGACCAGCGCGCCGGCGCACATCGGGCACGGCTCCATGGTCACGTAGAGATCGGCGTCGCACAGGCGCCAGCTGCCGAGGCGGGCGGCCGCCCGGCGCAGCGCCACGATCTCGGCGTGGGCCGTCGGATCGCTGCCGGTCTCGCGTTCGTTGTGGGCGACGGCGACCACGTCGTTGCCCAGCACCACCACCGCGCCCACCGGAACCTCGCCCCGGCCGGCCGCTTCGGCGGCGGCGGCCAGCGCCCGGCGCATGAACGCGAGCTCGGCTTCGCTGGGAACCAGGGCGACGGGCTCGCCGAGCGAGGCGGGACTGGCGTTTGTCATCGTCATGATCGGTGCCGGTGTGGCGAGGGCTGCGGCGAGGGTTATTCTATTATCACCGAGGCGCCCCGTGCCCCAACCCCAGATTGACCTCTCGTTCTCCCGTTACGTCGCCGCCCGCAAGGGCGCCGCTTCCGCCAGCGCGCGAGAGGGCGCCGGCTACGCCTACGGCGGCGACATCAAGGTACGCGCCGCCCTGGACCGCATCAAACCGGTGACGCTGGCGGTCGAGGCGGCCGTGCGCGTGTGGCAGAGCGTCGAGAAGAGCCGCATGCTCGGCACCGCCGTCAAGGTGACCGACAAGCAGTTCCCGCGCGTGCACGCGCTGGCGGTCCGGTGCGCCGATGTTCTGCGCATCCACCAGCCGACCATCTATGTGTCGCCCAACATCGGCTCGCTCAACGCCCACACCTTCGGCACCACCGACGATCCGTACATCGTCATCAACGCCGCGCTGATCGATCACCTGAGCGAGCCCGAGCTGCTGGACGTCATCGGCCACGAGTGCGGCCACATCCAGAACAACCACGTCGTCTACATGACGACGCTGTACTTTCTGACCCGCGCGGCGAACATGTTCCTGCGCTGGACGGTGCGGCCGGCGGTGCTGGCGCTGAACGCCTGGGCCCGGCGCGCGGAGATCACCTGCGACCGCACCGGCCTGCTGTGCACGCGCGACCTCGACGTATCGGTGGCGGCGCTGGTCAAGCTGGCGCTCGGGTCGCGCAAGCTCTACAGCGACATCAACATGGAGGCGTACCTGGCCCAGATGGAAGAGGCGGCGCGCGGGCCCGGGCGCTTCGACGAGTTCTTTCACACCCATCCCTATCTGCCCAAGCGGGTGGCGGCGCTGCGCCTGTTCGCCGCGACGGCTTATTTTCGCGGCCTGGTCGGCGGCGCGGCGGGCGCCGCCTCGGGCGGCACGTCGAAGGACGAGTGCGACGCCCGTGTCGCCGAGTTGCTGGCGATCTTCAAATGACCGCCGCCCCGCCCACCCCGAGCAGCGCCGACGCGCGCAAGGCCGCCATCCGGGCGGCGCTGGAGAGCCTGGCCGCCGCAGCCGAGCAGGCCGGCCTCGCATCCGCGGCTCGCGACATCCGCGAGACGCGCATCCCCAAGCTCGACGACGAGCGTTTCTCCGTGGTGGTGCTGGGCGAGTTCAACCACGGCAAGTCGACGTTCATCAACGCGCTCCTCGGCGAGGCCGTGCTGCCGGTCGGCATCACGCCCACCACCGCCGTGCTGACCCACATCGCCCACGGCGCGCGCCCCGCGGCGACGCTGGTGTTCGGGTCGGGCAGGCGGCAGAGCCTCGAGCCGCTGACGGCCGGCGCCCTGACGGAGTGGTTGACCGTCGAAGGGCAGGCGCCCAAGAACAACGGCGCAGCCGGCGCCGACCACCTCCACCACGTCGAGATCAGCTACCCGGCCGCCATCCTGCGCGACCGCGTGACCATCGTCGACACGCCGGGCGTCAACGACATCAACGAGCAGCGCGTGGAGATCACCTACGGCTACCTGCCGCGCGCCGACGCGGCGGTGTTCCTCCTCGACGCCACGCAGATCCTCACGGCGTCCGAACGGCAATTTCTCGAGGAGCGCATCCTGCGCTCGACGCGCGAGCGGCTGATCTTCGTCGTCGCCAAGGCCGATCTCCTCGACGCCGCCGAGCTGGAGGAGACGATGGCCTTCGCGCGCAAGCACCTCGCGACGATCGTTCCCGAGCCGGTGATCCTCCCCGTGTCGGCCAAGCGCGCCCTGGCCGGCAAGCGCGACGAATCGGGGTTGCCCGCCTTCGAGGCGCAGCTCGGCGCCACGGTGGCGCAGGAGCGGCGGCGCCTGCTCTACGACCATGCGCTCGGCGACGCCGGGCGGCTGGCCAGCTTCGTGCGCCAGAGCCTGGCCATCCGCCGCCGCTCGCTGGAGTTGCCGCTGCCGGAGCTCGAGCAGCGCATCGCGCGCGCCCACCAACGCCTGCAGAACGGCCAGAAGGTGCTGGAGCAAGCGGCGCGGACGATCCAGGCCGAGACCGCGGGGCTGAAAGCGCGCGTGCGCCAGGACCTGGCCGACTTCGCCGGCGAGTTCCGCGCCGCCCTGCCGCCCGAGATCGAGAAGGTCGACGGGCCCGACGTGCGACGGTACCTGAGCTTCTTCGTGCAGGACACCTGGAAGGCGTGGCTGGAGGCCGAGGGCGAGCGCATCGCCGCCGAGCTCGAGCGCCTGGCCGACGAGGTGATCCAGGTGGCCAACGAGAACGTCGCCGACGTCGCCCGCGGCGTCACCGCCGAGTTGGGCCCGACCGATGCCCGGGTGGAGATCGCCGTCGACACCTTGAAGTACGACGCGTCGGTGTTCGCGCTCGGCGCGCTGGGGACGACGATCTTCTTCTTCGTCAACAGCCTGGCGGGCGGCCTGGTGGCGGCGGCGGCGCCGCTGCTGGCCTTCATCCTGCGCGGCAGGGTGTCGCAGGAGATCAAGGCCGAGGCGAAGGAGCAGGCGCCCGCCGCCGTCGATCGCGTGGCGGCGATGCTGGGACCCAAGCTGGACGACTTCATCGACAGCTTCGGCGCCCGCCTGTCGGAGTTCGTCGCCCAGGCCGGCGAGGCGCTGGCGCGCGGGATCTCCGAGGTGCTGGATCGCGCGCTGGCCGAACGGCGCGCCCACGCCGCGGCCGGCGCGGCCAGCCCGGACATGGCGGCCGTCGACGGCCAGCTGGGCGCGCTGCGCGCCATCGACGAGCGCATCGCAGAGATCCGGCAGCAGGTGTGGACGCCCGACGGCGCTGGCGGCGACGGCGCCGCCGCTGCCGGCGCGGCGACGACCAGCGGCCCGCCCGCCGGGGCCTGATGGGCATCTTCGATCGCATCGCCGGCACGTTCGACGAGCTGGCCCGCGACGCCGTCACGCCCGCCGACGCGCGCGAGGAGATCGCCCTCTCGCTGGCGTTCGCCGAGCGCGGCGATCTCGCGCTGGCGGACGAGCGCCTGCGCGATCTGGTGGCCCGCTTTCCCAAGCTCGCCACCGCGCACGCCGCGCTGGGCGCCGTGCAGGCCCAGCGCGACGACGTCGAGGCGGCGATCGCGTCCTATGGGCGCGCCGTCGATCGCGACGGCGACGACGCCAGGCACTGGTTCGCGCTGGGGACGCTGCTCGGGCGGGCGCGCCGTTTCGAACCGGCGCGCGACGCCTTTCGCAAGACGCTGGCGCTCTCGCTGGACGGCGACCTGCGCGGGCAGGCCCACGCGGCGCTGGGGCAGCTGTACGCCGGCGACGGCCAACCGGGCCGCGCCGCGCGCGAGCTGGAGAAGGCGCTGGCCCTGCGCGCCGACGACCCGGCGCTGATGGCGGCGTTCGGACGCGTCCTGGCCGCGACAAAGGATCCCGCCGCCAGCGGGTGGCTCGCGCGCGCCGCCCGCGCAGAGGACGGCAGCCCCGCGCTGTTCGTCGAGGCCGCAGACGCCGCCGGCGACGACGGCGCCGCGGCGCAGGCGCTGCTGCGCGAGGGGCTCGGGCGCGCGCCCACGCACCCCGGCCTGCGCGCGGCGCTGGCGCGGCGGCTGGCGAAGGCGGGCCGTCGCGAGGAGGGCCTGACGCTGGCCCTCGAGAGCCTGCGCGACGCGCCCGACGACGCCGCCGTGCTGGCGGCGGTGCGCGAGGCATCGGCGGCCGCCAGCCGCTGGTCCGACGCCCTCGCCGCCGCCCGCCGCGAAGCAGAGCTGGGCGCGCCACCGGTGCTCGCCGACGCGATGTCGCTGGCCCTGGGCGCGCAGGATCGCGACGCCCTGGCGGCCATCGTGCGCGCGGCGGCGCCGCGCCAGCCCGCCGAGGTCGCGCTCGTGGCCGCGGCGCGCGCCTTTCTCGACGCCCAGGCGGGCCGGCCCAGCGAGGCCGACGTCCGCCTCCTCGCCCGCCACGCGCCCGACGAGGCGGCGCGCCGCTTCGTCGTCCGCCGCCTGGCTCCGCCGCCCGCGCCC
>DATKEU010000210.1:0-6596 GCA_035544495.1 Polyangia bacterium | reverse complement strand
CGCCAGCCGGTCGCACAGCTTTGGCTGGACGGCGGAGAAGGCGGTCGACCTGGCGCGCGAGCAGGTGGCGACGCTGATCGGCGCCAGCGGCAAGGAGATCGTCTGGACCTCGGGCGCGACCGAGTCCGACAATCTGGCCATCAAGGGCGCGGCGGCGTTCCACAAGGATCGCGGCAACCACATCGTCACGTCCGAGACCGAGCACAAGGCGGTGCTGGACACCTGCAAGCGCCTGGAGAAGGAAGGCTTCGAGGTCACGTACGTGCCGGTGGCCGCCGACGGGCGCGTGACGCCGGAGTCGGTGAAGGCAGCGATGACCGACAGGACCATCCTGGTGTCGATCATGCTGGCCAACAACGAGATCGGGACCATCAACCCGGTCGAGGAGATCGGCGCGGTCGTGAAGGAACGCGGAGCGCTGTTTCACATCGACGCGGTCCAGGGCGTGGGGAAGATCCCGTTCGACGTGAACGCGGCGCACGCCGATCTGGTTTCGCTGTCGGCGCACACGAGGTACGGACCGAAGGGCATGGGCGCGCTGTACGTGCGGCGCAAGCCGCGCGTGCGCATCACGGCGATCATCGACGGCGGCGGGCACGAGCGCGGCATGCGATCGGGCACGCTGAACGTCCCCGGCATCGTGGGCTTCGGCAAGGCGGCGGAGATTTGCCGTCTGGAGATGACGGAGGAGGCGGCGCGCACGCTGGCCTTGCGGGAGCGGCTGCGCAAGGGAATCCAGGCCCAGGTCACGGACACGGACGTCAACGGGTCGCTGGAGCACCGGCTGCCCGGCAACCTGAACATCAGCTTCGCGTACGTCGAGGGCGAGGCGATGCTGATGGCATTGAAGGACGTGGCGGTGTCGTCGGGGTCGGCCTGCACGTCGGCGTCGCTGGAACCGTCGTACGTGCTGCGCGCGCTGGGCGTCGCCGAGGAGATGGCGCACACGTCGATCCGGTTCGGCATCGGGCGTTTCAACACGGAGGAGGAGGTCGATTTCGTGATCGGCCTGGTGGTGGGGAAGATCAACAAGCTGCGCGAGCTGTCGCCACTTTACGAGATGGCGCAGGCGGGCATCGATTTGAAGAGCATCCAGTGGGCCGCCCACTAGGGTGAGACGCTGGACAGAACGAAAGGCACACGGTCATGGCATACAGCGAGAAGGTCTTGGAGCACTACGAGAACCCGCGCAACGTGGGGAGCTTCGACAAGAACGACCCCAGCGTGGGGACCGGGCTGGTCGGCGCGCCGGCGTGCGGCGACGTGATGAAGCTGCAGCTGAAGATCACCGACGAGGGCGTCATCGAGGACGCCAAGTTCAAGACGTTCGGCTGCGGGTCGGCCATCGCGTCGTCGTCGCTGGCCACGGAGTGGGTCAAGGGGATGACCATCGATCAGGCGATGGAAATCAAGAACACGCAGATCGTCGAGGAGCTGAACCTGCCGCCGGTGAAGATCCACTGCTCGGTGCTGGCCGAGGACGCCATCAAGAGCGCCATCGCCGACTACAAGGCGAAGCGGGCGGCGCGGGCGGGCTGAGCGGGAAAGAAGCGCGGGAAAGAAGCGGAGGAACGGAGAACGTCATCATGGCCATCGCCGTCACGGAGCGCGCTGTCGCCGAGATCAAGAGGGCTTCGCAGGGGCGGACCACGCCGCCGAAAGGGCTGCGGGTCGGCATCCGCGGCGGCGGCTGCACGGGATTTTCGTACCTGTTTGAGTGGGCGGACATCGAGCCGCGACCGGAAGACAAGGTCCTGTCGTTCGAGGACGGCCAGGTGCGCGTCTTCGTCGATCCGAAGAGCTACCTGTTCCTGGACGGATCGACGCTGGAGTACGCGACGACCATGATGGCGCGAGGGTTCAAGTTCGTGAACCCGAATGTGAAGGGAACGTGCGGGTGCGGCGAGAGCGTGCAGTTCTGACGCGCGTCCGGCGCGCGGATGCCTAGCGAGGCCGTCGTGATCTGCTGGTCGTGTGAGAAGGCCGCCGGAGGCGGGATGGAGTGCGCGCACTGCGGGGCGCTGCAGCCGGCTGATCCCGCGGCGGATCATTTTGCGGTGCTGGGCGTGGCCCGGCGCTTCGACGTCGACGCCGGCGAGCTGGAGGCGCGCTATCGCGAGCTGACGCGCAAGCTGCACCCCGATCGGTTCGCGCGGGCGGACGCGCGGGCGCGGCGGGCGTCGCTGCAGCGGAGCGTGCAATTGAACGAGGCCTGGCGGGCGCTGAAGGATCCGGTGCGGCGGGCGGAGTACTTGCTCAGGAGCGGCGAGAAAGAGACCGTGGCGCCCGAGCTGCTGGCGGAGATCCTCGAGCTGCGCCAGGAGCTGGCCGAGGCGCGCATCGAGGGTGACGACGCCAAGGTGCAGGCGATGGCGCGGGCGATGCGGGCGCGGCACGACGAAGCGCTGGCGCGCGTGGCGACGCTGCTGTCGGGCGCGGAGCCGCCGTCGGCGGAGGCGCGGGCAGAGGCGGCACGCACGCTGGTGGCGCTGCGCTACTTCCAGCGGTTCCTGGCCGAGGTGGCGGTGCACGACGAGGCGCTGGCGGACGCGGCGGACGGAGCGGGCCATGGTTGAGGCGCTGTTTCAGATCGCCGAGCCGGGTGAATCGCGCGTCCGGGAGACGTGCCCGCCAGGGACGACGCGGGCGGTGGGGATCGACCTCGGGACGACGAACTCTCTGGTCGCGGTGGTGCGGGACGGGCAACCGGTATGTTTGGGCGACGAGACCGACGGGGTGGCGCCAGCGGGCGATCCGGGCGATCAGATTGTTCCGTCGGTGGTCTACTACGGCGCCGACGGGCGCGTGGTGGTGGGGCGGCAGGCGCGCGATCGACTGGCGCCCGAGCATCCGCAGGACACCATCGCGTCGGTCAAGCGCTTCATGGGGCGCGGCCCCGGCGACGCCGAGGCGACGCGCCGCCTGACGCCGTATCGCTTCGCGCCGGCGGCGGCCGGCGATCCCGTGGTGCGCTTCGCGGTGGCGGGCGGCGCGCGCGCGGTGACGCCGATCGAGGTGTCGGCGGAGATCTTGAAGGTGCTGCGCCAGCGCGCGGAGGCGCAGCTCGGCGGGCCGCTGGAGGGCGCGGTGATCACGGTGCCGGCGTACTTCGACGACGGGCAACGCCAGGCCACGCGCGACGCCGGGCGGCTGGCGGGGCTGGAGGTGCTGCGCCTTCTGAACGAACCGACGGCGGCGGCGCTGGCGTACGGCCTGGACAAGCAGGCGGAGGGGACGTTCGCGGTCTTCGATCTCGGCGGCGGCACGTTCGACATCTCGATCCTGAAGCTGGAAGACGGCGTCTTCGAGGTGAAGGCCACGGGCGGCGATTCGGCGCTGGGCGGTGACGATTTCGATCGCGCCATCGCCGGGCATTTCCTGCGCGCGCTGGGCGCGGCGGAGGACGCGGGCGGCGATCCGTTGCTGGCCCGTCGCGTGCTGGACGCGGCCCGCGCGGCGAAAGAAGCGCTGACCACGCGGGAGGCCGTCGCGACGACGCTGGCGTTGCCCGGCGTGGCGCCGCCGGCGCTGACGCTTTCGCGGGCGGAGATGGAGGCGCTGGTGCGGCCGGTGCTGGAGCGCTGCGCGGGGCCGGTGCGCCGCGCGCTGAAGGACGCCGGCGTCGAGCCGGCGGCGCTGTCGGGCGTGATCCTGGTCGGCGGCGCCACGCGCATGCCGCTGGTGCGGCGATTCGTCGAGGCGCTGTTCGGACGGGCGCCGCTGGCCGACATCGATCCCGATCAGGTGGTCGCGCTGGGGGCGGCGGTGCAGGCGGAGATCCTGGCCGGCGGGCGCGCGCAGAACGACGTGCTGCTGCTGGACGTGGTGCCGCTGTCGCTGGGCCTGGAGACGATGGGCGGCGTGGTGGAGAAGCTGATCCCGCGCAACTCGACCATCCCGTGCGGCGCCACCCAGACCTTCACGACCTTCGCCGACAAGCAGACCGGATTCGATCTGCACGTCGTGCAGGGCGAGCGCGAGATGGTCACGGAATGCCGATCGCTGGCGCGGTTCGCGCTGACCGGCATTCCTCCCATGCCGGCGGGGATGGCGCGCCTGGAGGTGACGTTCCTGGTCGACGCCGATGGCCTTCTGCGGGTGTCGGCACGCGAGCAGACGACCGGCAAGGAGACGGCCATCCAGGTCAAGCCGAGCTATGGCCTGACCGACGAGGAGGTCGAGCGGATGCTGCTCGATTCGTTCGCGCACGCCGAGGAGGACGTGAAGACGCGCCTGCTGGCCGAGCAACGGATCGAGGCGGATCGCATCGCGGCGGCGGCGCGCGCGGCGATGAGCGACACGCCCGAGCTTTTGACCGAGGGCGATCGCGCGGCGATCGCGGCGGCGCTGGAGGCGCTGGCGGCGGCCCGTGCCGCCAGCGATCACCACGCGATCCGGGCGGCGATCGAAGCGCTGGATCGCGCGTCGAAGGACTTCGCGGCCCGGCGCATGAACCGGGCGCTGGAGGCGGGGCTGCGCGGCCGCAGCGTCGACGCCGTCGAGGCCAAGGTGGCCGAGACCGCGCCCAAGGCCGACCTGGCGGAGCGCGTGCACGCTCACGCGCGCGGCGGCGGACATGGACACCCGCACGGATGACCACATGCCCAAGGTGAGGTTCGAACCCGACGGGATCGAGATCGAGGTGCCGGTGGGGACCAGCATCCTCGAGGCGTCGAACAAGGCCGGGGCGCAGGTCGGCTCCGCGTGCGGCGGCGTGTGCGGCTGTTCGACCTGCCACGTCTACGTGAAGCAGGGGCTGGCCGATCTGGCGCCCGCCAGCGAGCGCGAGGAAGACATCATGGACAAGGCGTTCGACGTGCGCGCCAACTCGCGCCTCGGCTGTCAGTCGAAGATCCTGCGCGACACCACCATCGTCGCCGAGATCACCCGCGAGAGCCGCAAGGCGTACCTGGACGAGCACCCGGAGCTGCGCGAAGCCGCCAAGCGCGCCGGGTGATCAGCGGCGGGCGTACGCCTCGGCCAGCAGCGCGACCGGGTGCGCGACCCTGACGCGCAGGCCGGCGGCGTCGACGCCGGCGCGGATCTGCATCAGGCAGCCCGGATTGCCCGTCGCCACCACGTCGGCGCCGCTGCGCTTGATGGCGTCGATCTTGCGCGCGGCGATCCGCGCCGACAGCGCGGGCTGCAAGAGCGAGTAGATCCCGGCGCTGCCGCAGCAGGCGTCGGCGTCGTCGAGCGGCACCAGCGTGACGCCGGGAATGGCGCGCAGAATCTGCTTGGGTGGGTCGCTGATCTTCTGGGCGTGCAGCAGGTGACAGGGCTCGTCGTAGGCG
The DNA here is from genome assembly GCA_035544495.1 of Polyangia bacterium. GTDB lineage: Bacteria > Myxococcota_A > Polyangia > Fen-1088 > Fen-1088 > DATKEU01. The sequence continues at coordinate 1,302 of DATKEU010000210.1, read as the reverse complement.
ACCTTCATCGCCGGCGCGGCGCTCGTGGGCTCGGGCGCGCGGAAGCCGATCGCGCACAGGTATTCGGCGACGTCGCGCACCTTGGCGCCGAAGGCCACGGCGGCCGGATCTCCGTCGAGGAGCGCGCCATAGTGGCGCAGCTCGGCGCTGCAGCCGGCGGCGCTGGAGACGATGGCGTCGTGCGGGCCGGCGGCGGCGAAGGCGGCGATGGTGGCGCGCGCCAGCTCCTTGGCTTGGTCGCGGGCGCCGTTGTGGATGTGCAGGGCGCCGCAGCAACGCTCGCCGCCGATGACGTCGACGTCGCAGCCGTTCTCGGTGAGGACCCGCACCGTCGCCTCGTTGACGCTGGCGAACAGCTGATCGGCCAGGCACCCGGTGTGAAAGGCAACGCGCCTCTGCGCCGGACCGCGCGCAGGGAAAAACAGCACGCCGCGCCCGCTTGGCCGTCCAAGGCCACGTCCGCGGGCCGACGCATGCGCGGAGCGGAACGAACGAAAGCCGACGACCGGCGCCTGCACCGCCGCCGCCGACAAGCGCCCGGGCAACAGGCGCCGCCGCCCCAGCCAGCGTCCGAGGCGCGTCAGGCCCAACGCCTGCTGCAGCCACAGCACCTTGAAGACCAGCCACTGCGCCCAGCGGTGCGGCAGCAGCACCGAGAACGCGAACCAGCGCAGAAAACGCCCGGGCGGCGACGACGGGCGCGCCGGCTGCAGCGCCGCGCGCGTGCGCTCGAGGATCTCCGCGTACGGCACGCCCGACGGACAGGCGGTCTCGCAGGCCCGACAGTCGAGGCACTGGTCGAGGTGGCGCAGCACCTCGGGCGTGGGCGCGATGCTCTGCTGGCGCAGCCCCTTCATGAGATAGATGCGGCCGCGCGGCGAATCCGCCTCCAGGCGCAGCTCGCGGTAGGTCGGGCAGGCTTCCAGGCACAGGCCACAGTGGACGCAGGTGGCGATCGCTTCGAACGATGGCCAGCCGGCCTGGTCGGAATCGCTTCGCGCGACGGGCGCGTCCGGTTTGGCGCCACCGCTCATGAAGCCATCCGCCCCGGGTTGAGGCGCCGCGCCGGATCCCACGCCACGCGGACGCGTTCGTCGAGAACACGGGGCGCCTCGCCGGCGCGCCAGGGCAGGCGGCCGCGCCCGGGCGACCCCAGGGGCGCGCTCTCGACGACGACGTAGCCGCCGGCACGCCGGGCCAGCGCGCGCGGCGCTTGCAGCGCCGTCGCCAGCGCGTCGAGATCGTCGGCCGGAAGCGCCACGCGCGCGATGCCGGTGCCCGCGTGCACCATCGTCGCCAGAG
>DATKEU010000209.1:0-4951 GCA_035544495.1 Polyangia bacterium | reverse complement strand
GTTCGAGCGGCGCGGATATTCCGCCGCGCCAATTCTACCGACGCCCGCGCCTATTAGCGGATCGCGACGGTTATCCCTGAACGTGCGCCCGTCGTCGCTGTGGGTGCGAAACGTGCTCTCAATCCAAGGTGCGCATTACCCGCTTGGTACCCGCGACCATCCATCTCAGACGTAGCAGGCTGCGCGCGCACTGCCGGATTCACCAGCAATCTCGCGTTGTGCCGGAGACGAGACTTGAACTCGTAAGCCCGTAAGGGCGGCGGATTTTGAGTCCGCTGCGTATACCGTTTCGCCACTCCGGCGGGAGGGGATCTTCTACCGCATGTGCGGCCAGGCGGGGAATCGCATTCGCGCCGATGGGTCCGCTGCTCTCGCCTACGCCGGCGCCGTGTACCGGCTATGCACCGCCGCCTTGATCCGCGCTCGCGATTGCGCGGGATCCAGCCGCGCCGTGCGCTCGACCGCGGCTGCTTCGGCGGCCAGGGCGGGGTCCTTGATCGCGTCGCGGAACCAGGCGGAGTAGTCGCCCCGCCCCAGGTGGAACTGCCAGGTGTCGTCGTCGACGCCGTCGGCGACCTGCAGGAAGGTCTGCAGATTCTGGGCGCGCAGGTTCAGGCGCTGATCGGGGCCGCGGAAGTAGAAGCTCTTGTCGGGGCCCAGCTCGCCGGCGGCGTACTTGCGGATGTGGCGGCGGCGCTCTGCGCGCGGCGGATCGATCGCGAAGCGAAACGGCGGCCCGCCCTCGCGCGGCCGCCAGGCCAACGCCTCGCCCGCCGGCAGCGGCTCGGGCGGAAGACCGGGCGGCGCGGCGTCGATGGCGCGCGCGAACTCCACCAGCGTGCGGGCCGGCTCGACGCCGACGGCGATGGCCAGCTCGACGCTGGCGAGCGCCTCCGGGGCCACGTGCTCCGGGTGGACGGTGATCAGCACCAGGTTGTGCGCCTTCGCCGGCGCCGGGACCGCCGCCGCGGGGCCGCGCTCGCGCGGCCAGACGTGGTGCGCTTCGTCGATGATCAACCAGTGGGGGCGCCCGGTTCGCGCCCGCAGATCGCGCACGCGCATCCACAGCGCGTCGACGAAGGCGGGGCGATCGGCGGCGCCGATCCCGATCAGATTCGCCACGAGATTCTGGCGCGGCTTCGCCAGCACGTCCAGAAGCTCGTCGATCTTGGGCGGGCGATCGGCGCCGCCCAGCACGGTCGCCTCCGGCAGATCGACGTGGTCCCCTTCCGGATCGACGACGCAGAACTGGTACTGGTTCGCCGCCAGCGCCTCCAGCAGCGCCGTCGCCAGCGTCGACTTGCCGCCGCCCGACGTGCCCGCGATCAGGATCGGATCGCCGTAGGCGCGCACGCGCACGGCGGCGCCGTCGCCCACTGTCTTGCCGATGGTCAGATGGTGCCGCCCCAGGCGCGCCTCCACCGCCGCCAGGTCGTTGGCCAGCAGCGCCTCGCCCAGCTCGCGCACGCCGTCGCCGCGCGCGCCCTCCGTCACCAGATCGGCGTGCTGCTTCAGCGTGTCCAGCGCGTTCGCCACCGCGACGGCGCACTCGCAGACCGAGAGGAACGCGTGGTCGTTCTCGGCGTCCCCCACCGCCACCGTGTTGTGCACCGACAGCCCCAGCTGGTCCAGCGCCGCGCGCAGCCCCACCGCCTTGTTGATCCCGGACGGCAGCACCATCACGGCGCCCTTGTTGAAGATCACCTGCAGCTCCAGGCCCAGGGTGCGGATCGCCTCCAGCGCCTCCGCCTCGTGCGGCTGCCAGGTCGCGACGATCACCCGCCCCACCGACAGCGGCTGGACGCCGCGCTGGCGCAGCCGCTCGACGAACGCGGCCGGCGGGCGCTCGGCCAGATCGCGGGTGTCGCGCGTGGCCGGGTTGTAGACGACGGCGCCGTTCTCGGCGACCACCAGATCGAAGATCGCGACATCCGGAAAGACCCGGAGCAGATCGTCGATCTCGCGCCCGGTCACCAGGATCAGCTTGCGGCCGGAGGCATGCATCCGCTCCAGGACGGCCAGCGTCGTCGGGGCGACGGCTCCCTGCTCGGCCAGCGTGCCGTCATAGTCGGTGGCCAGGACGTGGTATCGCATGCGAGCGCGCGCGGGCCGCGCGGGCATCGCAAAACCTGAGGCGTCACCGGAGGAGCGCAAGGCGCGCCGCCACCCGGATGCGCAAACATCGTCGGGGATCCTCCCCGCCGGCCCAGTTGGACCTACGTTGTGGCTAGGAGGATCCCAACGTGCGCATCGCCCAGATTGCCCCACTCTACGAAAGCGTGCCGCCCGCGCTGTACGGCGGCACGGAACGTGTCGTTCACTATCTGACGGAGGAACTGGTGGCGCAGGGCCACGACGTCACGCTGTTCGCCAGCGGCGACTCTCAGACCAGCGCGACCCTTGTGCCGATGTCGGAGAAGGCGTTGCGCCTGGGCGGCGGCGGCGGCGATCAAATGGCGCGACACATTCTGATGGTCGAGGAAGTTTACCGGCGCGCGGCCGACTTCGACCTCCTGCACTTTCACATCGACTACCTGCACTTTCCAACCTCGGCGCGGGCGGGGGCGGCGCGCGTCACCACGCTGCACGGGCGGCTCGACATTCCCGATCTGGCACCGCTCTACCGCACGTTCGCCGACGAGCCGGTGGTCTCGATCTCCGACGCGCAACGCGAGCCGCTGTCCTGGGCGAACTGGCTGGGCACGGTCTATCACGGCCTGCCGTCCGATCTGCTGCCGTTCCAGCCGCGCCCGGGGAAGTATCTGGCATTCCTGGGCCGCATCTCGCCGGAGAAGCGCCCCGACCGCGCCATCGAGCTGGCGCGCCGGACCGGCATTCCGCTGAAGATGGCGGCCAAGGTCGACGACGCCGACCGTGTCTATTACGAATCGGTCATCAAGCCCCTGATGGATCCCGGCATCGTCGAATTCGTCGGCGAGATCACCGAAAGGGACAAGGGCCCGTTCCTCGGGGGGGCGCTGGCCCTCTTGTTCCTCATCGACTGGCCGGAGCCTTTCGGTCTGGTGATGATCGAGTCGATGGCCTGTGGGACGCCCGTGGTGGCCTGCCGGCGCGGGTCGGTGCCGGAGGTGATCGACGAGGGAGAGAGCGGCCGCCTGGTCGACGATTGCGACGCTGCGGTCGTGGCTTTGCGGGACATCGAATCGTTCGATCGCGGCGCCTGCCGCCGCCGGTTCCAGGAACGCTTCGTCGCGTCGCGCATGGCCGGCGACTATCTGCGGATCTATCATCGACTGGCGCGCGGCCGCACGCTGGCCGCGGCGCGCACGGCCGCCGGCTGAGCGACGGCCCGAGCGGGAACGGGGTGGGATGGACGAAGACGTCATCGAGATCGAGGGGCACCATTACATCCGGGCCACGGTGGCGCGCGCGGACGAGCGCACGCGCGTGCTCAAGCACGACGACACGTTCGGTGTGTTCGACCGCTTCGGCGACGTGCGGCCGGTGGGCCTGGGCGAGCAGGGGCTGTTCCATCTCGGCACGCGCCACCTGTCGCAGTGGGAGCTGCGAATCGGCCCGTCACGGCCGCTGTTCCTCAGCAGCACGGTCAACGACGCCAACGAGGTCCTGACCGTCGATCTCTCCAATCCCGACATCACGGGCCCCGACGGGCGCGAGATCCTTTACCGGCGCGGCGAGCTGCACATCCTGCGCTCGCGCTTCATCTGGAAGGGCGCCTGCTACGAACGGCTGCGCGTCGCCAACCACGGCATGGCGGCGGTGGCGGTCAGCCTGTGGCTGCTGTACGACGCCGACTTCGCCGACATCTTCGAGGTGCGCGGCTCGTCGCGGGCGCGGCGCGGCCGCCTCCTGCCGGGGCACGTCGAGGGCGAGCGTTGCTATCTCGGCTATGAGGGGCTGGACGCGGTCGTGCGCCGCACGATGGTGCAGCTTTCGCCCAAGCCGGATCAGCTGACCGCCAGCAAAGCTCGTTACGACATCAGCGTCGAGGCCCAGGGCGCGACGACGATCGACGTGGTGATCGCCTGCGAGCTGCAGGAGGGCCCGCGCGCGCTGGTGCTGCCCCACGACCGCGCGCTGCGCGAGGTGTTGCAGGCGGTCCGCCAGATGCGCGGCCGCCGCGCACAGCTCCAGACCACCAACGAGCAGCTCCAGGTTTGGATCAACCGATCGATCGCCGACCTCGACATGATGACCACGACGACGCCTTTCGGGCTTTACCCGTACGCCGGCGTCCCCTGGTTCAGCACCGTGTTCGGCCGCGACGGGATCATCACCGCGTTCCAGATGCTGTGGCTGGATCCGACGCTGGCGCGCGGCGTGCTGGCGTTCCTGGCCGCCAATCAGGCCACCGACGACAATCCCCAGCAGGAGGCGGAGCCGGGCAAGATCCTGCACGAGACCCGCACGGGCGAGATGGCGGCGCTGGGCGAGGTGCCGTTCGGGCGTTACTACGGCAGCATCGATTCGACGCCGCTCTTCGTGATGCTGGCGGGCGCTTACCTCGAACGCACCGACGATCTGGCGTTCCTGCGCACGCTGTGGCCCGCCGTCGAGGCGGCGCTGGGCTGGATGGATCGCTCCGGCGATCGTGACGGCGACGGGTTCATCGAGTACGCGGCCCGCGGCACCGATGGGCTGATCCAGCAGGGGTGGAAGGACTCTCACGACTCTGTCTTTCACGCCGACGGCTCCCTGGCCGAACCTCCGATCGCCCTGTGCGAGGTGCAGGCGTACGCCTACGGCGCGCGCATGGCGGCGGCGGCCATGGCGGCGGCGCTGGGGCACAGCGAGGTGGCGGCCGCGCAGCGCGCCCGCGCCCGGACTCTGCAGCAGGCGTTCGAGGCGGCGTTCTGGTGCGACGACATCGGCACGTACGCGCTGGCCCTGGACGGAAAGAAGCGTCCCTGTCGCGTTCGATCGTCGAACGCGGGCCAGTGCCTGTGGCCCGGGATCGCCGCCCCCGACC
>DATKEU010000208.1:0-9253 GCA_035544495.1 Polyangia bacterium | reverse complement strand
ACCGTCGACGCGCTGGTGATCGCCGGGCAGGAGGGCGAGCAGATCTTCACGCTCAAGGGCGCCGACCACCGCTATCGCCAGCTCGTCGAGACCATGAACGAAGGCGCCGCCACCGTCAGCGCCGACGGCGTGATCGCGTATTGCAACCTGCGCTTCGCCGAGATGCTGTGCCGGCCGCACGAGAACGTCGTCGGCGCGTCGCTGTTCGAGATGGTGGCGCCCGGCTCCCAGGACACGGCGGCCGCCCTGGTGCGCCGCGCGGCCGGTGGCACCGCCCGGGCGGAGCTCGAGATGCTGACCGAAAACGGAACCGTCATCCCGGTCTATCTGTCCGGGACGCCCAACGCCGCCGAGGAGGCCGCCGGCATCTGCCTGATCGTCACCGATCTGACCGAGCAGAAGAAGAACGAGGAGCTGGTGGCCGCCGAGCGCCTGGCGGGATCGATCATCGATCAGGCGGCGGAGGCGCTGGTGGTGTGCGACGCCGAGGGGCGCGTGATCCGCTCCAGCCAGGCCTGCCACCGCCTGCTGCGGCGCAACCCGGTCATGGAGCTGTTCACCGACGCGGTCCCGCTGCGGGGCGTGCCGAGCGATGGACCCGGGCTTCCGGTCATGGTCGCCCGGGCCCTGCGCGGGGAATCGTGGGCGGGCGTGGAGATGGCGCTCGATCGCGCCGGCGCCGAGCCGGCAACGCTGCTGGTCTCGATCGCGCCGCTACTCAAGGCCGGGGGGCAGGTCAACGGTTGTGTCATCTCGCTGATCGACATCTCGGCGCGCCGGCACGCCGAGAGCCGCCTGGAAGAGCTGGCCACCAGCGAGCGCCGCGCCCGCGAGGCGGCCGAGGCGGCCACGCGCGCCAAGGACGAGTTCCTGGCCACCGTCAGCCACGAGCTGCGCACCCCGCTTTCAGCGATCGTCGGCTGGACGCGCCTGCTGCGCGTCGGGCGGCTGACCGGCGACAAGCAGGAGCACGCGCTGTCGACCATCGAGCGCAACGCCAAGGCCCAGGCCCAGCTGATCGAGGACCTGCTGGACGTCAGCCGCATCATCTCGGGCAAGCTGCGACTGAAGATCGAGCGGCTGGATCTCGGCACCGTCGTCCAGAACGCCGTCGACTCCGTGCAACCGTCGGCCGACGCGAAAGGCGTGCAGCTGAGCGTCGAGCTCGATCGCGCGGCGGGGATCGTGATGGGAGATCCCGACCGCATGGTGCAGGTGGTGTGGAACCTGCTGGCCAACGCCGTGAAGTTCACGGCCAAGGGCGGCCGGATCGATGTGCGGCTGCGGCGCAGCGGCTCTGACGCCGAGATCGCCGTCGAGGACACCGGCGCCGGCATCGATCCGCAGTTTCTCCCCTACGTCTTCGATCGCTTTCGCCAGGGCGATCCCAGCGGCTCGCGCGCCACCGGCGGCCTTGGCCTGGGGCTGGCGATCGTGCGCCACCTGGCCGAGCAGCACGGCGGCCGCGTCACCGCGTACAGCGACGGCAAGGGACGCGGCTCCCGGTTCATCATCCGCATGCCCGTGGCCGGCGAGAGCGCGGCCGACGAGGCCGGGGCCACGCCGGTGCCGCGCACGCGCAGCGCCAGCGCCCGCCTGGAGGGGACGAAGGTGCTGGTCATCGACGACGACGCGGACTCGCGCGAGCTGGTCATTCAGATCCTCACCGACGCGGGCGCGCGCGTGCTGGCCGCCGACAGCACCGCGCAGGGGCTGGCGCTGGCGCGCGCGCAGCGGCCCGACGTGCTGCTCTCGGACATCGGGCTGCCGGGCGACGACGGGCTGTCGCTGATCCGCCAGCTGCGCTGCCTCCCCGGCGCCGAGGGCGGACTGACGCCGGCCGTCGCGCTGACCGGGTACTCCCGCGCGCAGGATCGCACGGAGGCGCTGATGGCCGGCTTCGACATGCACCTCTCCAAGCCGGCCGATCCCGGCGAGCTGGTGTCGGTGGTGGCCAAGCTGGCGACGCGCCCGGCCGGGATGGACGGCGCCGTCGCGCCGGGGCGGCGGCGCCCGGCGCGGCGATACCCGCCGGCCACGGTCCTGGTCATCGACGACGCAAAGGACGTGCGCGAGATGATGGCCGAGATCCTGGAGGACGCCGGTTATCGCGTGGCGACGGCTTGCCACGGCGCCGACGGACTGGCCCGGCTGCGGAGCGGGCTGAACCCGCAAGTCATCTTGCTGGACCTGATGATGCCGATCATGAACGGGTGGCAGTTCCGCGAGGAGCAGCGGCAGGACTCGGCGCTGGCGCCCATCCCGGTAGTGGTGGTCAGCGCCAACGGCGCCGCCAAGGCGCTGGCCATCGACGCCGCTGCCGTCATCTCCAAGCCGATCGATGTCGACAAGCTGCTCGACACGGTCGGGCTGTGCGTCGACGGCGCGCCAGGCGCGAACTGACGCGCGCGGGAGTCGCGGCGGCCGTCAGCGCGCGCCGGGAGCGGGCGTCGGCGAGCGCGGCTGGTGATCCTCCTCGCGGACGTGGCGCAGGCTTTGGCGCACCAGCGCGCCCATCGACTCGCAGGCGAGGAACCGGCCGTCTTGAAAGTGCTGGGCCAGCTCGTCGCGCAGCGCCAGCACGTTGGCTTCGGGGGCGATGGCGTCGTTCTCCATGGCGTCGAGGAGCGAGGCGAGCCGCCCTTCGGCCAGGGTGGCGCGCTGGAGCAGCAGCGTCCGCTCCTCGCGCTGGTACTGGTACGCGGTCTTGAGATCCAGCAAGCGCGTGCAGAACTTCACCAGGGCCAGGTTCTCCTTGAAGAACTGCGGCAGGTAGAAGGTCCGCCGCCCGCTGTACGACTGCTGGTCGAAGTCGAGGGCGCGAATACGCACCTGCCAGCCCTCGAAGTCGGGCGTCAGCACGACGACGAAGTTGTAGCTGCGCATGTCGCCGAGCAGGCGCACGAAGCAGCGCTCGTTGAACTTCACCAGCTCCTTGGCGATGCGGATCGGTTTGAGCTCGCGGTTCTCGAGCCAGCGATCGATGAAGACGTCGCCCGGCAGCCCGGCGATGTGCTCCTCGACCAGCGTCGCCGCGTGCGTGAAATAGTTGAGCCGGTTGGGCGACAGCAGATGCTCGAGCTCGAGGCCGTAGATGCGCGAGGCATCGGCGCGCTTGATGTAGAAGTAGTCGGGGTTCTCGTTGATGCCGTTGACGATGCGGATGCGGAACGGCAGCGAGTTGCCGAAGCTGCAGAAGTCGATACGGTCGATGTAGAGGTGGTCCATGACCGAGAGATCGCCGTCGACCTTCAAGAGCGCGTAGATGTGCTTCAGCTCCTTCTTCAGCGCCGCCATCTCCTCGGCGGGGTAAAGCACGGTCTCCCACAGCGTGTCGCGCCCGTCGCCGTCGCTGAGCGGGATCGCCTCGGTGAAGCACTGCAGGCGCTCGTAGCTGACCGGCAGCGGCAGCTCGCGCCGGCACTTGCCCAGGTACTGGCGCAGGACGGGTCTGACCGGGTAGCTGGGCTTGCGGCGCGTGCGGCGCGCCTCGGCGGCCATCTCGGCGGCGGCGGCCTCGACCTCTTCCAGATCCTGCGACGGGTGACGGATCGGCATGACGGCGCGCCTGCAGGATACCGCAGCGCCGGCCGCCCCGGCACCGGCGCGGTGGAAGGTCAGGCCTGACGCGAATCCGCCGCCTCAGGCGGCGCGCTTCCAGGTGGCCATCATCTCGCGATAGGCTTGGCGGACGACGGCGCGCCGGCCCGGATCGCCTTGCAGCAGCGCCGAGGTCAGCGCCCTGGCCTGCTTGAACGTGATGTGGGGCGGCAGCGGCGGCACCTCGGGATCGGTCACCGCCTCGACCACGACCGGGCGATCCGCGGAGAACGCCTGGTCCCAGGCGGGCGCGATCTGCTCGGGCCGTTCCACGCGGATCCCGCGCAGGCCCAGCAACTCGGCGTAGCGCGCGTAGGGGAAATCCGGCAGATCCTGAGAGGCCGCCAGCTTCGGATCGCCGCTCATCGCGCGCTGCTCCCAGGTGACCATGTTGAGGTCGCGGTTGTTCAGCACCAGCACGACCAGGCGCGGGTCGCTCCACTCGCGCCAGTACTTGGCGACGGTCAGAAGCTCGCTGTTCCCGTTCATCTGCATGGCGCCGTCGCCCACCATCGCCACCGCCACGCGCTTCGGGAAGGCGAACTTGGCCGCCACCGCGTACGGCACGCCGGGGCCCATGGTGGCCAGCGTGCCGGACAGGGTCGCCATCATGCCGGCGCGGATCTTGATGTCGCGCGCGAACCAGTTCGCCGCCGAGCCCGAATCGCTGGAGAGGATCGCGTCGTCCGGCAGCCGGCGCGACAGCTCCCAGAAGACGCGCTGTGGATTGACCGGGTTGGCGTCGGTCATGGCGCGCGCCTCCAGCACCTTCCACCAGTCGGCGACGCTGTCCTCGATGCGCGCGCGCCACGATCGATCGGCGCGCGGCTTCAGGCGCGGGATCAGCAAGCGCAGCGTCTCCGCGCTGTCGCCCACCAGGTTCACCTCCATCGGATAGCGCAAGCTGATGCGGCGAGCGGCGATGTCGATCTGGACGCCGCGCGCCTGGCCTTCCTCCGGCAGAAACTCCGCGTACGGAAAGCTGGAGCCGACCATCAACAGGGTGTCGCACTCGGCCATCATCTGCCAGCTGGGCTTCGTGCCCAGAAGCCCGATCGATCCCGTCACCCAGGGGAGGTCGTCGGGCAATGCGGCCTTGCCGAGCAGCGCCTTGGCGACGCCCGCGCCCAGGATGTCGGCCGCCTCGACCACCTCGGCAGCGGCGTGGAGAGCGCCCTGCCCCACCAGCATCGCCACCCGCTGGCCCGCGTTCAGCACCTCGGCGGCACGCTCCAGCCCCGCGTCGTGCGGGACGACGCGCGGCGCGTGGTAGCCGACCCCGGTGTGCACGGTGCCGTGCTCGTGAGGCGGTCGCTCGACCGCCTCCATCTCCTGAACGTCCTTGGGGACGATCACGCAGGTGACGGTCCGCTCCGCCGCGGCGATGCGCACCGCCCGATCCACCAGCTGCCGGATCTGCACCGGCGTCATCGCCGTCTGCGCGAACTCGTGCGCGATATCCTTGAACAGCGACGCCAGATCGACCTCTTGCTGATATTCGCCGCCCAGCGCGGCGCGATTCGCCTGGCCGACGATCGCCACCACCGGCTGGTGATCCAGCTGGGCGTCGTAAAGACCGTTCAACAGGTGAATCGCGCCCGGTCCCGAGGTGGCCAGGCAAACGCCCACCTGTCCGGTGAACTTGGCGTGCGCGCAGGCCATGAACGCCGACATCTCCTCGTGGCGGACCTGCACGAACTGCAGCTCCTTCACGCGGTGGAGCGCCCCCACGATGCCGTTGATGCCGTCACCCGGGTATCCGTAGATCCGTTTACAGCCCCAGGAGAGAAGCCGCCGCAACAAAAACTCACCAACGGTTTGCGCCATGATCGCCTCCTCACCGGAAACGTAACGTCGGCGTTGCGCCTGGCACCCCGCCCGTCCACACTCAAAAAGCGGCGGAGTCCCTCGACAGTGCGGTGCGGGGCACCACCGATACCAGGGGCCATCGTGCAGAGTGTTCAACGTTCCGCCGGCCGCGCCGATCGCGCGGGCAATGAAAGGGCCGCGCAGGATGCGGTGAACCGGGACGTCTATCACGCGCCCGAGATCGATCGCTCGTACAAGCGCACCACGCTCAGCACGGCCGAGACCGTCGTCCTGCTGAAACACCAGCCCTCCATCGCGGGCCGCGCGGTCCTGGACATCGGGGTCGGGACGGGCCGCACGATCGCGTTCCTGAAGCCGCTGGCCCGGCGGTACGCCTGCCTGGACTATTCGCCGGCGATGGTCCAGCGCGTGCGCCGCGACCACCCGGACCTGGATGTCCACCTGACGGACATGCGCGATCTGTCGCCCTGGCGGGACGAGAGCTTCGACTTCGTCTTCGCCGCCAACAACGTCCTCGATGCCGTCGGCCACGAGGACCGCCTGCGCACCATCGGTGAGATCCGACGCGTGCTGATGCCGGAGGGCTTGTTTGTGTTCTCATCGCACAATCGACGGTTCCGGCTGGCGGGTCACGGGCCACGGCTGGAATATTCGCGCAACCCGGTGACGCAGCTGTCGCTGGCGCTGCAATATCTCCGCAGTCTGGTCAATCACCGGCGGCTGCTGGCCAACCGGCGGGACGGATCAGACTACGCGCTCTTTGCCGATCCCGGCCACGACTTTGGGCTGATTCATTATTACGTCGACCGCTCTCGGCAAGCCGCTCAGCTGGACGCGCACGGGTTCCAGCTCCTCGATGTCGTCGACATGGCGGGCCGCGAGCTCACCGGGGATGACGACGACGCGGACAGCGCCAGCCTGATGTACGTCGCGCGCCGGCGCTAGCGCCGCCGTCAGCGTCAGTGCTCGATCTCGGCGCCGGAGTGGCTCGCATCGCGCGCCAGCGACCGGATCGTGGTCAGCAAGCGTGACGTGTTGATCGGCTTGTGAAAGACCTGCAGCGCCAGCGAGGCAGTGGCGGCGGCCAGGTCGCGGCTGGCGGTGACCACCACGATGGGGATGTCCGTCGCCGACGGCAGCGACTTGGCCAGCACCTGAAACTCGAGGCCGTCCATGCGCGGCATCAGCAGGTCCAGCACAATGACCAAAGGCCTGAAGGCCGCACCGCTGAGCAGCCCGTACGCTTCCACGCCGTCAGCCGCGCATTCGACCTTGTAGCCCTGCTGGGTCAGAAGCTCCGCCAGCGAGGTCCGGAGCGCGAGATCATCTTCCACGATGAGGACAGGTCGGTCTGCAGACTCCGAGCTTCCAGCGGTTTCCATGATCGCGCGCCGTCGTTGTTCTTGTACAACAATGTAAGGACGAAGGCGCTCGAGGCAAGGCTTCCGCCAGCACGCGCACGACAGTGGCCGATCAAATGCACCACCCGGGCGCGCCCGGCACGCCCCGCGGCCCGACGATATCCAGCACCACGTCCAGCAGCTCGGCGATCTTGAACGGCTTCTTCAGCACGGCCGAGGCACCGGAGGGCCGGTCGCGCTTGACCGCCGTCATCACCACCACCGGCAAGGCCGAGAACCAAGGATCGCTCTTGATCGTGCGCAGCAGCTCCCAGCCGTTCACCAGCGGCATCATCAGGTCCAGCAAGATCAGCAACGGCAGCCGGCGGGTGCTGCGCAGATAATCCAGCGCCTGCTTGCCATTGGTGGCGGGAATGACGTCGTAACCCTCTTCTTCCAGCAGATCGCCGATCAGATCACGCAGCTCCTCGTCGTCCTCGACGATCAGCACCGTGCGGGCAGCCCCAGATGCAGGCTCTGCAGACATGTCTTTACAAGATAGTGCTGGTGAGCGCCGCCGTAACCCCTGGATCCTGTTTCCGACACTTTGAATTCGATCGGGCGCTGCCGGACCCGTCCTAACCGGGGCCGCGAGCCAGGCGGCGCCCCGGGCGGCCGCTGCCGAACCACATGTCCGCCAGCTCGTAAAGGGTCGGCAGCAGCAACATGGTCAGCAGCGTCGACGAGATCAGCCCGCCGATGATCACGATGGCGAAGGGACGCTGCGTGTCCGAGCCGATGGCGTGCGACATGGCCGCCGGCAGCAGTCCCAGCGACGCCAGCAGCGCGGTCATCAGCACGGGGCGCAGCCGCTGCGACACCGCGTGGAGGATCGCGTCCTGGCTGTCGGGCGTCCTCTCGCGCGCCTGCCGCACGTACGTGATGAGGAGGACACCGTCCATCACCGCCACGCCGAACAGGGTGATGAAGCCGACCGCCGCCGAGACCGAAAGCTCTGTATGCGTCAGGTAGAGGGCGAAGACGCCGCCCACGGTCGCGAAGGGGACGTCCAGCAGCACCACCAGCGCCGGCAGCAGCTTGCGGAACGTCAGATACAGCAGGAACAGGATCACCAGCACCGAGATGGGAACGATGATCTCGAGGCGCTTCATCGCCCGCCGCTGGTTCTCGAACTCGCCGCCCCAGGTGAAGTAATAACCCTCGGGCAGCTTGACCTCGCGCACGACGCGGCGCTGCGCCTCGTCGACGAAAGAGCCCATGTCGCGCTCTGCGATGTTGCACTTGATGGCCAGGAACCGCCCGCCTTGCTCGCGGTTGATCTGCGTGCGGCCGAGATCGCCGTGTACCTGCGCCAGCGACGCCAGCGGCACGCGCGCCTTGTCGTCGCTGCCGACCGGGATCTCCAGCCGTCCCACCGAGGCGGCAGTGCCCTGCGCCGACTCCACCATCTTGATGCGCACGCCGACCTTGCGCTCGCCCTCCCAGATCGCGGTGGCCAGCTTGCCGCCGTACGCGGTCTCGACCGCGTCCTCGACGTCGCGGACCGGGATGCCCAGGCGCGCCGTGGCCTCCTGGTCGATGTCGGCGACGACGTGCTGGGCGCTGCCGGCGCGGTAGATCTCCACGTCGCGCGAGCCGCGCGTCTCGGTCAGGATGCGGCGAATCTGCTCCAGGCGGGCGTGCATCAGGTTCAGATCCTCGCCGTAGATCTTGACGACGATCTGCCCGCGGATGCCTGAGATCGACTCCTCGACGCGATCCTTGATCGGCTGGCTGAAGTTGTAGAGGACGCCGGGCCGCTTCTCCAGCTCGGCGCGCATCGCCTCGACCACCTGCTCCTTCGTGCGGCCGGTGTGCCAGGTGGATTCGGGCTTCATGATCACGAAGGTCTCGGCTTGATTGGGCGCCTCGTCGTCGGTGCCGTCCTCCGGATGGCCCTGCTCGGTCAAGACGTCGCGCACCTCGGGAAAGCGCAGCAAGGCCAGGCGCGTGTCGCGCAGGACCTCGGCGCCGCGGCGAAGCGACACGTCGCTGGGCATGGTGACGGTGACGTGAATGTCGCCCTCGTTCATCTGCGGCAGGAACTCCGTCCCCAGCTTGGGGATCAGCGAGACGGCAAAGGCGAGGATGACGAGACCCACCGCCCGCGTCGTCAACGGATAGCGCAGGGCCAGGCGCAGGCCGCCGAGATAGCGCCGCCGCAGGTAGATGAGGAAGCCGGGATCCTCTTCGCTGACGGCGTGGTTCCGGAGCAAGACCGTCGTCAGCGCCGGCACGACGGTCAGCGTGAAGAACAGGGCGCCGACCAGCGCGAACGCGTACGTCAGCGCCACCGGGCGAAAGATCCGCCCTTCGACCCGCTCCAGCGTGAAGATGGGCATCATCGCCGCCGCGATGATCGACAGCGAGAACAGCGTCGGCCGCACCACCTCCTTGGCCGCGGCCGCCACCACGTGCGGCAC
>DATKEU010000207.1:0-30911 GCA_035544495.1 Polyangia bacterium | reverse complement strand
CACCGTCGGAGCCGCCGCTGCCACGGGTCAGGACCGCGACGCGCAAGCATCCCAGGCTGCCGGTGCCGGCCAGGCGAAAGGCGACGTCGAGGACCTCGAAGCATCGGGGCGGCTCGCCGCTTGCCAGGCGCCGGGCATATCGATCGAAGGCCGCGCGCGCGGCTCGCGCCTGGCGTTTCGACAGTTCCTGGTATCGCCTGTCGCGCACGAAGCGGCGCCGGTCTCCGGTGGACTCCGTCCGCTCGGCCAGGAGCTCGTGGTGGCTGCGCCGCTTGACCTGGCCCAGCAGCGCCGCCACGGGCGGCGGCGGCGCCGGCATCCGACTGGCTTCGAACGCGTGGCGGACATAACTGTCCAGCAGCGCGCGCGAGAGCGCGATCCGGCGGCGCCCGTCGGCGCCCAGCTCGCGTCCGGCCAGCATCACGCTGGTCGCCAGGCGCAGAACGTCGACGCGCCAGGGGCCGATCGTCGCCTCGTCGAAGTCGTTGATGTCGAAGGCGACGCCGTCCTCGGTGCGGAAGGCGCCGAAGTTCTCGAGGTGCGCGTCGCCGCAGAGCCATCCCTTGCCGCCGGGACCCTCGGAGAGCGCGGGCGCCTGGGCCAGCAACCGGTAGAAGAGCGGCGCGGCGCCGCGCAGATAGGCCAGGGGCGACGCCGCCATCCGATCGATCTTGTGCTCGAACAGCCCCGCGAACCGCCCGGTGGCCTTTCTGTCGCGCGAGAGCTGCCAGTCCGCCAGCGCGAGCGGATCCGCACACACCATCGTCCCGGCAGCATACCGGCTTTCGCGCGTCGTCGCGCGGGCGGCGTTTACTGTCGGGGCGTTCCGCTCGGGGGGAAACCGTAGAGCTCGGCCGGATTGTCGGCGAGGATCTTCTGGCGCGCCGTCGCGCGGCCGAAAGCACCGAGCGGCTTCCGCGCCATTCGCGCCCATGCGGAGACGCGAGCCGGGCCCTGGCGGCCGAGGGAGGCGCCATTACGTTGCCATGGGATGCCGCCCTCCTCGCTGTTTCCGGAGACGCCCCGCGCTCCTGTGGCGCCGCGGTCGAAGGCGCGGCAGTCCCGAGCCACCGGCCCGCCGCGCCCTCGGCCCGACGGCGAGCCAGCGGCGGCCGAGAGGGAGAGGAGCGACGTCGCCGTCGTGGTGGTGGAGCATCCGAACCAGCTTGTCCCGTACCTGGATTCATGGAGGGCGCTGGCCGAGCGCGCGGCCGAGCCCAACGTCTTCTACGAACCGGCTGTCCTGCTGCCGGCGCTGCGCGCCTTTGCCGGCCAGCGCCGGCTGGCGCTGGTCCTGGTCATCGGCCTTCAACCCGATCCGGCGGGGGCGAACCTGGCGGCGCCCGCGCTGTGGGGTCTTTTCCCGCTGGAACGGTGCGCGCGCGGGACCGAGTTGCCGGTCCCCTGCCTGAGGCTGTGGCAGCACGCGTACTCGTATGTCCCCACGCCGCTCGTGGACCGCACGCACGGCGCCGCCGTCATGACCGCCTTCTTCGACTGGCTGTCGGCGCAAGCTCTGGCGCCCGCCCTGCTGGTGATGAACAAGCTGCCGGTGGGCGGCCCCTTTCATCAGGTGTTGATCGAAGAGCTGGGCCGCCGCCGGGCCACCGTGCTGGTGCGCGATCGCGGCACGCGGGCGCTCCTCGCCCCCGACTGTGACGCCGCGACTTATCAGGCTCGATCAATGACCGGCAAGCACCGCCGCGAGCTGCGGCGCCGGCACAAGCAGCTGGCGTCGCTGGGCCAGCTTCGCGTCGACGAGCTGCCTGGCGGCGACAGCATCGACGGCTGGATCGCGGAGTTTTTGGCCATCGAGCGCGCCGGATGGAAAGGGCGCGAGGGGACGGCGCTGGCCAGCAACGCCACCGACGCCCGGTTCTTCGCCGAGATGGCGCGCGCCATCCACGCCGCCGGCAAGCTGTCGTTCACCGCTGTCCGCCTGGATGGCCGGCCAATCGCCATGCAGGTCACGCTGCGCGCCGGCCGCGGCGCCTTCGCTTTCAAGCTGGGCTACGACGAAACCTTCGCCCGGTACTCGCCGGGCGTGTTGCTGGCGCTGGATCTGGTCGAGCGCGTCGCGGCCGGTCGCGGGGCGGCCTGGATCGATTCCTGCGCCGCCCAGGACCACGACATGGTGGGCCGCCTCTGGACCGAGCGGCGCAGTCTGGAGAGCTGGGTCGTCAGCGGCGGCCCCGCCTCCGGTCTTCTGCTCGCGGCGTGGCCCGCGCTGGCCTGGCTGAAGCGGACGCTGCGCATCCCGCGGCCGGCCAGCCGGGGCGAGAGCTGACGGTTCGGCGACTGTTCGGCGATTGTTCGGCGACTACTGGGAGTGGTGAGCAGACCGGGGCGACTCGGCCGGCGCGCCCTCGTAACGCTCGCGCAGCCAGCGAAAGCCACGCCGGGTCAAGCTATGCGCGAGGCGCCGCGCGCCCGGCCTTTCCACCACCAGGCGGGTGAGCGGGCGTTCGGCCAGGGCCAGCTGTCGCTTGTACTGGCTGCGGCCGCCGAGAAAGTCGTATTCGCGCCGCCCGTCGGCGATGGCGGCGCGGATGGCGTGCAGGTGCAAGGCGATGCCCACGCGCGCCGCCGCCGGAGCGTCCAGCGAGCGTCCCCCCTGGTAGCTCTGCACGCGGCCGCGCGACACCAGGTTGTACAGCGCCGCCACCGGCCGATCGGCCACGGTCACCCAGCGCAGCTCCAGCGCCCCTCGGGACAGCAGCGCCGGCATCACCGCGCGATGGAACGCTTCGAAGCGGCGCGAGGCGAAGGCGCCGAGCCGCCCGGCGGCCCGCCAGCGCTGGGCGTGCAGGCTGATGAGGACCTCGGTGGCGCGCGGCAGATCGGCCTTTTCTTCGGCGCGGTGAAACCGGGCCTTGCCGCCGGCGTACGCGTCGAACTCGCGCAGCGAACGGCGGGCGAAGTAGCGGTTCGACGATGACAGCGCCGCCAGGTACGCATTGAAGCTTTCCGGCAGCGGGATGTGCGGCGCCACGCTGGTCGTCGTCAGCTCGACGGCCAGCCCGCGATCCTCCAGCGCCGTCCGCAGGTACGCCGGCAGCGGTGACCCACCATCCATCGCCGAGAGCGAAATCTCGTCCCAGCGGCCGATGGGCGAATCCGCGGGGCGCGCCGCCACGCCGACCTCCGCGTGGCCGACGAGGACGCGCGCCAGCGCTTCGGCGACGATGCTCTCCTGGCCGCGCGCGGCGATCACGCCGACGTATTCGGAGACAATCTCGTCCTCCTCTGGTTCACCCGTTCCGAGGAGCTCGATGCGGGCAAAGGGCAGCGCGGGCGCTGCAAAACGCCACCGCCGCAACAGAGGCGCCAGGCCAACCAGCGTTGTGCCATCCCAGAAGAGGCAGACGCAAAGACGGCGTGTCCCCGCGTCGCCGAAGATCCGCCACCACGGTAAAAGCCACGCTGGCGACAGCGTCACGTTGTCTGCATCGCTGCGGGTCAGCAGATCCCACCAGGCGTCGGCAAGACGCTGGAGCGCGTCCGGATCGCTGACGATCTGCACGTGCAAGTCGTCACTGGACGGGGCGCCGCGCCGCCAGCGCCGCCCGGACAGCCCCGCGCCTGGCCCCGCTTCCGGGAAACGGCTGCGCGTTCGAGGGAACGGGCGAACCCCGGCTCCTGGCCCCGGCTGTGCCGGCAAATCCACCTGACTGCGGCTGTAGTCGATATCCATCTGCCCGCCATCGCCAATCGATCGATGTATGGTGTGCGATTGAGAGATGGGGTCGCGGAGGCGACCCGTCAAGCGGGGCCGACAACGGCACAACGATGGTCCGCCATGAACGCCCCCCGCCCCTGCCCCCGTTCGGGCGCGCTCCGGGCATTTTCCGGGCGCCGCCGTGACCGTCGCGGTGCTCGCCGCCAGCGGCGCGGCCGCGATTCGCGCCGCGCGCCCGGCCAACTGGTGGCTGAGCGACCTTTCGCTGATCGATCTCGACGGGAGCTGCACGTCGTCGCCGACCTGAATGAGGACGGAAGAAAGATCGACTTCGTGACGACGGAAGGCGATGGCCGCGCGCGCTGGTGGTTCAACGAATCGACGGGCGGCGCCGCGCGGGCCCGCTGACCCGCTTCGTTTGGCGCCGCCAAAGTTGCGCGTTTCACCATTCACGAGACGCCTCAACGAACGCAACGGATCGACTGTCGCCGCTCTCCATAGACGGCAATATCGGCCCGCCGCCCGCCTCGACCTACGTCGGGCGCTCGCCCGCGCTCAAGGCGGGTTTTGGCGCGGCCGATATGTGTTTGGTGAGCGCCGACAACACCGCCCGCGTCCTCCTCGACGAACTGACCGCCAACGCGACCGAGCGCGCCGCGCCGGCCGAGACGCTCTCGTTCGAGGTGCTCAACCACGCCTCGGTGAACATCACCGGCGGCAGCGTCTCGCTGGTGAGCGATCCCTGGTATTCGGGCTTTTGCTTTCGCGGAGGCTGGGGCCTGCGCTATGCGAACCCGGACGCCATGGCCCGCGCGGCCGAGGCGTCGCACCTGTGGATCTCGCATCTGCACGGCGACCACCTGCACATCCCCACGCTGAAAGAGTTGGCCAAGCGGGCTCCCGGCATCACGGTGCTGGCCAATCGGGGCGCCAACTTCGACGTGCGCACAATCCTGGAGCCGTTCGGCTTCAAGAGCTTCGTCGCGCTGGACGAGCGAAAGGAGATCGCGCTCTCGGATGACTTCCGCGTGATGCGCTATCCGACCAGCGGCATCGACAACATGCTGCTCATGCGGGTGGGCGGCCGTACGATCCTGAACTACAACGACTGCAACATTCCGGTCGGCGCCGCGCAATCGCTGCGCAAGAAGATCGGACCCATCGACGTGCTGATGCTCAGCTACAACCACGCCTTCAAGTGGTTCGAAGACGAGGAAGCCGAGGCCATCAAGGCGCAGGCGAAGCAACGCTTTCTGCGGATCGTCGACGCGTTCCAACCCCGGCAGGTCATCCCGTTCGCGTCGGCGCACTATTACCGGGCCAAGGACGCGCTCTGGCAGAACGAATCGCTGCTGGACACGAACGATCTGAAGGAAGTCTCGCCGCAGGTGCTTCCGGTCAACGTGGGGATGCAAGCGGTGTTTGCGAAAGCCGGGGTGCAGCTGTCCGTGCGGACACCGGTCGTTCGCAGCCTCGTCGACACCAAGCGTGACCCGATGGATACGGATTGGGATTCGTTGATGACCGCCGCGCACGGCTACCGCGATCGACTGTCTTCGGCGTTTCTGGGCGTGACGTTCTGGATCCCGCCGCTGCGCATCTGGGTCGAGGACCTCGAGCGGATGCTGGTCTTCGACGTGCGCCGCGGGATCTCCGAGCAGTCGGAGCGCGAGGGCGAAGTCATCACCGCATCGGCCAGCTCTCTCGCCGCCTGGTTTCGCGGACCCTATGGCACGGACACCTTCGCGGTGGGTGCGGACTTCGCCGTCACCGGAACAGACGCGACGCCGCTGCACCGCCACTTGCTGGCGGGCGTCCTGCTCGACAACCGATTGTCCGGCCGCGATCTCGTCCGCTTGATGTCGTCGCCCGCAGGCTGGCGGTTCTTGGCCAACCGCCGCGAAGAGCTGTGGGCGATCCTCCGCTCGGGAATGCTGCGCGCGGGCTGGCGCTAGCAGGGCGAGCGACGCTCGCCAGCCGCCGCCCCCGCGCGCCGCCGCGGACGCACGCGACCGCCGGCACCGGGCGGGCCCGCACGATCCGTCGCGCGGCCGACGCGCGGCCCGCGCGCCGTGGTAGGTGTGGACGGTCGTGCACTTCGTGCTCACCCACGTCCGGGGCATCCTGGTCGCGCTGGCGACGACGTGGGCCATGATCGCGGCGGGGGTGATCCTCCTGCAGCGGCGCTCGCCGGCGGCGACGCTGGCCTGGCTGCTGGTGTTGCTGTTCTTGCCGGGGGTGGGGCTGGTCATCTACCGCCTGCTCGGGCCGCTGCGCCTCGAGCGCAAGCGGCTCGAGCGCCGGGTCGCCCGCCGCATCATCGCCGATTCCGTCAAGGCCATGGCCTCGCTGCGCGCGGCCCACGCCGCCGAGCTGCAGGTGGCGCGCGTGCCCATGGCCATGCACGAGGCGCCGCCCCTGCACGCGCACGACGTCGACCTCTACCTCGACGGCGCGTCCGCTTACGCGGCGATCTTCGACGCCGTCCGCGCCGCGCGCCACCACGTCCACCTGGAGTACTACATCTTCGAGCCGGACCGCATCGGCACGCGCCTGCGTGACCTGCTGATCGACAAGGCGCGCGCCGGCGTGACGGTGCGGCTGCTGGTCGACGGCACGGGCTCGGGCCGCCTGCGCGAGCGCTTTCTACGGCCGCTGCGCCAGGCGGGCGCGCAGGTGGCGTGGTTCAATCCGGTCTCGCTGCGCTGGATCCGCACGCGCCGCGCCGATTTTCGCAGTCACCGCAAGATCGTCGTGTGCGACGGCGCCGTGGCGTTCATGGGCGGCATGAACATCGCGGACGTCCACACCGCCGAGATGACGCCGAACGCCTGGCGCGACACGCACGTGCGCATCGCCGGCGCGGCGGCCCTGCCCATCCAGCGCATCTTCCTGGAGGATTGGCTGTTCGCCACCTCGAAGCTGCCCCCGCACATCGAGGAGCTGTTCCCGCTGCCCAGGCACATGGGCAAGCACGTCGCGCAGATCGTGGCCTCGGGCCCCGACCATGATGCGCTGCCGATTCACGACACCTATTTCACGGCCATCACGCGCGCGGAAAAGCGCCTGTGGCTGACGACGCCGTACTTCGTGCCGGGCGAGCCCATCACGACCGCGCTGTGCACGGCGGCGCTGCGCGGGGTGGACGTGCGGCTGCTGATCCCCGTGCGCGGCGACAGCCGTCTCATCGATCTCGCGGCGCGCAGCTACGTGCCCGAGCTGCTGGCCAGCGGCGTGAAGGTCTTCGAATACCTGCCGCGCTTCGTCCACGCCAAGACCATCGTGGTCGACGACGACCTGGCCATCGTCGGAACCGCCAACCTGGACACGCGCAGCTTTCGCCTGAACTTCGAGCTGGCGGCGCTGCTCTACGACCAGCCGCTGGCGCAGCGTCTGGGCGCGGCCTTCGAGGCGGACCTGACGGAGAGCCGCGCCATCGAACCCGTGCCGCTGGCGCAGCAGAAGCTGGTGCGCCGGCTGGCCGAGGCCGGCGCGCGCCTGCTGTCGCCGCTGCTGTGACGAGAGGTGGTAAGAGACCTGCGCATGAGCACGATTCTGGTGACCGGCGGTTCGGGCTTCGTGGCCAGCCACTGCATCCTGCAGCTGCTGGCGGCCGGGCACCGGGTGAAAACCACGGTGCGCACGCCACCGCGCGAGGGCGAGGTGCGCGCGATGCTGAAAGAGGGCGGCGCCGCCGATCCGGGTGATCGGCTGTCGTTCTTCGTCGCGGACCTGAATCGCGACGCGGGCTGGGCCGACGCCGTCGCGGGCTGCGAGCGGGTGCTGCACGTGGCGTCGCCCTTTCCCGCCACCCATCCCAGGGACGAAAACGAGCTGATCGCCCCGGCGCGCGACGGCGCGCTGCGCGTGCTGCGGGCGGCGCGTGACGCCGGCGTCCGGCGCGTGGTGCTGACGTCCTCGTTCGCCGCCGTCGGCTACGGCCGGCCGCCGCAGGCGGCGCCCTTCGACGAGACCAGCTGGACCGAGCCGGGCCCCGGCGTGACGCCCTACGTGAAATCGAAGACCATCGCCGAGCGCACCGCCTGGGACTTCATGGCGCGCGAGGGTGGCGACATGGAGATTGCCACCGTGAACCCGGTGGGCATCTTCGGGCCGGTGCTGGGCCCTGACTACGCCACCTCGGTCTTTCTGCTCAAGCGCATGCTGGAGGGCAGGCTGCCGGCGGTGCCGCGGCTTTACTTCGGCGTCGTCGACGTGCGCGACGTGGCTGACCTGCACCTGCGCGCGATGGAGAATCCCGCCGCCCGGGGCGAGCGTTTCCTGGCCGTGGCGGGCGACTTCATGTCGATGCTGGAGATCGCGCGCACGCTGCGCGACCGCCTGGGCGCCCCGGGCCGGAGGGTGCCCACCGTGCAGCTACCCGACTGGGCGGTGCGCGCGCTGGCGATCGTCGCGCCCCAGGCGCGCCAGGCGCTGCCCGAGCTCGGCAAGAACAAGAACGCCACCAGCGCCAAGGCCCGCCGCCTGCTTGGCTGGACGCCGCGCTCGCGCGAGGACGCCCTGGTGGCCGCCGCCGAGAGCCTGATCCGTTACGGCCTGGTCAAGACGGGCCAGCGGACCTAACTAAACTAACGGACCTTGACGACGAGAGTCGCCGGCCGTCCGCCGTGCGCGGCGCCGGCGCGCGCGACGCGCTCTTTCGCGGCCGCCAGCCCGGGCGCCGTCGGGCTGCGATAGACGTGGATGGGCCGTTCCTCCGCCGGATAGACATCGCCAATCAGCACCAGCAGCCGATCGCGAGCACCCGGCTTCAGCTCCGACGCGAGAAACTCGCCCGAGCGGCCGTCCACGACGACCAGCGCCTCGCCGCGCGCGGCCGCCTTCACCTCTTCGGGGCGCAGCGCCACCTCGACGACGTCGTCGAAGCGCATCGCGCTGCTCGGGTTGCGCACCGCTCGCGTGAGGGGCGCCAGGCCCGCCAGCAGCGCGCTCCGATAGATCTCGCTTCCGGCCAGCAGGAACGCGCCCGCGCCGTAGACCTCCGTGCGATCCCAGCAGGTGTCCCCGGGCTTGTAGCCGACGGGCTGGACCCAGCCCAGCTTCCCGTTCGACACCGCCCCGGTCAGCGCCGTCCAGCCCTTGCGCACCACGGGTTCGAAGGTCGCGCGCTCGAGGAGGCCCTGGTTGATGCCCCAGGCCAGGGCATAGGTGAAGAACGCGGTGCCGCTGCTCTCGGGTTTCGGAACGCTGTCCGGATCGAGCAGGCTGGCGCGCCAGAATCCGTCGCTCCCCTGCAGCGGCGCCAGCGCGGCCGCCATCTCGCGAAAGAGCGCCAGGTACTTCCCGCGATCCGGGAAGGCCTCCGGCATGTCTTGCAGCATGCGCGCCGTTCCGGCGATGACCCAGCCGTTCCCGCGACTCCAGAAGACGTTCTTTCCGTTCGGCTCGCGCCTGGTGAAAAATCGCGAGTCCCGATAATAGAGGTGCGCGCCCTTGTCATAGAGATAATCCGTCGTCTTCCACCACAGCTCGTTGGCGCGCGCCAGGTACTTCATGTCGCCGGTGTTGGCCGTGGCCGCCGCCATCGCCGGCGGCGCCATGAAGAGCGCGTCGCACCACGCCCACTCGCGGTGCATGATCGCCGGCGTCCCGGCCGCTGTCTTTCCCGTGCCGCGCCCGTCGGGCCCGACGACCTCGTCCCACTGCAGCGACTCGTCGAACTTTCGTTTCACTGTCTCGTCGAGGCGCGCCAGAGACGGTTCGATCATCGTGCGCTCGCGCTCGACGGAGTAGAGATAGAAGTATCGCGCGATCACCGCCTGGTCGTCGGCGTGCCACTGTCGCGGGGCGGGCTTCCACTGGTCGGCCTCGGCGCTGGCGCGAATGGCCAGGTGGTACTTGCGATCCGCCGCGATCGAGGCCAGCTTCGAAAGACCGATCCAGAAAGGCGCGTACGTCCACTCGGTCGTCTGCCAGCGGGTGGCGGGGTTCGCCAGCTGCCAGTCCGCCACCGCCTGCATGGCGGCGATCGTCGCTTGCGGGGTCATGGCGTCGCTGAGCGTCCGAGCCGGCGCGTCGCCGACGACGCAGGTCCGAACGCCACCGCCACCGCCGCCGGCGTCCGCGGAAGCGGCCGGCACCGGCGTGGCGCGTACGTTTTCGGCGTCCTTGTGGCAGGCGGCGGTCGAGACGACGGCCGCGCCCAGGGCAGCCAGCGTCGCCAGCGCCGTGGATCCACCGGTCGCGCGCCGCCAGCTTTCGGGTGCGGCGGCACGGGTCATTTCGTGGTCGCGGCGACCGGCGCCGGCGCCGGCAGCTTCGACGCCTGGCGCCCCAGCATCTGCCAGCCCTTCGGGCCCTTGCTCCACACCGTCATCACGACCAGCGGCACCACCTGCACCGTCCCGTTCTCGCGCTGGTGATATTCGACCTTGCCGGTGACGATCGCGATCTTGCCGCTCAGGCGAACCTTCGTGTCGCTGAGGTTGACCTGCTCCCAGCTGGCCGGCCCATCGACCACGCTGGCGATTGCCTCCGGCTTGTTCTCCGTCTTGCCGCCCGAATGCGCGTAGACCAGGTCCGGGTGATAGAGCTTCTCGAAGGCCGGCCGATCCTTCTTCAGCATCGCCTGCCGCCAGGCTTCCAGCGCATCCTGGACGGCCTTCTCGTCGCTTGCGGCTTGCGCGGGCCGCGCGATGGCGGCAATCACCACGGCACACAATGCGAGGCTGAACGCGACAGTCGGCATGGCGGGATCCAAGCACGGACCCCGGCCGATGAGAACCTCTATCTCGGGTCCGCGGCGCGCTGCAGCTCCGCCACCAGCGCCAGGTGATCCGACGCCCCGGCCGGCAGCACGCGACAGTCGAGGACGCGAAAGTGGCCGTCGGTGAGGATGCGATCGATGCGCATCCACGGGTGCCGGGGCGCAGGGAAGGTGTACCCGAAGCCGGCGCCCCGCTCGGCGAAAGCATCCTGAAAATCGCCCAGCCAGCGCGCGGCGGCCCAGCTTCCCTGCGGCAGATTGGTGTCGCCCGCGATGATCACGGGATAAGGCGAGCGGCGCGCGTCCGCGACGAAGGCCTGCACCTGGGCGACGCGCCGGCGGGCGTTGGCCACCAGCGGGCGCACCCGGGGCGTCAAGATGCGCCCGCTCGCCACCTCCTCGCGCAGCCCCCGCCCGTGCAGCTCTTCCAGCGCTTCGCGCGGCGAGATGGGGTGGACGTTGTAGACGTGTACGGGTCCTCCCGGCGCCCCGATGCGATAGCGCACGAATCGCCAGGGATACGCGACGTCGCCCTCGATCGACGGGGGCGGAATGAAGACCTCCTCGACGGGAAAGCGGCTGAAAAGCACGAACTGATCGCGGGCGACAAACCGGTATCCCGGCAGGCCGGCGCGCAACCTGTCCTCACTGGTGTGCGCCGCCTCCTGAAACAGGATCAGATCGGCTCCCGCGGCCCGCGCCTGCGCGGTGACCTGGTCGATGCCCATCCGCCCGTCGTTGACGTTGAAGGTCAGCACCCGCAGGGGCGGGGCCCCGCCCGCGGCCGCGACACGGGCGCCCGACAGGTGCAACCCCATGACCGGGAACAACAGCAGCACCACCGCCAGAAGCTGCGTCAGCAGCCACCAGTAGGCGCGCCCGAGCAAGAGCAGCAGCGACAGCAAAGGCAGCGGCAGCGCGAAGCCCACGCGCGGCAAGTACAGGCCGACGGTCGTGGGCCACCAGCGCTCGCCGACGAAGCGGAACGCGCCGGCCACCGCCAGCAGCGCCAGCGGATACGCCAGCGCGCAGACCCGCAGGCCGTGCGCCGCGAGGCGCCTCAACCGGCCCGCCACCCCGTCCTCGCCTTGCCGCGCATCGATCTTGTCTCGCCGTCTCGCCTGGGCGGGCATGCCGCGCGCCGCGGCCCGAGTCTACACGGTGGCCGTATCTGCATCGAACCTGCGCGATGAGACGAGATGAGACGATCGATTCCTGCATCCGGGACGCGCCATTCCCCGATGTGCGGCGGTGTCGAGCTCCCGCGAGACCTGCGGTCAACCAGAGGCGATCGCAGGTCTCGGGCGGTCACCCGGACAGCGAAACGATCTTATAGTCGTTTCGGCGACGCCCATGGATGGGTTAGGTTCGGTCGACGGAGCGTGTAACGTGAATGACACATCGCTACGCGAGCAACTGGTTCGCGGCGGGCTGGTTCTGCTCTTTGTGGCGGCGGCGTGTAACGGCAGCTCACCCGAAGGACCCAAGCGCGGGGATCGCGACGCTGGGCGCGTTTTCGCCTGTCTGGCTCAGGCGGCGCCGCGCGCGGCGCTCGGCTCCGCGTGCAGCTGCGATCCGGATTGCGACAGCGGATTCTGCGTCGACGGCGTTTGCTGCGCATCCGCCTGTCAGGACACGTGCAAGGCCTGCAACGTCCCGGGCATGATGGGGACCTGCTCGTTCACCCCGGCGGGCGTCAGTCCCCGCAGCCCCGACAGCTGCAAGACATCCGATCCTGGCACCTGCGGGCTGGACGGCACCTGCGACGGCAGCGGCGCGTGCCGCCAGTACCCGACCGGAACGGTTTGCACGCCGGGCTCGTGCAACCAGGCCGCCGTCACCGGGATCAAGGTCTGCGACGGCGGTGGCCGCTGCGTGCCGGGCAGCCTGAAGATCTGCGTCCCGTACAACTGCAGCCAAGCGACGAAGGACTGCGCCGCCGCTTGCACCACCAGCGCCGACTGCTCGAACGGCCACGCCTGCGTCGCCGGAAGCTGCGGTCCGAAGCCGACCGGCGCCGTCTGCACCGCCGACTCCCAGTGCGAGCTTGGGCACTGTTCGGACGGCATCTGCTGCGAATCCAGCTGCATGGGCGCGTGCGTTGCCTGCAACCTGGTCGGGCACGAGGGGACCTGCTGGCCCATCGCCGCGGGCAACCTCGATCCGCGCAAGCTCTGCAAGGACAGCGGCCCCGCCAGCTGCGGCCAGACCGGAAGCTGCGACGGCCAGGGCAGCTGCGACCTCTACTCGCGCGGCACCGTCTGCTCGCCGCCGATTTGCTCCGGCGACCGCCTGCTCGGCGCCGCCACCTGCGACGGCAACGGGCTCTGCGGCCAGTCCGACGTGAACGACTGTGCGCCCTACCGCTGCATCAACGGCGCGTGCAAGGCTCCATGCGGCCAAGACAGCGATTGCCAGACCGGCCACGTCTGCGTCAATCAAAGCTGCGGCCCCCGCCCGATCGGCCAGCCGTGCGGCGCCAGCACGGAGTGCGCGTCGAACTTCTGCGTGGACGGCGTCTGCTGCGAAAACGCCTGCGAGGGCGCCTGTCTCAGCTGCGCGCTGGCGTCGTCGAAAGGCCGTTGCCGGGACCTGCCGGCGGGTGCGCTGGATTCGCGCAACGTCTGCCACGACAGCGGTGCCCATAGTTGCGGCACCAACGGCAAGTGCGACGGTGGCGGCGGCTGCCAGAAGTACGCGAAGAACACCCAGTGCGCGGGCGAGGGCTGCACGAACAACGTTTACTCGCCGCCTTCGGCGTGCGACGGCAACGGCGCCTGCGTCTTCCCGGGCACGCGATCGTGCGCGCCCTTCGCCTGCAACGGGACCAAGTGCTTCGATCGCTGCACGCAGGATCAGAACTGCGTGACGCCGAACGTCTGCAACGGCAACTCGTGTGGCAAGAAGAACCCCGGCGCCACGTGCAACAACAACACGGAGTGCCTGTCCAACATCTGCGCCCAGGGCGTGTGCTGCTCCGCCCCCTGTGACGGCGTCTGCAAGTCGTGCGCGCAAGCCAACACGCGCGGCACCTGCACCAACCTGCCGGCCGGCTCGCCCGACACCACCAACAGCTGCATCAACCAGGGCGCCC
Source organism: Polyangia bacterium (assembly GCA_035544495.1). GTDB lineage: Bacteria > Myxococcota_A > Polyangia > Fen-1088 > Fen-1088 > DATKEU01. Next base: position 17,411 of record DATKEU010000207.1, on the reverse strand, counting down.
CCAGCTGCGGCAGCAACGGCAAGTGCGAGGGCGGCGGCTGCCAGAAGTACGCGGCAGGGACGCCGTGCAAGGCTGCGGCCTGCCCGGTCGGGACCACGAATTTCATTCCAGGCGCGGCCTGCGATGGCGTCGGCCACTGCGTGACGCCCGCCTCGATGTCGTGCGTCCCGTACAAGTGCGGCGCGGCCGTCTGCAACGCGACGTGTGTCGCGGACGCCGACTGCTCGGCTGGCAACAGCTGCACGAACGGGTCGTGCGGCCTCAAGCCGCCGGGCGCGCAGTGCGCTGGCGGCGGCGAGTGCGCCAGCGGCAACTGCGTCCAGGGCGTCTGCTGCAACAGCGCCTGCAACACCCCGTGCGTCGCCTGCAATCTTCAGGGCGCCGTCGGCACCTGCAAGCCGCTCGCGAACAACGCGCCCGACGCCCGCTGCACGGACAGCGGCGCCGCCAACTGCGGCACCGACGGCCAGTGCGACGGCAACGGCGCCTGCCAGAAGTACCCGGCCGGAACCCAGTGCATGGCCGCGTCGTGCCCGAAGGGGAGCGCGACGCTGAACCCGGCGAAGCAGTGCGACGGCAACGGCGCCTGCCAGCCCACCGGAATGGCGAGGTCCTGTGGAGCCTTCCTTTGCAATGCCACGGGCGACGCCTGTCTGACGAATTGCCAGGGCGACACCGACTGCGTGAAGCCGAACCTTTGCAACCCGAACAACAACCGGTGCGGATCGCAGGCGCCGGCCGGGCAGACCTGCACCAGGACCGAGGAGTGCCAGGCCGGGTTGTCGTGCGTCGATGGGGTGTGCTGCACGACCGCCAATTGCCCGACGTGCCAGGCCTGCAACCTCTCGGGCAACGGCCAGTGCGCGAACGTCCACGGCAGCGATCCCGACCCGCACGGCGGCTGCCCGGCCGAGAACCCGCTGGTCTGCGGGCTGACCGGCAAGTGCGACGGCGCTGGCAAATGCGCGAATGTCATGGCCCGCGCGACCTGCGGCGCGGGCTGCATGCCCGGCACGTGCAACGGCACGGGGATGTGCACCGGTCAGGCGCCGATCAACTGCGATGACGGCGATCCTTGCACGGCGGACGCCTGCGGGGCCGACGGCAATTGCGTCCACACCCCGGCCACCGACGGCACGGCCTGCGACGACGGCAACGCCTGCACGCAAACGGACACCTGCCACGCCGGGAAGTGCGTGGGCGCCGATCCGGTCCAGTGCTCGGGTGGTGCGGCCTGCACACAGGCCGGCACCTGCAATCCCAAGAACGGCAAGTGCGTGGGCGGAGCGCCCGCGCCCGTCGGAACGCCGTGCGACGACGGGCGCAAGTGCACGACCGGCGACGTGTGTGACGGCAAAGGAGCCTGCGGCGGAACCCCGGTGACCTGTCCACCGTCGGCGGACACTTGCCACACGGCGGGAACCTGCTCCGAGGCCACCGGCACCTGCTCCGCGACCACCGCCGCACCTGATGGCACGCCCTGCAACGACGGCAACGCTTGCACCAAGACCGACACCTGCCAAAACGGGACCTGCACGGGAGGGAACCCGGTCCAGTGCGCGGGCGCTCTCGCCTGCGTCTCCGCCGGGACCTGCGATCCCATGACCGGCGTCTGCTCGGGCGCGCCAAAGCCTCCCGGAACCGCGTGCGACGACGGCCTCAAGTGCACGACCGGCGACGTGTGCGACGGCAAGGGGACGTGCGGCGGCACGCCGGTGACCTGCCCCGGTCCCGTGGACGCCTGCCACGTCGGGGGCGTCTGCGACGCCACCACCGGCGCCTGCGTCGCGGCCAACGCCAAGGACGGCACACCCTGCAACGACGGCAACGCCTGCACGCAAACCGACATCTGCCAGGCTGGCCAGTGCGTGGGGACCAGGCCAGTCTCGTGCGCGATGCCCGCTCAGTGCCACGTGGCCGGAACCTGCAACCCGGCCACCGGCATGTGCGCGGACACGATCGCTCCCGACGGGACCGGCTGCGACGACGGCAATTCCTGCACGACCGGCGACAAATGCGTGGCCGGCGCCTGCGTCGGGGGAGCGCCCAAGGTCTGCCCGCCGCCCGACCAGTGCCACGTGGCGGGAACCTGCAACGCGAAGACGGGCATGTGCACGAACGCGGAGGCCCCCAGAGGAACGCCGTGCAACGACGGCAATGTCTGCACGACCGACGACAAATGCGTGGGCGGGACCTGCACCGGGACAGCGACGACCTGCGCAGCGCCCGACAAGTGCCATTTGCGGGGGACCTGCAATCCGGTGACCGGCGTGTGCACGAATCCGAACGCTCCCGACGGAACGAAATGCGGGGGAAAGCAGACCTGCACCCTCGGCGTCTGCATCTAGCTCGGTTCGTGCTCCCGGATAGAACTTCGCGGCAGTCGGCCGACGATCGGGGCCGGCCGCTGCGTTGCTGCTCCTCACAATTGGGGCTGAGATCTAGGGCGGCGCCGCGTCCAGCTCATCGATCGCCTGCAGCAGCTTGGGGAGGTCGACGGGCTTGATCAGGTGGCGGTCGAACCCGGCGGCGCGGCTGCGGTCGATGTCCTCGCTGCCGCCGTAGCCGGACAGGGCGATGCCCCGAATCGGTCTCTTGGCGCGCAGCTGGCGCATCAGATCGACGCCCGTTCCGTCGGGCAGGCCGATGTCGCTCACCAGCACGTCGAACGGCTCGTCGGCGTGGGTCAGCGCGGCCGCCACCGACTGGGCCAGCTTCACCCGGTGCCCCGCCCGCGCGAGCATGATCGCCATCAGGCGCGCGGTGTCGGGATGGTCCTCGACGAACAGGATGCGCTTGCCGCCGCCTGCCGGCGCGGCCGCCGCCGGCGCGGGCTTGTCGCGCTCGCGGGTGGCCGGCGCGCGCTTGCCGGCATCGGCGACCGCCGCCGTTCCGAGCAGCACCTCGAAGGTGGCGCCCCGCCCCGCACCCAGGCTCCGCGCCTCGATCCGCCCGCCGTGCGCGGCGACGAACTCGCGCGCGATGGACAGGCCCAGCCCCAGCCCCTCGCGCGAGCGGGCCGCCGATCCCTGGACGAAGCGATCGAAGATGCGCGCCTGCTCCTCGGGCGCGATCCCCACGCCCGAGTCGCGCACCTCGACGGCGATCTTGTCGCGAACGTTGCGCGACGAGATCACCACCTGCCCCCCCTTGGGCGTGAACTTGATTCCGTTGCGGAGCAGGTTGGCGAACACCTGGCGCAGGCGATCGGCGTCGCCGCAGACCTGGTAGCGCTTGGCGCTGAGCGCGCTCGACAACCGCACGCCCTTCTCGTCGGCCGCGGGTCTCGTCTGGTTGACGGCCTGGCAGATGATCTCGTGCAGATCGGCGATGTCCTTCTCGATGGTCAGCTTGCCGTGGGCCAGGCCGGTGACGTCGAGCAGATCATCGATGAGGCGCACCTCCTGGTGCAGGTTGCGCTCGATGATCTCGAACAGGTTGCCGGTGGACAGCTTGGCTTGCTGGCAAGCCTGCCGGAGAGCCGCCACCGCCGCCACCACCGGCGTCAGCGGGGTCCGCAGCTCGTGGCTGACGGTGGCGAGAAATTCGTCCTTGGCGAGCCCGGCGGAGCGCGCCGCCTCCGCCTTGACCGCCAGCGCTCGGCGCTCCCCCTCGGCGCGCTGGCGCTCGCGCAGATCGATGATGGCGCTGTACAGCCAGCCAGTCTTGGCCACCGTGCTGTCCATCTGCACGGGCGTCAACCCGGACGGCAGCAGCAGGTCGAGCTCGATGCTGTTGATCTCGCCGCTGCGGCGGGCGGCGGCGACGTGCTGGCGGAAGCGCGGGCGATCCTCGCGCGACAGCAGCGTGGCGAAGGGCCTGCCAATGATGCTGCCCCGGGAGACATCGCCCAGGAAGCGGGCGGCCTTGACGTTCACCGCCGAGATCAGCGTGGCGCCAGTGAGCGTGATGTACGGGATGGGGGCCAGCTCGAAGAGATCGGTCAGCGTGTCGCGCGCGATCCAGAGATCGCGCTCCGCCCGGGTCAACATCTCGTTCTGCGCCTTCAGCTCCTCGCGGTGGGTGGTCAGCTCCTCCACGGTGGCGGCGTGCTCGGCCAGCTGGGCCCTGGCCTCGGCCAGCAGGGCGCGCAGCTCCCGCGGCGATGCCGATGCCGATGCCGGCGCCGTTACCGTTGCCCGCGCGGGCGCGCGCCGCGGCCGGCCGCGCTCACGGCGCCTGTTACGCACTCGCCTCCTCCTCGACGGTGAGCAGGGTCAAAGGCGATCGCCGCGCGCCGCTGTCGATGCGTCGCGCCCCCAGCAAAAGTCGCGTCCGGCCATGGTGCGGCGTCTCGTAGACCAGCTCCAGCGCCTGGGCCATGCGGTCACCCGGCTTGACCTTGCCCAGGCGCCCGCGCAGCGCCGTCGCGTCCCACTGGCCGTCGATCAGCTCGCCGAGCGGCTTGCCCGAGACCTCGCCCACGGAAAATCCCAGCTTCTGCCCGCCGGAGCGGTTGGCGGCCAGCACGCGCAGGTCGCCGTCGACGACCAGCAGCGGTTTGTCGTTGGTCTCCAGCACCGCCGAGGCCACCTCCTGCGCCAGCAGGCTGCGCTGCTCCTGCTTGCGAAGGGCGTCGATGTCCAGCAGCACCAGCACGGCGCCGTCGATGCGGTTCTCGACGCTCTTGTACGGGCGGACGCGCAACAACAGCCAGTTGCCGTCGCGGTCCTGCACCTCGCGCTCCTTGACGGTCACGTTGTCGACCGCCTCCTGGATCAGCGCCTCCAGCTCCGGGCAGTCGATGTTGGGGCGGATGTTCCCGATGGGCCGCCCGATGTCGCTGGGGATCAGGTTCAGCGCCTTCTCCGCCATGGGCGTGAAGCGCCGGATGCGCAGGTCGTTGGTGACGAAGACGATCGCGATCTGCACCCCGGCCAGCAGATTGATGAGATCGCTGTTGGCGCGCGACAGCTCCTCGTTGCGCGCCTGCAGCTCCTCGTTGACGGTGTTGATCTCCTCGTTGGTCGACTGCAGCTCTTCCTTGGCGGTGTCCAGCTCTTCGTTGGTCGACTGCAGCTCCTCGTTCGACGAGAGGATCTCCTCGTTGGCCGACTGCAGCTCCTCGTTGGTCGCCTCCAGGTCCTGGATGATCGATTGCAGGTATTCGCGGCTGGTGGCCAGCTCCTGCTTCAGCTCGTCCAGGCGCGCGTCCTCGACGCTCCGCTCTTTCTTCTTGTCGGGGGAGGCGCTCGCCTGGGCGACCGGTCCGCGCGCCGCTTCGCCATCGTCGGGCCGCGCCTGCGCGTGGTCGAAAAGCACCAGGAAATGACGATCGGCGACGTTGGCTGCTGTCAGCGGGATCACCTCGACGTCGAGGGTGCGCAGATGGCCGTTCGATCGAAGCTTGATCCCCTCCTTGCGCGCCGTCTGGCCGGTCTTGCGCGCCTCGTTCAGCGCCGACCGCACCCCGAACAACAGCCCTTCGCGCAGCATCTTGAACAGGTTCAGGTTGGGTTCGCCGGGCGACAGCTCCAGGAAAGCGCCGGTCTGCCCGCGCGTCTGCACGATGCGCAGATCGTTGTCGACGATGACCCCGGGCGGGGCGAAGCGCGAGATCAGGATCCGCGTCGCCTCGCTCTGGACACCGGTCCCCTCGGGCGAGCGCGGGCCGGTCTTGCGCGCGGGCGGCGCCTTCAGCGCGGCCGGATCGACGGGTTGAAAGTCCAGGTCCATGCGCGCCACCACCTGCTTGCGCAAAAAGATTCTGTGCTTCTTCTCGAACACCTGGAACAGCTCGCTGTATGGCCCCGTGGACTCGGCCCGCCCGAGCATCAAAAAGCCGTTCGGCCTGAGGGCATAGTGAAACAGCGACATCAGCTTCTTGTGCAGCGCCGGATCGAGATAGATGAGGACGTTGCGACAGACAATGACGTCCAGCTTGGAAAACGGGGGATCGCGGGTCAGGTCCTGATGCGCGAAGACGCATAGATCGCGCACCATCTTGGAGATCTGAAAATTCCCATCCACCCTGGTGAAGAAACGGCGCAGGCGCGGCGGCGAGACGTCCTCGGTGATGGTGTCGGGATAGGTGCCGGCGCGCGCCCGTTCGATGGCGCGGTCGCTGACGTCGGTGGCGAAGACCTGGATCGGCACGGTGCTGGACTGGTCGCCCAGGAATTCCTGCAGCGCGATGGCGACGGAGTACGCCTCCTCGCCCGTGGCGCAGCCGGGCACCCAGATGCGGATGGGGCTGTCGGTGGGCCGATCCGCGACCAGGCGGGGGAACACCTTCTCCGTCAAGGCGACGTAGGACTCGGGCTCGCGGAAGAAACGCGTCACCTGGATGAGCAGGTCCTGATACAGGCTCTGCACCTCGCCGGGCTCGCTCTCCAGCAGCTTGATGTATGAATCCAGGTCGGGGATCTTCTGCAGCAACATGCGCCGGTGCAGGCGGCGGCGGATGGTCGGCTCCTTGTAGTGGCTGAAGTCGACGCCGATCGCGCCGCGCAGGAGCGAGAAGATCCGGCGCAGGTGCGGCTCGGAGAACGACACCTCCAGCGCCGGCGGCACCAGATCGAGCGGTGACAGCAGCGGTTGCGCCACCAGACGGACCAGCGAGGTCGCGATCTGATCGGGGGGAAGGACGAGATCGGCCACGCCGGCCGACACCGCCGCGCGCGGCATGGCCGGGTACTCGGTGGTCTCGGGAGCCTGGACCAGCACGGTGCCGCCGGCGGCGCGGATCTCGCGCAGGCCCGCCACGCCGTCGGACGAGGTGCCGGAGAGAAGGACGCCGAACGCGCGGCCCTCCGCGAACGAGGCCAGCGACCGGAAGAGAGCGTCGATGGGGTTGTACTGCGAGCGATCGGTGGGCCGGGCGCCGACGCGCAGCTTGCCGTCGCTGACCGTCAGCTCGGCGTTCGGCGGAACGATGTACACGTGGTTGAGAGCAATCCGCTCGCCGTTGCGCGCGTGCTCGACCGGCAGTTGCGTGACCTTGGACAGAAGCTCGGGCAGCGCGCTGGCGTGCGTGGGCGACAGGTGCTGGACGAACACCAGCGCCATGCCCGGGTTCGGCGGCAGCGCGCGCAGGAGCTGACTGAACGACTCCAGGCCGCCCGCCGACGCGCCGACGCCGACGACGGGAACCGGCAGAGCGTTGGCGCGATCAGCGGCGCGATCGGCGGCGGGCGTCTTCGGCCCGCGCTTGCGGCTGCTCGAGCGGGCGGCGGCACTGGCGACAGGCGAGGCGGCGGCGGGGGCGGGGCGGGATTTCCGGGTCTTCTGATTCTTGCGGCCCGTGCCGGTCTTGGCCTTTTTCATGGGATCCTTGGCTAGAGGTCGCCTCGAGATGCCGGAAAACCTGCTGATTTCCTATAGGCCACTTCCGGAAGAGGGGCAATCGCAAAACCGGAGAGGCTCGCAGGAGGACCCGGACGCTATCCGCCGAGATAGGCCGCTTTCACGCGTGGATCGTCGACCAGATCGGCGGGCGCGCCGTGCAGCGCGACCTGCCCGCGTTCGAGGACGTAGGCCTCGCTGGCGACCGAGAGCGCCAGGCGCGCGTTCTGCTCGACGAGGAGGATCGTCGCCCCCGCTCGGTGAATGGCGGCGATGGTCTCGAACACCTGCTGGACGAGGATCGGGGAGAGCCCCATCGAGGGCTCGTCGAGCAGCAGCAGGCGCGGGCGCGCCAGCAGCGCGCGCGCGAAGGCCAGCATCTGTTGCTGGCCGCCCGACAGCGCGCCGGCCGGCTGGTGGCGGCGCTCGCCGAGGATGGGAAAGCGCGCGTACTGATCGGCGATGGCGGCGCGCAGGGCGGCGCGCGGCTGGCGCAGCTCGCCGGCGAGGACCAGGTTCTCCTCGACGGTGAGGCGTCCGAGGATCGCACGCCCCTCGGGGACCAGCGCCAGGCCGGCGGCGACCAGCGCGTGCGCGGGCCAGCCGGTCACGTCGCGGCCGTCGAGCCGCACGCGACCCTGCCGCGGCGGGTGCAGGCCGCACAGCGCCGACAGGATCGACGTCTTGCCGGCGCCGTTGGGGCCGATGAGGGTGACGATCCGCCCCGCCGCCACCGACAGCGAGACGCCGCGCACCGCCTCGACGTGGCCGTAGGAGACCGAGAGGTCGCGCACCTCCAGCAGCGGCGCGCTCACGCCGGCGCGCTCCCGAGATAGGCGGCGATCACCGCCGGATCGCTGACCACCGCGGGCGGCGCGCCGTCGGCGATCACGCGCCCGAAGTTGAGCACGGTCAGGTGATCGCAGACGTCCATCACCAGGCGCACGTTGTGCTCGACCAGCAGCACCGCGCAGCCGTCGGCGGCCACCTGGCGAATCAGCGCCGCGATCGCCTGCACCTCGACCGGGTTCATGCCGGCGGTCGGCTCGTCGAGCAGCAGGACGCGCGGGCGCGCGGCCAGGGCGCGCGCGATCTCCACGCGGCGCTGCTCGCCGTAGGAGAGGTGGCGCGCCTTCTCCTCGGCGCGCGCGGCGAGGCCCACGCGCGCGAGCAGCGCCGCCGCGATCTCGGCGGCGGCGCGCTCCTCGGCGCGAGCCGACGGCAGCAGCGCCAGGCGCGCTGGCAGCGAGGCGCGCCGGTGCAGGTGCTCGCCGACCAGCACGTTGTGGCGCGCCGACAGCTCGGGAAAGAGGCGGATGTTCTGGAACGTGCGCGCCACGCCCAGCGCCGCGATCCGGTGCGCCGGCAGCCCGCCCACCGCCCGCCCCCCGACGGCGATCGTCCCCGCGTCCGCGCGCAGGAGCCCGGAGATCAAGTTGATCACCGTCGTCTTGCCCGAGCCGTTCGGACCGATGAGCCCGTGCACCGTGCCGGGCGCGACCGCCAGCGCCGCCCCGTCGACGGCGGCGACGCCGCCGAACGCGCGCCGCACCCCCTCGAGGACCAGCGCCGCCGTCACGACGCCCTCACCGCCCGGGCCCGCGCCAGGCGCGCGCGCAGGCGCGCCGGCAGCGACACCAGGCCGTTCGGCAGAAACAGGATCACCAGCAGCAAGATCAATCCGTTGATCATCAGCCGCGTCGGACCCGGCTCGAGGCCGAGAAGCGGCGAGACCTCGCGCAGAAATTCCGGCAGCACGGTCAGGAACGCCGCGCCCACGGCCGGACCCCAGAACGTGCGCGCGCCGCCGACGACGGCATAGACCAGCATGTCGACCACGCGCTCGAACGAGAAGCCGTTCGGCGCCACCATGAACGTGAAGTGCGCCTCCAGCCCGCCCGCCAGCCCGGCGAGGGCGGCGCCCAGCGCCAGCATCGCCAGCTTGTACGCCGCCGTGGGAATGCCCATCGTGCGCGCCGCCGGCTCGTCCTCGCGGATCGCCTCCAGGGCGAACCCCCACTTCGATCCGCGCAGGCGGCCGAGCACGAACAGCGCGGCCGCCAGGCAGAGCGCGATCAGAGCCAGGCTCGCCTTCTGCGGGATGGCGACGATCCCCTGCGCCCCGCCCGCATAGTCCCAGTTGACGATCGCGAGGCGCACGATCTCGCCGAAGCCGATGGTGGCGATGGCGAGAAAGACGCCGCGCAGGCGCAGCACCGGCAGCCCCAGCGGCACCGCCACCGCCGCCGGCAGCGCCGCCGCGGCCGTCAGGGCCAGCGGAAACGGCAGCCCCGCGCGCACGGTCGCCAGCGCCGCCGCGTACGCCCCCAGCGCCATGAACCCCGCGTTGCCGAGCGCCAGCTGCCCGCACGCCAGCGTCGTGTACACCGACAGCGCCAGCAGCGCGTTGATGCCGATGTACCCCAGGGTCGACTGGTAGGTCGCGTAGAGATCGCCCAGCGCCGCCCACACGGCGCTTCTCACGCCTCGCGCAGCGACGCCGCGCCGAGCAGCCCGCGCGGCCGCACGATGAGGATGAGGAACAGCGCCCCGAACGAGATGGCGTCGCGCCACGACCCGCCGAGGTGCGCCACCACCAGCACCTCGACCAGGCCCAGCGCGAACCCCGCCACCACCGCGCCCACCATCGATCCCATGCCGCCGAGGATGATCACCGCCAGGCCCTTGAGCTCGACGGAGCGGCCCATGTCGGGCTGGATGGAGTTGAACGCCAGCGCGAACAGCACCCCCGCCGCCCCGCCCAGCGCCGACGAGATGAAGAACGACGTAGCGATCACCCGGTCGACGTCGACGCCCAGGATGCGGGCGGCGCGCGGGCTCTCCGCCACCGCGCGCATCTGCCGCCCGAAGCGCGTGCGCCGCACCAGGAACGTCAGCGCCACGAACAGCGCCAGCGCCACGCCGATGATGAAGAGCTGCAAGCTGGAGATGACGCCGCCCAGAAACGCCAGCGGCCGCTCCGGCACGGTGCCGATGGGAAAGCGCGACACGTTCGGTCCCCAGATCTGCGCCGCGACGGCCTGGAACACCGTCGCCATCGCCAGCGAGCTGATGAGCCCCGCGATGTTCGAGTCGGCGCGCCCGCGCAGCGGCCGGAAGGCCACCCGTTCCAGCAGCACGCCGAGGAGGCCCGCGAAGACCACCGCCAGCGGCAGCGCCGCCCAGAGCGGCAGGCGCGCGCCCGTCACCAGCGCCAGCGCCACGAACGACGCCAGCATGAACACCGCCGCGTGGGCCAGGTTCAGGATGTCCAGCACGCCGAAGACCAGCGTGTACCCGAGCGCGAACAGCGCGTAGATGCTGCCGAGGAAGAGCCCGTTGATGACCTGCTGGCCCACCAGCGCGCGCCGATCACCGTCGTGCTAGGGCACGATCTGGAACTTGCCGTCCTTCACCCACTGCACCGCCGGCTCGTGGTCGCCGTCGCGGTTGGGCAAGAACGAGAACACGCCGAGCGGAGTGGCCAGCCCCTTGACCTTGGCGAAGGCGCCCTTGATGTCGTCGCGGCCGTGCTTGCCGCCCGCCTGCTTGACGGCGTCGGCGATCACCAGCACGCCGCTGTAGGCCTGGGCGCAGAACTGATCGGGATCGACGTTGCGCTCTTTCATCAATTTCAAGAACGCCTGGTTGGCGGCGTCGGCGCTGACCTTGTTCCAGGCCGTGCCGACGTAGACACCCTCGGCGGCGGGGCCGGCGTTCTTGATCAGCGCCGGGCTGTTGAACCCGTTACCGCCCATGATCGGCACGTTCCACCCGAGCTGGCGCGCCTGCGAGACGATCCCGGCCGCGTTCTCCGCCAGCGCCGACACGAGCAGGATGTCGGGCCCGAGCCCCTTGAGCGCCGTCAGCTGGGCGTTGTAGTCGCGGTCCGGCTTGGCGAAGGTCTGCGTGCCGACGATGGTGGTGCCGCTCGCATCGAGCGCGGCCTTCATGACGTTGTATCCGGCCTGCGTGAAGGCGTCGTCGTTGCCGTAGAGAACCGCCGCCTTCTTGAACTTCAGCCTGGCCTGCAGCCGCTTGAGCGCGCCCGGGATCACCTGCGCCTCGGTCAGCGACACGCGCCAGATGTAATCGCCGATGTCGGTGATCCCTTTCGGCGCCGTGTTCGACACCGCCACCACCGGCACCTTCGCCGACTGCGCCAGCGGGTCGGCCGCCGTCGCCGTGTTGGACAGCGTCGGCCCGATGATGGCCGCCACCTTGTCCTTGTTGATGAAGCGCTGGAAGACGGCGATCCCCTGCTCTTTCGTCGAGGCGTCGTCCTCGAACACCACCTCCAGCTTGACGCCCTTGAGGTGCCCGCTCTTGTTGATCTCGTCGACGGCCGCCTGCACGCCCGCCTTCTGGCTGCCGCCGTACACCGCCGCCGCGCCCGTCATGCTGAGGGCGGCGCCGATCTTGACGACCGCGTCGGCGGCGGCCGCGCGGCCCGCGAAGGCGACCGCCGACACGGCCAGCGAGAGGGCCAGCGAGCTGGCGAAGAGACGACGGGGAAGGCGCATGGGGGTTCCTCCTTGGGGTCTCATGGGCCACCGTTCCTACGCCAACGTCAGGGGCGAATCAAGCGCGGGGCGGGCGGCGGCGGCGGCGACATCGACGGGCAAAGATGATATCGGAAGGGCATGTCGCAGCCTCGCCCTCTCGCTGAAAAGACCGCCTGGGTCACGGGTTCCTCGCGCGGCATCGGCCGCGTCATCGCCGAGCACCTGGCCGAGCTGGGCGCGCGCCTGGCCGTGCACGGCACCAGCCCGACGTCGACGCGCGCCTTCAACGAAGCCGACTCGCTGGACGCCGTGGCCCGCGCCATCGCCGGGGCGCACGGCGTGGACGTGCTGCCGGTGGCGGGCGATCTCGCCGACGAGGCCACCGTCGACGCCATCGTCGGTCAGATCCGCGCCCGCTTCGGCCGCATCGACGTGCTGGTCAACTGCGCGGGCGGCGACATCGGCGCCCTGGGCGTCACCTCGCCGAACGCCGGCAAGCCGGTGGGCAACGACGCCGTCAACATCTCGGTCCGCGATCTGCGCGCGGTGCTGGATCGCAACATCATGACCTGCATCCTCCCCTGCCGCGCCGTCGCCCCCGAGATGCTGGCGCGCAAGCAGGGCTGGATCGTCAACATCGGCAGCGTCTCCGGCCTCTCCGGCCGCGAGAACGAGGCCATCTACAGCACGGCGAAGGCGGCCGTCCACGAATACACGCGCTGCCTGGCCGCCCAGGCGCGCCCGCACAACGTCCACGTCAACGCCGTCGCCCCCGGCGGCGTCGTCACCCCGCGCTTCCTCGCCAGCCGTCCCGTCGACGAATCCCGCAAGGTGAAGGACGGCACCCTCATCCGCTACGGCTGGCCCGAGGAGATCGCCCGCACCGTCGCCTTCCTCGCCTCCGACGCGGCCTCGTACATCTCCGGCCAGGTCATCCGCGTCGACGGCGGCGAGCAGCTGTTTCCGGCGTGAACCGACCGCGTCCGTCGGTCGCGGTTCAGTACCGGACGTCGACCAGCGTCTTCTTGCGCAGCTCGGTCAGGTATGTCTTCGTCTGCCGCTCCATCTCCTTCTGGCGGAGCTGCATGCGGATGTCGTCCTTCACCTCTTCCAGCGGCTTGGCTTCCTTGATGCGGCGATCGACCAGCTTGATGACGTGAAAGCCGCGGTCGGCGCGCACCGGGCCGCGAATGTCGCCCACGTTCATGGCGAAGACGATCTCCTCGATCGGCTTCGGCAGCATGTCCTTGCCGAAATAGCCGAGGTCGCCGCCCTCGCCGCGCGTGGCGGGATCGTCGGACAGCTCGCGCGCCAGCTTGGCGAAGTCCTCGCCCTTCTGCGCGCGCTCCAGGACGCGCTGGGCCTGCGCCTGTTTTTCCGCCACCACGCTCGCGTCGGCGCCGTCGGGGATGGCCACGAAGACGTGGCTCGCGCGCACCTGCGTGTTCGACCCGGTCTTCATGTGGCGGTCGTAATACGACTTCACGTCCTCGTCGGAGATCGACACCCGCGATCCCACGGCGATGTTGATGACCCGGAAGCGCAGCAGCTGGCGCTTGATGTCGGCGCGATAGTTCTGCATGGTCATCCCCTGCCCCTTCAGGGCCTCCAGCAGCTGCGCGTCGTCGATGCCGTTCTGGCGCTTGATCTCGTCGATCGAGGAGTCGACCTGCTCGCTGGTGATGGTCAACTTCAGCTCGCTGGCCTGCTGCAGGATCAGCTCGTCGTCGATCAGGCGATCCAGCACCTCGTGGCGCAGGGCGCTGGCCCGCGCGCCGCGCTTGGTGGGATCGGGGATCTGCGCCGCCTCCGACAGCAGCGGCCCCGCCTTCTCCTCGACCTCGCTGGCGAGGACGACGTTGTCGCCCACGACGGCGGCGATCTTCTCCACCACGCGCGCCCGCGCGCCGCCCGCGGCCGCCAGCGCCAGCAGCGCCGCGACCAGACCTGCCCGGCGCGCGCCCCGCACCGCCGACGACCTCATGGGCGCGGCGACGGCGGCGGCGCCGGCATCGATTTCGGCATCAGCCCCGCCGGACCGTGCGGGTTCATCCCCGGCGGGAGCCCCATCGCGCCCGGCGAGCGGCCCATCCCGTCGGCCCCGGAGGTATCGACCACCACCTTGCCCAGGTTGTCCTCGAACACCTCGACGTTGGTCTTCTTCTTCATCTCGGCATAAAAGTCGTCCAGCGCCTTGGTGCGGATGTCGCGGAACAGGCGCTGCTGGATCTGGCGCTTGACCTCGGCCAGGGGGCGGTTAAACCCGGGCCGCTTCTGCGTCAGCTTCAGGATGTGATAGCCCTTGTCGCTCTTCACCGGCGCCGACACGTCGCCGACCTCTTTCAGCGCGAAGGCCGCGTCGACGACCGGGCGGGGATATTGCGGCGACTGCTTGTCGATGAACAGCAGGTCGCCGCCGCGCCCCTTCGAATCCTCGTCCTCGGAATACTTGGCCACCAGATCACGGAAGGGCTTCTGGTCCGTCCCGACCGGGGTCTTCGGCAGGGCGCGCACCTCCGCCGCGACCTTGTCGGCCTTGGCCTTGTCCTTGACCAGGATCTGGCTGACGCGTACCTGGTCCTTCTGATTGAACTCGTCGGGATGGCTGTTGTAGTACTTCTCGACGTCGGCGTCGGGCACGTCCTCGACGCGCAACTTCGACTCGAAGTCCTTCTGCAGGAACTTCGAGATCATCTGCTGCTTCATCACCCGCAGCACCTCCGGATCCTTGTCATAGCCGCGCTTCTGCGCCTCCTTGGCCATGACCTCGAAGCGGATCAGGTTGTCCAGGAACTCCTTCTTCTTGTCGATGGTCGTGTACCGCGCCCGGATGAACGGGGACTGCTTGTTCAGGCTCTCCTGCAGGGACTCGATGCTGATGACCACGTCGTCGATCCTTGCGACCGCCTGCGACGTGTCCACGTTGCCCGCGGACGGCGTGGTCGCTCGATTCTTCGTGCATGCGCCCAGGCCGGCAGCCGCCAGCAGGGACGAAATCAACATCAGCCGGGAGGGAGTCTTTCGCATGCCGCAGAGATTACACGGCCAGACCCCCGCCGCAATCCGAGAATGGACGCGCGCCCGCCCTCGCGCGGCGCGCGTAAAAATGCGGCCTCCGACGGCAGCGTGACGTAAAATCGCCCGCATCCTCTCGGCGCTGAAAAAGAAGAACCTGCACACGTGGCTGCCGGGGTTCGCCCGCTTCTACGCGCAGTCGGCCCTCGATCGCTGGCGCGCGCCCGCCCCCGACGGGCCGCGCCACCTGCTGTTCGCGTTCTGCGATCACTACGAGCCGCTGTGGAAGCTGCCCGCCGACACCTCGGAGGCGCACGCCACCGGCCTGGCGCGCGTGCAGGCGTGGCACCAGCGCTACCCGGCGCTGGCCGGCGAGTTTCGCGACGCCGACGGCCGCCCGCCCCGCCATTCGTTCTTTTTCCCCGGCGAGCAATACGCCCCGGCGTTCATCGAGCCGCTGGCCGATCTGGCCCGCCGCGGCTTCGGCGAGGTCGAGCTGCACCTGCACCACGACGGCGACACCGCCGACAAGCTGCGCGCCGACATCGATCGCTATCTCAAGGACCTGGCCGGCCACGGGCACCTGGCGCGCGATCCCGACGGGCGCCTGCGCTATGGCTTCATTCACGGCAACTGGTGCCTGGCCAACGCGCGCCGTGACGGCCGCTGGTGCGGCGTCGCCGAGGAGATCCCGCTGTTGTGGGAGACCGGCTGCTACGCCGACTTCACGTTTCCCTCGGCGCCCGACGAGTGCCAGCCCAACATCGTCAACCGGATCTACTGGCCCCAAGGCGATCTCGGCCGGCGGCGCGCCTACGAGCAGGGTGTCCCGGCGCGCGTCGGCCCGGACCAGCGCCGCGACGACCGCATCCTGATCATCGAAGGACCGCTGGCGCCCGCGCTGCGCGACGGTCGCGGCTTGCCCCGCGTGCGCATCGAGAACGCCGACGTGCGCGCCGGCGATCCCGGCACGCCCGCGCGGATCAAGACCTGGGTCCAGCAGGGGATCGGCGTCCTGGGCCGGCCCGAGTGGGTGTTCGTCAAGGTGCACACGCACGGCGCGCCCGAGAAACAGGCCGCGTCGCTGCTGGGCGACGACGGCCGCGCCCTGCACCGGGAGCTCACCACCCGCTACAACGACGGCCGGCGCTTCCACCTGCACTACGTCACCGCGCGCGAGATGTTCAACATCGCGCTGGCCGCCATCGACGGCAAGTCCGGCAACCCGGGCGACTATCGCGACTACGTCCTGCCGCCGCCGCCGGTGGCAGCGCTGGGCGCGCGCGCCTGAGCGTCCTGAGCGTCCGGTCCGGCCTTCGGCTCAGGCCCAGCGCCGCAGGAATGCGATCGTCGTCTCCACGGCGGCTTCGTTGATGAGATGGCCCGTGCCGGGCAGCACCGCCAGCTCACCCTGCGCCAGCGCGCGATAGGCCATCGCGCCCTCCTCGACGGTGCAGAAAGGGTCTCGGTCCCCGACCAGGATCAGCGCCGGCACGGCGATGGCCTTCAGGTCTTCGAACGTGTAGCCGTGAGGGCGACTGATCCGCTCGAAGGTCCGCACCATCACGTTTCTCCAGTGTTCCGCTCCCTGCGCCCGGTCGTGAGCGGACTTCATCCGATCCAGCAAGCTGCGGAGCGGCGCGAAGTGCTCGGCGGCGCGGGCGATGGCCTCGAAATCCGGCGCGACGGCGTCCGGACGGCCGCCCAGCATCTGCCTCGTCATGACGATCGCCGGCGTTTCGGGGTCGGGATTGAACAGGTCATAGCCGCCGTGATTCACGATCGCCCGCGCCGATCGCGGACTGCGGAGGCCCACGATCGTCGCCGTTTCGCCGCCGTCGCTGAATCCGCAGATCAGCGGTCGATCGAGGCCGAGGGCGTCGATCAAGGCCGCGGCGTCATCGGCCAGCAACGCGTGCGAGATCGACCCGCCGGGATGGACGGTGCGGCCCGATCCCCGGGTATCGGGAACAATCACCCGAAAATATTTCGCGAATTCTTCGAGATGGGAAACGTAGGCGGATGGATCGCCTCGCCACACCGGATCGGTGGACACCATCGCGTTGTCGAGCAAGAGCAGGGGCTGGCCCTGGCCTCTCTCCACATAGTGAATCTCGATCCCATTCGCGCGCACTGATCTGCTTTCGCTGGACGCCGGCTCCGCCAGACTCATCGTCGCTCTCATGAGAAGCACGCTACGATGTCCGGGCGGCTCCCTCCATGGCCCATCGTCCAGGTCCTTTGCCTGATCGTCCGAAACCGCGGCGTCCTCCGCCCGTGGATTCCGCCACCCGCAACCGCCGGCGGCGACCCGCTCTCCGATGTCCTGTGGACCGTGCGGCTCGCCGGGGCGGTCTTCTTCGTGATGGATTTCTCGCGTTCAAGAAGGCCACCGGAGCGGCGCCCGCCTCCTGGCGCAATCGAACCCGAGCAGCCGCCACGGCCCGGTGAGCTCAGATCAAGCAGGCGCGCACGTCCAGCAGCCGCGCTCGCGCCGCGGACAGGCGATCCTCGCGCTCGCGCTCGTCGAACGAGTAGGCGAGGCGCATGTCCGGCGTCAGCTTCCAGCGACTCCCCTTCTTCTGCACCATCTTCAGCACGCGCGCC
>DATKEU010000206.1:0-5131 GCA_035544495.1 Polyangia bacterium | reverse complement strand
CGGCCTATCGCGCCGACGCGCGCCGATCGATCCCGCTCGGCACGCTGGCGCCGGCGATCGCGCGCGCCCGGGCGCTCGGCGTCGACGTCTTCAGCCTGCAGAAGGGCCACGGCAGCGAGCAGCTGGCGACGCTGGCGGCGGATGCGCCCGTCGTCGATCTCGGACCGGCGCTGGACGAGGGCGGCCCGGACGCCGCCTTCGTCGACACGGCGGCCGTCATCGCCAACCTGGACCTGGTCGTCAGCTCGGACACCGCGCTCCCGCACCTCGCCGGCGCGCTGGGCGCCCCGACCTGGCTGCTGCTGTCGCACGTCCCCGACTGGCGCTGGGGCCGGCGCGGCGAGGCGACCCCCTGGTACCCGAGCCTGCGTCTGTTTCGCCAGTCGCGTGCTGGCGACTGGTCGGGCGTCGTCGCCGACGTCGCGGCCGCCCTGGAGACGCTGCCCGTCACGGAAAGGACCTCCGGATGAACATCACCGTCGAGATCGGCCCCGGCGAGCTGGTCGACAAGATCACCATCCTGGAGATCAAGTCGGCCCACATCGCCGCCCGCGACAAGCTGGCCAACATCCGACACGAGCTGGCGGTCCTGCGCGCCGCCCGCGATCGCGCCCTGGCCCCGTCACCCGAGCTCGACGCCCTGACCCGCCAGCTGAAGACGATCAACGAGACGCTGTGGCGCGTGGAGGACGAGATCCGCGACTGCGAACGCGCCGCCGACTTCGGCCCGATGTTCGTCTCGCTGGCCCGCTCCGTCTACCGCACCAACGACCAGCGCGCCGCCGTCAAGCGCCGCATCAACGAGCTCTTCGACAGCGCGATCGTCGAGGAGAAGTCCTACGCCAAGTACTGACGATCGGGCCGATCGCCGGCGTCGCGCTTCACGTCCCGCAGGGGACGACCTTGAACTCGACGCGCCGGTCGAGCGCGTCGCGCTCGTCGTCGGTGCCGGAGCCCACCAGGTTCTCGCGATAGCCGACGCCGGCGACGTGCCACTTGCGCGCGACGCCCGGCACGTCGCGCTCGAGGATGTCGCGCACGGCGGTCGCGCGCGCCAGCGACAGGCGATCGTTCATCTGCTGCGAGCCGCTGCGGCTGGTGTGGCCCACGATGTCGAGGCACCTGTCCGCGCCCTGCGCGACGTGGGCGATCTGGCGCAGCCACATCGGGTAAAGCGCGCTGACCTTGGGATCGGGCCAGAAGTCGGTGCCACCCGGACGAAAGAGCAGCTTGACCGCCAGGTTGTTGGTGGCGAGGCCCAGCGCCGCGATCTTCGCGAACGCCGCCTCGGCCTCCTTCACTTTTCCGAGGCGCACGTTCGCCAGGTAGATGCCGTTGAAGGTGCGCAGCTGCTGGCCGTCCTTGCGCTGCACCGCCGCCTCGTACAGCTTCAGCGCCTCGTCCCATTTCTCGGCGTTGTAGGCGGTCAGCGCGTCCGACAGCAGCGCCGACGTCGGCACCTGATCGATGTACAGCGGATCGGCCTGCTGCCCGCGCGGCGTCGCCGCCGTCTTGACGTAGCCGTCGACGGAGCGGTCCCGCACCAGCGACGGGCTGTCCCCATAGAACTTCGTCGGTGACAGATCCATGCCGGCCTCGCGGAACGACGTGACGGCCTGGGCGATCACGATGCCGCTCTGACGGTCGGAGATCGCCACGCTCAGGTGAAACCGGTCGGGCTCGGGCAGGACCGTCAGCGTCCCCGTGACCAGCCAGCGTGCCTCGGCGGCGCCGGCGCTGCCGAACGGGATCAGCTTCAGGCCCCGCGCCGTGGCCAGCAACGACTGGGTCAGCTCCGCCTGCGTGCGCTCGCAGGCGTGCGTTTGCTGTCCGGTGCGGGCGTCGAGCATGGGATCGATCGACGTCGTCTGCGTGGCGAAGGCGCTGGGACCAAGCTGGTGCAAGAGATCGTCCGTGACGTGCTGGGCGGCGTGCGCCAGGTCCTGGTCGGGCGGCGGCTTCGCGGGCGCCGGATAGCAACCGCCCAGCGCCACCAGCGGCAGGACCCCCAAGAGCGCCATCCGTTCGTTTCGTTTCAGCATGCGAAGCAAACCTATCGCTTCTTGCAGTCGCGAGCGTAGACGGAGGCCTCTTGCGGAGTCAAAGTCTCTCCGAGGCTCTGCCGCTCCAGCAGCTCGGCGCACGCGGCCGACGGCGGGGAGGGCGCCTTCGCGGAGGTGGCCGCGGGCGCGGCGGTTGATCCAGCGACGGCGCCAGTCGGGGACGACGCGCCCGGATTCGCCGCCGGCCGCTCGCGCGCCTTCGCGGACCGAGTCGGGTGTCGCTCGCCGGCGCTGCCCGGCGCGGCGGCCGCGGGCGCGGGCGCGGCGGAGGTTGCGGGCGTGACCTCGCGACTCGGGGGCGCGGCTGCCGGCGCGGGCGCGACGGCGGGCTGGGTCGCGGGCGCGGGCGTGGGCGAGGGCGCGGGGAGCGATGTGGGCGAGGGCGCGGGGAGTGATGCGGCTGCTGGTGGCTGACCGCCTCGCGCTCCAAACCAGTACGCCGCCGCCGCGGTGGCAGACATCAGGATGACGGCCACCAGCAGCGCCGCGCGCGGGATCCCGGTCCGCAACACGCGCGTCTTGGGCAGGCTGGCTGCTGCTGCCGGGCGGGCCATCGGCATGGTCGCTCGCATCGCGCGAGCCGGCGCGGGCGCGACCTGCGTCGCCGCGACCTTCGCCGTCCGGGTCTCGGGCGTGGGCGCGGTGACCGCCGGCGCCAGCGCGGGCGCTGCGCCAGAGTCGGCAGGCAGCGCCATCGGCGACGGTGCGGCGCCCGCGGCGACCAGGCCGAGCAGGTGCGAGATTCGAGCGACGGAGTCGGCGCTGCTCGGCGGCCCAAAGGGCGCGACCGCCGCCGCCAGCGAGCCGACGTCCTGGAATCGCAGCGCCGGATCCTTCTGCAGACAGCGCATCACCGCGGCCTCGAGCAGCGGCGGGATGCCCGCGCGCAAACGCCCGGGCGGCGCCGGCTCGGTGTGCAGGATGGCGGCCAGCAGCACCGGGGCGGTCTCGGCCGGGAAGGGCGTCTGCCGCGTCAGCAGCTCGTACAGCACGGCGCCCAGCGACCAGATGTCCGAGCGTACGTCCACGGAGCGCGTCGAGCGGACCTGCTCGGGCGACATGTATGGCGGCGAGCCGAACATCGAAGCCGCCTGTGTCAACCCGGGGCTGCCCATCGGGCCCTGCAGCTTCGAGATGCCGAAGTCCAGCACCTTGATCATCTGCCGGCCGTCCGGGTATCGCGCCAGGAACAGGTTCGCCGGCTTGAGGTCGCGGTGCACGATGCCCAGCCGGTGCGCCTCGGCGACCGCCTCGCAGCCCTGCAGCAACAGCTCGACGGCCTCGGCGATCTCCAGCGGCCCGCGCCGCGCCAGCACCTGTTCGAGGTCCTCGCCCTCGAGGTACTCCATCACCATGTACGGGGCGCCGGAGCGCAGCTCGCCCACGTCCAGCACGCGCGCCACGTGCACGCTCTGAATCTTCGCCGCCGCCTGCGCCTCGCGCTTGAACCGCGCCACCACCTCCGGGTTCCGCAGGGCCTCGGCGCGCAGGAACTTCAACGCCACCCGTTGCTCGAGCTGGACGTGCGTGGCTGCCACGACCACCCCCATGCCTCCCTGCCCCAGCGCCCGTCCGACGCGGTACTTCCCGCCGACGATCTCGCCTTCCGCGATGGGTACCGATTCGGGGGTCATCTGAACGCCTGCCTGGAGGCCACCGCCACTTTATCGCGTAACGCCGCCGCGGGACATCGCGCGGGAGCGGACAGCCGTTTGGTGTCCGGACACATGGGGGCGCCGCGAAAAGCGGCGACGAGGCCCAGGAATCGCGGCGTTTCAGCCCGGACCCGGTTGGCGCGCCCTTTGAAGTGATGTCCGGGGGCAAGGACGAAGCAGTTGAACTCGAACCCCAAAGGAGTGCCCATCATGACCACGCGATCGATCGGTTTTCTCATTGTTCTTGGCTTGGCCGGAAACCTGACAGCCTGCGCCACGTCGCCCACGTTCACCGGCCGCGGCACCGTCGTCGCTTCGAGCGCCGGCGCGCGGGCCATCGTCGCCGGGCCCGTCGATGTCCACGCCTATGCCGGGTTTCGCGGCGGAGAGGTCTACCTCGTGGACGGCAGCAGCGGTTCCGACGGCGACTGCGCCGCCGCGGCGGATGGGACCGCGGCGCTTCCGGTCCCTTCCGACACGGTCGTTTCTCTCACCGTTCCTGCTGGACGCACCGCATGCCTCCGCACCCGCGCCGCCAAGGGTTACGAGTTGCTCTGGCACGCGCGCGCGCACACGGAGCCGAGCGCGTTGCTGGCGACCGCGAGCAGCCCGACCGTGAAGTGATCGCGTGACGTGAGCGGACAATTGACAGGATCAACGAATTGACAGGCGCCGGCAATTACACTGCCGGCGCGCCAACCAGCGCCAACCCCGCGCGCGGTCAACGCAAACACGCGAATTGTGAGAATGGGAACGCCGGTACTGTGAGAAGAGAGTCTTGCGCGCTTGAATGATTCCGGGATACACATTCCGCTGCCAAAAATAGCGAAATGACAGATTACGTCGGTTCGACGCAGTCACACTCAAACTCAAACAAAGGACATCCACAGATGATTCCAGTGCAGAGCCAAACAACGAGGAGAGTACGGAACAGCGGATCGGCGGGCGTTTGTCTGAGCACTGTCGAAGCACGATATCCGAGCTTTCGTCGCGGCCTGGGGCTGCTCCTCGGGAGCGCCATGCTGCTGACCGCGGCCGCGTGCGGGGGAGGGGGCTCGTCACCGGGAGGGGGCTCATCACCGGGCGGGGGCACCACGACCGACTCAGGCCCCCTTTGCATCATCACGGTCGACGAGGGGATCTTCACCTACTGCGCGGAGTACGTCGGGCTCACCGCGAGCCAGTGCACACAAGGCAAGGGGATGCTCAACGCCCAGTGCCCCGCCGGTTATGTGGGCTCGTGCGCAACCGACGGCAACGTGAATCCGCGCCGGACCTACTTCTACGGGGCAGCCGTCACCCAGCAGATTGTCGCGTCTGTCTGTCCGAACGGGAAATATGTGCCCGGCACGATTCCGGGCGCGGGCGCCGGAGGAACCAGCGGGCAGGGAGGCAGCGGCGGTGGCGCATCGG